>NZ_JBJQLL010000031.1:0-39092 GCF_046486405.1 Escherichia sp. WS338 | reverse complement strand
GCTGTTTGGTCGCGGATAATTCCGTCCCGGATACCGAGAACGTTTCGTCCAGCAACTGGAGAGAGTTCGACGGTGGCATCATTGCCCATGCCGGAGGCGCTGGAGGTTTCGGCTGAGGATGGCACAGGGCATTTTCCTTTGACGAACACCCGACCACCATTATCAAGCTTGCGCCGAAGAGCATCATTTTCAGCTTTCGCATCAGCTAACTCCTTCGTGTATTTAGCATCGAGTGCATCAGCAGAACGCTGGCGCTGCTGCATGTCAGTAATGGTGGCGGTCGCCTGCTTCAGCTCACTGACTTTTTTATCTCGCTGTTCTTTGTAGGCGATGGCGTTATCACGGTAATGATTGACCGCCCACGACAGGCAGACGATGATGCAGATAACCAGAGCGGAGATAATCGCGGTTACTCTGCTCATTGTTGCCCCCACAAACAGACTTCACGCTCAATCTCACGACGAGTCATCAGGCCTTTCCATTGCTTACCGCCAGCGTATATCCAGCGACGTAGCTGGTCACATGCGCCTTTGATATCGCCCTGGTTTATTTTGCGAAGAAGCGTCGATGTTCTGAAATTGCCAGCACCCACGTTGTAGACGAACGAGTAAAGAGCGCCGCGCGTTGTTTCCGGTATATCGACTTTGATGTACGGGTTAATTTGTCTGGCAACCGTGGCAAGGTCTTTATTCAGGAGGGCTTTGCATTCTGCTTCGGTATACGTTTTACCGAGCATGATGTCTTTTCCGGTGTGTCCGTGACATACAGTCCATACGCCAACGATATCTTTGTATGGTATGTAGCTGACACCTTCCAGGCCATCGTCACCACTTGGGCCAGTGATTAACACTGATGCTATAGCAATTGCTCCGCCACCAATAGCAGCAGCAACTGCTTTTCGTAATGATGGAGGCATTATTCACCTCTCGCAGCCTTGCGCTTATCTTCTTTAATCTTGAAATAAAGGTTTGTCAGGTACGTCAGCAGGCCAAATACCAGGCTACCCAGCACACCTATTGCTGCCCACTGTGAGGGCGTGACTTTATCGAGCAGCTGTAAAAACCAGTAACCGGCACTACCTGCTGAGGTGCCATAGGCGACACCCGTTGTTAACTTATCCATGGATTTCATAACCCCACCTCGCAGATGCGGGTGCTGTGTAATGGAAATAAAAAGGCCACCTGCGTGGCCACCAGATTATTTCCCCACCAGCTCGTTTATCTCTTTCACTGTCTGGTTAAACCGCTCTGACTCAAGCTCAACACCTAAGGCCCGACGCCCCAGCGCCATTGCTGCTTTTATTGTGGAACCGGATCCCATAAAAAAATCAGCAACCAGATCACCAGGTCGACTACTGGCATTGATTATTTGCCTGAGCATATCCGCCGGTTTCTCACACGGATGTTTACCCGGGTAGAACTGAACGGGTTTATGCATCCAGACATCGGTATAAGGCACGGAGACTGATACGGAGAAATAGCGCCGGAGAGATTTAAACTCATCCAGCAATTCAGAATATTTGCGATTCAGTGAATCATAAGATGCCACCAGCTGGTGGTGTGGTTGTTCCAGTTGTTGTTCCTGAAACTTCTCTGCCGCTATACGGGAAAACAGTGCCTGTAACTTCCGATAGTCAGCCTCATTCGGCAACTGCCACTGACTGGCACCAAACCAGTGGGAAACCATATTTTTCTTACCTGTGGCTTCGGCAATTTGTTTTGCCGTTATACCCAGTTCGGCACGAGCATCCCTGAAATACGATATCAGCGGTGCCATTATGTGCTGTTTGAGTTCCCTTTCTTTTGCCGCATAGCCGTCACTTTTGCCGCGATATGGCCCCTGGTAATGTTCAGCAAACAGAACGCGCTCTGTGGCAGGAAAATATGCACGCAGACTTTCTTTATTACACCCATTCCAACGTCCGGACGGCTTCGCCCAGATGATATGGTTAAGCACGTTGAAACGTTCACGCATCATGATCTCAATATCAGATGCCAGGCGATGCCCACAGAACAGGTAAAGGCTTCCGGCAGGTTTTAACACCCGCCAGAACTGGGCCAGACAGTGGTCCAGCCACTTAAGGTAATCTTCGTCCCCTTTCCACTGATTGTCCCAGCCGTTGGGTTTCACCTTGAAGTACGGCGGATCGGTAACAATCAGGTCAATGGAATCATCAGGCAGGGACTGAATAAAATGCAGGCAATCAGCGTTGATTAAATCAACACTGTTTATTTTTACAGTATTTTTCATGGATCAGTAAGCGTAACTCTGGTAGGCTCACTCTGCTTTTGCGCTAAAGCAGTGGGCCGTGGTTCGCTTGTGACCAGTAAGCATGAGCGAATGGCTGGCAGGTGCTACCAACACCCACCAGCCGCCCATTTTCACAGCAGGAAACCGCCATTACTGGCAGCGTCTGAATTTATTCCCGTACCCGCCGTTATCCTTCGCCAGACCCGCCAGAACTAACTGAGTCAGTATTAACTGGCACCGGGCTTCACTTACTCCGGTAGTTCTCGTCATCATGCGTGGCGTTACCCACTTGTCAGCAGGTAAGAAATGAAGGACTGCGGCGGCGGTTTCTGTCATATCTTGCTGTTTTAGCATGTCTTTTTCCCTTCTGGTTAACATGACATACCAATAACTCTTGTCTAAAAATCCAGCAAGATAAAAAGTCAGTATTCACGGCCACCAGCGTGTTTACTGTACTGCACCAAGTTTACAGGTACAAAAAACCCGCTCAGTGGCGGGTTGCTATCACAGCTATATATTTACTTATTATGCCGTTACTAACATTTATCTTCGACATATAATCGAAAACAAGGTTTGCTTAAAACTCTGCTTTCATTTTATCCGGGAATTTTTTATTTGCAGCATAATAACTACCAAGTACATAAGCGTTCATTTGCTGCTCTACATCAACCCGACATGCCGCACTAGAACAAGCTCCACTGATAAGCCCAAAAGAACTCCCTTTAGCAGAGAGATCAGCTTTGATTTCCTCTACAGTGTTTTTCCCCATAGCAACTACACACCCTGTCACAATATATCTAGCCTTCACATCATCCATGCTAAGGATAGTAGTTTTCGCAATTTTGCTGTATCCATCATTTTTATAAACATCCATGGCAAACGCACGGCAATCTGTATAATACGGACTTGCTTTAACTTGCGAATACTCAGGTAATTTCATACCTGCACAACCAACCAAACAAAAACCTATCGCTGCTATTAATACCTTTTTCATTACAGTCATAACCTAGAAGCATCATTGAAACTAATTTATTAAATAATCATCGAGTTTCTGGAATACAGACGTTAACCATCTCTCCAAAATCTAAAAGATAATAAGAAAAAATGTTTAACGCACCAATCCATTTCATAGTTTCATGAGACATCAGGCACAAAAAAACCCGCTCAGCGGCGGGTTTTTGACATTTACCAACGGTAGACATACAAGGCCCATCGTTGAGAAAATCTTATCCATATTTTTTGAAAAATGCAAGTATCACGTCGACATCTTCGGCGAAAATTATCTATCTTGTCACTTTTCTCAATTGCGATTCAGCATACGCTTCTTCCTGCCAGCACTTTGTAACCAGTTTATTAATAACGTCTGCATATCCTTTGTACCACTGATAATCCGTCAGGTCCGGTACCAGTTTCTGGACATGATGCCGCGCCAGTGTGGTTGGTAAACGGCTAAACCGGTTGCCATTGCAACGCCCACAAATCTTATAAACAGGCACACCATGAAGCCGGGTTCTTTTTTCATCCAGGACAATACCTTTACCCTTACACCCTCTGCACGCTGTGCTGACTTCTCCCTTACCATGGCAATGCTGACATAGTTCCTTCACCCACTCTTCCTTGATAACAGATTCCCCGCTTCTGGAGTGTTTCACCACTTCGCGCAATACATTATGAAATCCAGTACCAGCACAATGCTCACAGCGAGCCTTACTTGCCGCAGACCTGGAATAATCAGCAAAGGCAAAATTCACAAGGTAAGGGATGATCTGTAACCGGGTTTCTTCACTCAATTTGTTCAATGTCGGGTTATCCAGTGCCATCGCGTAATTGAGCAGACCTTCAATCGCAAATTGAGGATCCTGAACACCAACTTTTGCCAGGAATAAGGCAAACCCAAGCGGTGCTTTCGACTGCACCATCCCCTGCGCAGCCATCACATCCGTAATCGTTAAACCACCTGAGCCTGTCGCCGGTGCGTCATCGCTCAATTTTGGAGATTTTGGGGAGTAATATTTTGGTAAGGCTTCAAGGTTCATGCTCGTTCTCCACTTACGCCAGTACGCCAATTGCCAGCGCACGATCGATAAAACGAAATATCAGCTCCAGCTGGGAGCCATACTTCTCTTCAAATGCCACGGTATCCGCATGCAGCTCGTCGTGATGCTTTCTGCACAAAGGCAACACAAAGAGGTCATGCGCTTTTGTACCCATTCCACCCTGACCGTGGCCTATCAGGTGGTGGGGATCATCAGCAGGCTTTCCACAACATGCACACGGCTGTGTCTTAACCCAGCGCGTGTACTTTTCATTAACCCAGCGGCGGCGTTTTGGGCGTAACATAAAAGACTCCGGCGACTCCGGATCCACTTTCAGCGCCAGCACCTTTTTTGCCTTATCCTGGATGATGCTGGTGGCAGGAACCGAAGGCACAAGGTCACTTTCCCGGGTGACAGACGGCACAACAGGCTTTGGTAATCTCAGTGCCTTACGGGCTGCACTTTCCGGTAAGGCATCCGCTAGGTCATTACGAATCAGCCACCAGCACAGTTCCGGCATTGTCACAACGTGACTATCATCAAAACCGAGATCCCGACGCACAACAGACAACACCCAGCGGGCACAGTTATCCGTTGCCATTGATTCCAGCCGTTCCGTGAACTGATCGCGCAGCTGGTTATCGCAGTGCCAGCACAGACGGATTGCGCCCGGAGCGTGTCGCATTGTGGTCATGTTCTCGCTGTGCCAGTCGGAATGAGGCCACTGGCAGCCTTTTTCACGACGTAACCAGCTTTCAAGACATTCCACGCCACCAGCACGACGGATCACTGCCTCATTGCGGAACACGGCCCGAACGGCAGGATCATCCGCCAGCGGTTGTGATGCCGCCGGAACGGCACCACTGGCGAAAGATGAATAACGTTCCGGCTCAGGCTCCAGCAGAACACGCCCCTGCATAAACAGGGGCATCAGCTCTGAACCTGGCCTGAACAATACGATCCCCATACGCGGGGCAATTTCAGGGGTCAGTAGTGCTCTCACGGTCACCTCAATGAACGGTATCGAGCAGCTTTAACAGCTCAGGGAATCGGGATTCGAAGAAATGCGGCTGCGTCTCGCGCGGATTTGCAGGACTGGTGATGTTCTTGCCGAACATGCAGCCTTTCGCCGTCAGCGACCAGAATTTTTTGATGTTGTTAATCGCGGTACGGCTGTATCGTTCGCGTTGTTCAACGATCCCCAGCTTCACCATCTGGTGATATGCCTGATTAGCCGTCAGGCGGATACCATACTGCTTCAGCAGTGCACTCAGCGACAGCGTGGGGCGACTTGAGCCATCAGGCGCGTCAGCAGGAGCATCAATGGCATAGCGCGGTGCCAGATTCGGTAAGCCAACAGCCTCCTGAAGCTTCTGACAGGCTCCAAGCACTGATGAGTTAGACAGATTTAATTCCCGGCGCATAAAGTCCAGCAGGATCACGCCAGCCTGCATCTTGTCAGCAGCCTGTCCGGATAATTTTTCCGGTGCGCTGGTTACCATGTCGAAAGTACGGATCACCTTCAGATGGAATGACGGGCTGATCCACATTGCATAGGCATACACCAGTTCTTTGCAGACATACGTCCCCTGGTTATTTCCGCCATTAATGACGCTAACTGGTTGATTTTGTTCCAGAGGCGGAATTCCACCCTCGGTGAAAAGTTGTTCAATCAATTCACAGGTTTGCTTATTGGAGAGCCAGTATTTCGGGCGGTTTTTTTGTTCTCCCCCGGCTGCCCTGTGCAGATCGTTCAGGCTGTAACGCCCATAAGCATCACGACGAACTTCAATACCATCAATGACCATCAGATTATTCATACTTCGTTTCTCCTCTTGATCAGGCGGCTGCACCCGCCGGTTTCTCATACTTACTGATAGTGATCTCGACCTTCCCTTTCTGGATAACCGGTCCCCACTCCACCAGCATTCTTTTCACCTGGCTGTCGTCTTCCCACACCCCCGCGTGGGTCAGGGCGTCAAACAGCGCCTTGTTATAGTTGTCCAGATCGCGGATCCGGTTATCCGGAGGAAACAACACGATCTCCACTGAAGCAGGTGCCGACGTTGGTTTTGGCAGACGACGTAACTGCTCAACTATTGCTGCGCACGCCGCGCTCTGGAATTTGCGCCCCGCCGCGCTTATCAGGCTTTTACCAGCAAACGCCCCTTTATTAGGGTGTCGCCAGTACGTATTCACGCTGGGCGGGAAAGGTAGGATCAGTTTCATACTTTCAGGCCTCTCTCATGTAACCAGTGGGTTGCACGCAGCCTGGCGTTTTCCTCACCGGCAAGCAGTGAGCGGATAATCCCGACCGCCTCGCTGTCGTCGTCCTTCACCGCGGTATGAAGCGTTATCCCCCGGGCCACGCCACGCTTTATCGTGATGACGCCTTTTTTCTCCAGTGCGCGAAGATGCTCCACCGCTGCATTCACTGAACGGTATCCCAGCATGGTTGCCACCTCCTGATTGGTTGGCGGGAAGCCACGTTCTTTCTGGTAAGAAATCAGCATATCCAGCACCTGCTGCTGGCATTGAGTTAACGTCGTCATGCCGCCATCTCCCTGACCAGTTTTTCCGCCTGCTGGCGAACCTGCACCAGAAAGGCTTCACCACATGCCTCAAGTTCATCGCGCCCGATGTAGCTGATTGCCGGTCCCTTCCAGGTCTTGTCGAAAACAGCAATAGCACCAGCGAAGAAAGCGCCTGTCGGCACCTGCTTCTCATCCTTCGGGATAAACCAGGCAGGCAGTTCAAAACCAATACGCCCGCGAATAAAAGCAATATGGTCCGCATCTTCCGGCCACCACACTTCGCTGGTGGCAGCTTTGATCAGGAAAACATAGCGCCCGCCCTTATCACGCATGGCACTGGCATGTTTCATGATGTAACGCATGCCGGTGATGTATTGCCCCTCATGCTGACTGGCGCGGCTGTATGGGGGATTACCAAAGGCAGCACCTTTAAGCTCCGCAAGACGTTCTGACCAGTCATGCGCCAGCGCGTTATCTTCCGCCGTGTAATACGCGGCACATTTGGCGTTATCACCGTCAGTAAACAGATCCAGAACAAACGGGCCAAACAGGGTGTTAATTCCCCAGAAAATGTTGTCCGGCGTGCGCCACTGATCGCCCACTTCCTTCAGTTCATGGGCTGGTTTGTTCCGCAGTTCCACCAGCGCCTGGCAATATTTATTACTCATTAAGCCCCCACGTAATTCCCTGACAGATACCACTCTTCACCCGATGCAGCGCGCTTGCTGCTTTTCCGTAAGCACCGCTCACGACGCGCCAGAAAATTGTTTCGTTCTGGCTGGGAGTGGCTTTCACGGAATGCCGCCATCCACACGGTTGCAGCACGACGGTATAAGCCCCTGGACTCCAGTTCTTCAGCCTGGCGGGTCAGGCACAAAATCACCCGTGGATCGTTAGTGCCGACATAGAAATTGCGCACAGGTCTGGTTTCTCGAACTGGTTGTGGTTCCGGTTCCTGCGCTCTCTCAGTCAGGCGCGGGAAATGTCTGCGTGTATCTCCTTCACAACGGTGAGCCACACGCCCACTCTGACGTAACTTGCTTGCTGACTGCAGAACGCGCTGCCGTGAGTAACCTGCAAAAGCATCCGCAATGTCTCCGGAAGTACACCCCGGATGGGCTTCAATGAATTTCTGAACTTCATTCAAAAGACTCATGATCACCCCCTGAATCCTGCCGGGATCTGGCTGTAGTCCACGTTGTCGTAACTGGCTTTGAAGTACGGGTCCTCACGTCTGGCTGCAGATACCGCAGGAACTTCCCAGGATTCTTCGAAATGACGATCCGGACCAAAGAACGTGACAGCCTGTTTCACAAATTGTGTGCCGCTGTTACCCATCGCAGATACCCAGCCCGCGTAGCGTTTCACACCTTCCAGCATGGTTTCGGGGTTTACCCCCTCATTCAAACGGGCTTTCCAGGCTTTGAAGGCTGCAGATTTTGAATTACCACCAGCACGTTTGGGATATGCCAGCCATGCCTGCTCAAACTCCGGAGAGTATTCCGGCCGGTTTGAACGAACTCGCACGGACTCATCAACTGATGCACCAACAGCTATTGGTTCATTGACTGGTTCTTTGACTGGTTCAAAAGAGTGACTGGTTCTGGGTGAATCTCCTGCACTACCCCCTGGTGCAACTCCTGCACTACCTGGTGAATTTGCTGCACCAGATAGTGAATTATTTGCACTACCCCCTAGTGAATCTCCTGCACCATCCAGATGAAGGAGATAGGTATTACTTGAGTTACCTTTTTCACCTTTCCGGGTGACTTTTTTTACCAGCCCGGACTCACAAAGGGCCGCAATATGATTCATCACAGAACGTTTGCTAATCTCGCACTGGTCAGCAATATGCTGGTAGCTGGGCCAGCACTCACCCTGATCGCTGGCATTATCAGCCAGCTTGATCAGAACCAGTTTTCGCAATGGATTACCCACTCGAATTTTCATCGCTTTAACCATCAGCTCCATACTCATGCTGCACCTCCGAGATGCTTCATGTTTTTTCCGGAGCGAAAGGCTATAAGCGGCATACTGACGCGGTAATTACGGCCCAACGGTTCACAAATCACTTTCTGACATTCACGGTCAACCAGGCTAACACGTAGAACATGCCCTGCAGGCGTGGTGTACCACTGGCCCGGACGAGGACAACGGAAAGTCTGATTGGTAAACCGTTTGAAAATATTCCGGATCATTTGCGCCCCCTTACCTCTGAAGGGTTCAGTGACAGATTTATGAGACTGGCCAGTACCGCCGCGTCGTTGATGCGGTCATACAGACTTATAGCCAGCGGGGATTCGGCTTTTGCCAACATGGGATAAAGCTGCTGCAGCCAGACTTTGTGGATTACCGACAAGTGGGAGTAAAGCACGCTGGCGTTATGTGCGGCATCGCTCAGCGTGGATGGCCTTGAAAGCTGCTTTTCCATCTGGTTAAAGGCATTGATGTATGCCTCTTTGAACTGGGCAGCACGTTTCCCCGTGAAACCCATAGCAAGAAACGCAAAGCCGTCGCGGGTTATTTGATAGCAAGGTAGTTTGCGGCCTGTGCAATCGGTGTAATCACTCACCGAAAAATTGCGGGCAGTGAATGATGCGGAACATTCAAGAGTGCGGATCTTTTTCAGTACATCGTCATGACGTTTGGAGAAGAAGTTGGCAACAGCCAGGGATGAAGTAACAGCCTGACCATCAACGATGGCAATTTCAGGTTGAGTGAGGGTTGGGATCGTAGCCATGATGGCAGCCTCTTTGGTGATTTTTAATAACTCACCACCAAGGCTTTCCACGACCTTATTGGTGGTGAGACGTACAGGGGTGGAAATACCGGTCACCAAAGAACCCGGCCCAACCGAAGTTGGCCCTGCACGCCCCACCATAATTTGGGCGTAATGCTGCTCATGACACAAAAAAACCGCAAGAGCGCGGTTGTGCGCTTTGGTGAATTCCGGGTTTCCACGCCCGGCACCCGCTTTATAAGGTGCCTGAACAGTGTAACGTCCCGGAATGGCAGAATCAATGTGCTGGTGGTCCTTCACACTCAACAAAATCACGCCTGAATTTCCACAAAGGACTAAAGCACTCATGCGGGTAGTCTTTGCGAAGATAGATAACGCGCTGCGTTTCTGGCTCCCAACGAATAACATGGACATAAAGCCCTCTTCCGTCACGAAACCAGCGGTTAAGTTCCTGCACAACTCGCCCCCCACAGTCAGGTAAAGTTCTCTGTGGTTACTTACAGCCAGGTGATTTGGTAATCTGCATTCATGCCGTAACAACAGGTGTTCAGCGACGCTGACCACCAGCTGTTGCGACAAACGGTTATTTGCCGTTAAACTGTTCATGCGTTAGTTTCTCCACAGACACAAAACGCCACGACGCCCGGAGCTGCACACTCGCGGGCGTCACTCTTTTCTGGAGCGCAAAAGATTTTGTAGACCAGTGCTGCATGCTCCTGGAGCTTCGAAATTGACAGATACAACTCATCATTAATTGCTGTCTGCTCGTGTGGCTCCACTACCCCGTCTTCGATTGCCGAACGAATCTGCTTTGAGTAACTCCCGATCTGTTCGATGACTTCCAGCAGGCGCTGGTTTATATCGGCGTTCTCTACTTCCTCAATTTCAGGAAGCGATACAAACACCCCACCAGCAGACTGTGCGACAGCATCCGCAATGTAGTGAGTGCCAGCCGCGCGCTGTAAAATCATTGCCCATCCCAGCGGGAAAATCTGATCGCCATCTGCACGAAGGCGGTTGAATAAAGCGTTCTCTGTTACATCCAGCCACTCAGCAGCTTCAGCGTACCCCCCCGGCAACGCCGCGATAGTTTTTCTGACAGCTTTCACGTACCACTCAGGCTGTTTTTCTACTTTCCAGTGATGCTTACCCACGGTTAGCCTCATCGTTCTGTGGTTAAAAATTGAAGGTGTTCTGTTAATCTTTCGGATAGATATCCGGTCTTAAGTCAGATTTCGTAATTGCACCTGACGTGCATTGCTCAAGTTTTTTAGCCAGCACAAAACTGGCTTTTTTATAACCATTGAAAACCAGCCGTAAGTAGCCTGGTGTTGAGCCAACTTTTCCGGCCAACTCGCCCTGCTGTTCTTTGGTTAAAGAGTCCCAATACGCTTTCATACAATATGTACCTCCAATATACATATTACATGATTGAGATGAACCTTCAAGATACTTGTACCCTATCGGTACAAAGGTTTTAATTTCGTTATGAAAACAGTCCATGACATCCGGCGGTCTAACGCCAGAAAACTGAGAGATGGTGTTGGCGGGAATTCTTCCTTTGCCACCATGATTGATCGCGAGCCAACCCAGACCAGCAGGTTTATGGGAGATGGTGCTACTAAAAATATCGGTGACAGCATGGCACGGCACATCGAAAAATGTTTCGACCTGCCTGTCGGATGGCTTGATCAAGAACACCAGACAACAAACATCACAAAAAAACCTGATGTTTCAATTACTAACAAACAAATAACGTTAGTCCCTGTCATATCATGGGTACAGGCCGGAGCATGGAAAGAAGTTGGCTATTCTGAGGTTGATTTGAGCACAGCAGAAACGTATCCCTGCCCTGTACCCTGTGGCGAAATGACTTATATCTTGCGGGTGATTGGTGATTCAATGATTGATGAGTACCGCCCGGGAGACATGATTTTTGTAGATCCTGAAGTCCCTGCCTGCCACGGTGACGACGTTATTGCATTGATGCACGATTCAGGCGAAACCACCTTCAAGCGGTTGATAGAAGATGGAACACAGCGTTATCTCAAAGCATTAAACCCAAACTGGCCTGAGCCTTACATTAAGATTAACGGTAATTGCTCTATAATTGGTACAGTGATTTTCTCGGGAAAACCAAGAAGATACACAATAAAGGCCTAATCAATATTTATGAACCTGCTTCGGCAGGTTTTTTTATGCTTGACAATGTACCCATGAGATACATAATGTATCTAAAAGAAACATAACACAGGCAAGATTAAAACAAAATTTGGTTGTAACACGGCGTATGGCACATGCGTCGTTAGCGGTCTGGGGACGTTAAAGGGGACAATCCACTCCTTGCTCGGGCAAACAAACCAGGTAGCCGGAATGTGCAAGTCAATGATGATGCTGATAAGACGCCTAACCAGCGTGGCGGTTCGGTTTGACACCTGGGAAGAGACCAGGGTGCAACGATGAGGGCATTTATGGAACCGCGACAAAGTGTGGTGCCGTAACTGGCTAAGTGCTCTCAGCGTTGTGGTGAATGCGCAGGCTGATGCGCGAAAGACATTGCAGCTATTGCGGAAAAGAGCTGTTCGGCGGGGCAATTAAACGCCCGTGAGAGTCTGAAATAACCGCAAGCCGGAGATCAGCACCGGTCACCACAACAGCCACTGCTTTGGCGGTACCAGTTTGTACACTTGCTTCCGGCTGGTACCGCTCTTTTTACAAAACAGAGAAGAGCATCACCGGACGACGGGCTCATAACCCAATCCATCCGGGCGGCTGCCACCGCAGGTGTTCTTCTCTGTTTTGTGGAGAAACCAACCGACCTTGCAGGGTCGATATGATGAGGAGCAGCAAAATGGCTAGCGAACGCAGTACTGATGTGCAGGCATTTATCGGGGAGCTGGACGGCGGCGTATTTGAAACCAAAATCGGCGCAGTTCTCAGTGAAGTCGCTTCCGGTGTGATGAACACGAAAACCAAAGGGAAGGTCTCACTCAACCTGGAAATCGAACCATTTGATGAGAACCGTGTGAAAATCAAACACAAACTCTCATATGTTCGCCCGACTAACCGCGGGAAAATTTCCGAAGAAGACACCACCGAAACGCCGATGTATGTCAATCGCGGTGGTCGCCTGACTATTCTGCAGGAAGACCAGGGACAATTACTGACTCTTGCCGGTGAACCTGACGGAAAACTCCGCGCAGCAGGTCATTAATATCGTTTTTAATAAACTGATTATTTCTCTCATCACTGAATATTTTTATATAGTGAGGACTTATTATGTCTCAGAACTTAGACGCAACCGCAATTAATCAAATCCATGCCCTTATTTCTGCTCAGGGTGTTAATGAAATTATCAGTAAGATTGGTGCCGATGCTGTGGCATTGCCTGAGAATTTCCGCATTCATGATCTGGAAAAATTTAATTTAAATCGCTTCCGTTTCCGTGGTGCGCTTTCCACTGCCAGCATCGATGACTTTACCCGTTATTCTAAAGATCTTGCAGATGAAGGCACCCGCTGCTTTATCGATGCCGATAATATGCGTGCCGTCAGTGTGCTTAACCTGGGTACTATTGATGAGCCAGGTCACGCAGATAACACTGCCACTCTCAAACTGAAAAAGACAGCACCGTTCTCTGCTCTGTTGTCTGTTAACGGCGAGCGTAACTCCCAGAAGTCACTGGCAGAATGGATCGAAGACTGGGCCGACTACCTTGTGGGCTTTGATGCTAATGGTGATGCCATTCAGGCAACAAAAGCGGCTGCGGCAGTCCGTAAAATCACGATTGAAGCAAACCAGACCGCTGATTTTGAAGACAATGACTTCAGCGGCAAACGCTCCCTGATGGAGTCTGTCGAAGCGAAGACCAAAGATATTATGCCTGTGGCATTTGAATTTAAATGCGTTCCGTTTGAAGGCCTGAAAGAACGTCCGTTTAAATTACGCCTCAGCATTATCACTGGCGATCGTCCTGTACTGGTTCTGCGCATTATTCAGCTGGAAGCAGTGCAGGAAGAAATGGCTAACGAATTTCGTGATCTGCTTGTTGAGAAATTCAAGGACAGCAAAGTAGAAACCTTTATTGGTACTTTCACCGCCTGATTTCATTACTGCAAATGCCCCTGCGGGGGCATTTATGGAAACGTAATTGACTCAATAATCGCCGGATGGTGAGGGCTTCCTTTTACCAGAATTCAGCGCGGTGCAGCGCATATACGTGGAGAACAAAATGTCATTTATTAAAACTTTTTCCGGGAAGCATTTTTATTATGACAGGATAAATAAAGACGACATCGTTATTAACGATATCGCGGTTTCTCTTTCAAATATCTGTCGCTTTGCAGGACATCTTTCACATTTCTACAGCGTCGCCCAACATGCGGTGCTTTGCAGCCAACTGGTACCGCAGGAATTTGCTTTTGAAGCGTTAATGCATGATGCAACAGAAGCGTATTGCCAGGACATCCCGGCGCCACTGAAACGCCTTCTTCCTGACTATAAACGGATGGAAGAAAAAATAGACGCCGTAATCCGTGAGAAATACGGGTTACCCCCGGTTATGAGTACCCCCGTGAAATATGCCGATCTCATCATGCTGGCAACCGAACGCCGCGATCTCGGGCTTGATGATGGCTCTTTCTGGCCTGTGCTGGAAGGTATCCCGGCGACAGAGATGTTCAAAGTTATTCCACTGTCACCAGGCCATGCCTACGGGATGTTTATGGAACGTTTTAACGAGTTATCGGAGTTACGCAAATGCGCATGAATGTTTTCGAAATGGAAGGGTTTCTTCGCGGGAAATGTGTACCGCTAGATCTGAAAGTGAACGAAACAAATGCTGAGTACCTGGTACGTAAATTCGATGCGCTTGAAGCTAAATGTGCGGCACTGGAAAACAAAATAATACCAGTGTCAGCTGAACTACCACCAGCAAATGAAAGTGTTCTGTTATTTGATGCTAACGGAGAAGGCTGGCTGATTGGCTGGCGTTCTCTCTGGTACACCTGGGGACAAAAAGAAACCGGAGAATGGCAGTGGACATTTCAGGTCGGGGACATTGAAAGCGTCAATATCACTCACTGGGCAGTAATGCCAAAAGCACCGGAGGCTGGAGCACAATGACCACATTTACCGATAAAGAACTGATTAAAGAAATCAAAGAGCGTATCAGCAGCCTGGAGGTTCGAGACGATATTGAGCGCCGTGCTTATGAAATTGCTCTGGCATCGCTGGAAGAGGAGCCGGTGGCATGGCTACATTCAGACAATGGCTTAGGTATTCCAGCAATAACCAGGAGTAAAAACATTGCTGACAGTTGGTTATCAAAGGGCTGGTATGTTCAGCCGCTATATATAGCCAAGCCAGTGCCGGTGGTGCCAGATGCTCGTCCGTCTTTAAATAATGGCATAGTCGGTTTTGATGAAGGCTGGAACGCCTGCCGCGCCACCATGCTTCACGGTGTCAAACCTGTAAGCCAGACTTACAAGTTGAACAAGCTGTCTGGCAACTCTCCGGTAACTCCGGATGGTTGGATAAGCTGTAGTGAGCGAATGCCGAACGATAAACAATATGTTTGGTGTTGGGGTAAGTCTTACGGCTGGACTGAGTGCGATACCTTCGAAGGGTATTACGATTGTTCGAGAAACAAATGGTGGGCAGTTACTGACAATGGGGAAGAACCGGCATCGAAAGTAACCCACTGGATGCCGCTACCGGAACCGCCGCAGGAGGTGAAGTAATGAACAACTTAATGACAACTAAACAAGTCGCCGACTTCTGTGGCGTTTCAGTATCAACAGTTCTTCGCTGGAACAGCGTAAACCGGAGAACTGGCCAGAAATACAGACCTGATTTTCCAGATCCTGATATTAAATCATGCCCAAATAAATGGGCGTCACGCAAGATTTACAGGTTTGCAGGAGTTATTGAATGACGTATGTGAACAGACACGTCTATGGCACGGTCAGCGTCTGTCTGAGCGATACAGGCACGGACGTTGCTATCCACAAGCATTAATTATCAGGAAGCTGGGACCGCTCCCCAAGCATGATGTATTGAAACGAAGACATTTACACAATGATAGAAAAAATACTAAAATAATGATTCAACTCAAAGAGTTGATGTACATAAAATGCCTCACCGGCATAGGTGAACATTTTCATGGGTGGGGAAAAACATGATGTGGACCACACTTCCCCCTCTAAAAAGAGGGGAAAGAGTATGGTTTTGTTGTACACTAAAGGCCATATGGTTTTTTATTATGTTTGGATAAGATAAATGAATGTAATAGCATTTAATGAAATAGAATCTAGCATCGCCGCCAATGATCAGGTTGATTCTATCTGCATTGAATTAACAACATTTAATCAAGATAATGTCATTTCATTTGAAAGTAAAAAGAAAAATAAAGAAATTCTTGATGCATTTTTTGAAATAATAAATACTGATATAGTTTTCGACTAGGTAATTAGCAATGGCTGAAGCAGCAAAAAAAACTCCACAAAAGCTGAATGAAAAAAAAGGCTCAACATCAGCATCATCACTTGAGATTGTGAATTCACGACAATCAAAAGATATTTATCTTGGATTGTGTGGATATGTTGGATGTGGCATGAGAACGATAAACAAAATTATCGAAGAGATATCCAAAGAATGGGGGTATAATGTTGTACACATCCGCATAAGTGCGCTTATGGAAAGCCCATTATATTTTGAGCCAGCAGCACTGGAGGTATCCGAAAGCACACAAGTTAATAGACATTTAAAACTCCAGGATATTGCCAATAAGCTTCGTAAACATTACAAAAAAAATGAGTTGCTTGCAGAAGCTGCTATTGCAGCAATCGCAGCAGAGAAAAATAATATTGATTATAATAATGATGAATATAAAGGTACTGTCTTCATCATTGATCAATTCAAAAGGCCGGAAGAAATAGAGTTATTCAGAGTTATATATCAGCATAATTTCTATTTATTAGGAGTTTTGCGCGATTTAGATTACCGAATTCCGAATCTCATTGCTGACGAATCGACAAAGGACGACCTTCATTTAATTATCAATATTGATAATAAATCCTCTGATCCGTATGGACAAAGAACCGGGGAAACCATTCTTGATTCAGATTTTTTTATTAAAAATAACTTCAGCCAAAAAAGCGAATTAAAGAAGAAGATTGATCGGTTTTTCGGTCTTATTCATGGCAAAAATGGTTTAACACCAACTTTTAACGAGAAAGGTATGTATGCTGCCTTTTCAACATCATTACAATCAGCTTGTTTATCACGTCAAGTAGGGGCTGCACTGTTTGATGATGAAGGGAATTTGCTTGCCGTGGGTAAGAACGACGTACCTAAAGCTGGTGGCGGGTTGTATAGCAGTGATGATTTTGATAACGATCATCGATGCGTTCACAAAAGTGGTAAGTGTTATAATGATGCAAACAAGCTAAAAATTAAAGACCGTATAAAAAGCATATTATCAACCGAAGTAAGAACTGTATTAGGTATTTCCGCAGGACAAACTGTTGCCGATATTAATATAACACGACTTCTAAACAAATTAGATAATATTGCAGAAGGCATTTACAAAGACAGCAAAATATCAAGTGTAATGGAGTACTCCAGATCAATTCATGCTGAAATGGACGTCATTACATCAATGGCTAGAAAACAAAACGGCGATACTAAAGATAAAATTCTTTTTACGACAACCTATCCCTGCCACAACTGTGCAAGGCATATTGTCGCAGCTGGAATAAAAAAAGTAGTATATATAGAGCCATTTGATAAAAGCCTTGCTCTTGATCTGCATAATGATGCAATAACAAAGAACGAAGAATCATCCAAAGTAATATTTTGTGATTTTGAGGGGGTATCACCCCGCCGCTACCATAAATTTTTCAGACCAACGGATGAACGTAAAGATGATAAAACAGGGACTGCAAATAAATTTAATGCTCGCTACAAAAATCATATAGATGTTCAATATCTTGATGATTATAGAAAGTATGAGACTGTTGTAGCTAAGAAATTTATAAACGAGATTGCTAAACCAGAGTCTCAGCCATAACTGTTTCCACTCCTTATTTCTGTAAGGATAAGGAGTGGTATTTTTATAAATATAATGACTGCCTCTTCATAAATCAGCAAATCGAAATATCAGCAACCAGTTAATTATAATCCAAGAATCATTACTATTTTCTTACTCTGTATGTCCATTCATTATTCAATAGGCTGTCTGTTGGAACCTAAATTAGTGTAAGTAAGAATCGAATCAACCCTATCCCACCATGCCTGATAGGCTTTACGCTGTTCTTCTAGATAATCACTCTTATCATAAACTTGCCATACCCCTGGCAGTTTATGACCGAGCATTATTTCAGCAATATGAGGCGCAGTAAGATCAGAAAAGTTTGTTCGTGCTGTTCGTCTCAAATCATGAAGAGACCAATGAGGAAATTGATACCCCAAACGCCGCCATGCGTACTGCATTAAATTGTAAGGCAGCGACTGCAATGATGTCCGACCAACTGGCTCCTTGCTTCCTTCCTTGGTAAAAAGCATATCGGAACCGTTGTTCATAGAGATAACGTATTTTATAAGCTCTTCAACCGGTTCAATAATGGGGCGCTTTAGCGGTTCGCCTGTTATATCACCTGTCTTATGTCGTTCTGGCGGTACAGTCCATACCTTATTAATGAAATCAAAATCATCCACCCTGGCAGTAATCAGCTCTGAACTACGACAGCCGAAATGCAGCAATAGTTTAATGAAGGCCCGGTATTTGGGAACCATTCGAGAACCATCGATCGCAGCATAAAGAATTTTAATTTCATCGTGTGTCAGAAACCGTTTCTTCTGACCTTTACGGATATCCATATCTTTACCCGTGATGTCCGACAGCGGGCGAGTTTCAATAAACTTTCTCTTATACGCCCAGACATGGGCCTGCTTTGCGTTAATTAGCAATCGGTCTGCTATTGCCGGAGTCTTAGTGCTAAGAGGCTCCAGGACCTCTAACCAATCATGCAATGTAGCTGCATCATGAGGGATACTCCCGATTTTAGAGAACAGATGCAGTTCAAATGAGCGGAGTATCTGCTCAGAACCTTTTTTATTTTTTACACAATATGCTTCATACCAGGCACGGATCACAGACTCTACCGTCATGGCTTCAGTAGCTTTGCGTTTTTCTGCCTGCCTGACCAATCGTGGATTGCGGTTTGACTCAAGTTCACCACGAAGACGGATAACTTCTTCTCTGGCCTCTTTTAATCCAGTTGCCGGGTAAGTTCCGATATCAAGTCGCTCGCCTTTCCCTGCCCATTGATAACGATATTGGAACACTACGCGACCTTTCGGTGATACTCTGACAGACAGACCATCACGATCTGATTTAACCAAAACCTTATCGCGTTCCTTTCCAACGACTGAACGCAACCACGCATCAGACAGCGCCATTACTCACCTTGTACAAATCGCAAAATATCTCTGCTGCTTTGTACATTATGTACAAGCATATGTACAGATTTTTGATGAAAGCAACCTGAGCGATTTAAAGTTACATGAAAGAAATTTCAATTAAAGAGGAAACATAATAGCATGTATTTAAACGAGTTATATGGATTAACCTCAATTAGCCGAAAGGACTTTGAAAGAGTAGAAGAGCTTTAATTTGGGTTTAATTATTGGGGTGAGAAATAATGGCAAAAGTGCGGCGCTTCGCCACCTCTTGCAAATAAGGAGACAACGTCATAATTCTTTCTTCTTGAGTAAGCGGCATCGCGCCGCGCTTGTTGAAAACGAAAAATTGCGGCTATTTTACCCATCAACGGGGGGGAGGCAATCAGTGTTTACACAGGAGCTGCTCCAGTTCGTGCAACGAAGAAACGGTCCAGGTGGGCGCGATGCCTTCTGGTTGCTCGCGATTGTGCGCATTCAGCCAGCAGGTCGCAAGCCCGGCGTTGATGCCACCGAGAATATCGGACTCAGCTGTGTCGCCAACCATCAGCACACGCGAACGGTCAGGATTGCCTGCCTGTTCCAGCGCATAATCGAAAATTTTCTTATTCGGTTTGGCAACGCCAACTTCTTCGGAAATCACCAGCAAATCGAAATAATCACGCAGGCCCGTGCGTTCCAGACGCACTTGCTGCAAGGCGCTAAAGCCGTTGGTGATGATGCCAATTTTAGCGTTGCCACGAATGGCGTTAAGCAGAGAAACCGCGCCCGGCAGTGGCGTACAGATTTCCGCCATCGCATTAATAAAGGCTTCGTTGAGTTTACCCGGCTCGACGTTCAGCCGTTCGGCCCAGCTCTCAAACCGCCCGTGCTGAAGCTGTAATGAAGTGATCGCGCCGTTTTGATAATCCACCCACAGTGGCTTGTTAACGGCCTGATAGTCCTGAAAATCTTCAGCGGTAAAGGTGACGCTGTAATCAAGAAACATCCGCTGCAAGCCGGTGAATGAGTCAAAGGTAAACAGCGTTTCATCGGCATCAAAGAAAATCCAGTCCCACTTCATTATTCCACCTTGTCTTACATACTGATTGGCAACGCCATGATGATGGCGTCTTCGCGACCGTCCGTGGTGGGGTAGTAATTGCGGCGAATTGTCGCCTCGTTAAAGCCTAAACTTTCGTACAGGGCAATGGCGGCAGCGTTTGAAGCACGGACTTCCAGCCATAGCGTCGCCACGCCGCGTTTTTCCAGTTCGTCGATCAGATGTTCCAGCAGCGCCCTTCCCAATCCCTGACGCTGATAGTCAGGATCGACCGCAATATTGAACAATGTAGCTTCATCCAGCACCACTTGCGTAATCGCAAACGCCGCCATTTTGCCGTTTTGCGTTAACTGAAAGTTGAGATAACGCTCGCCCTGGTTGCTGGCAAAGGTTTTTTCACTCCACGGAAAGGCGTGGGCGCGTTGTTCAATGTGGTAAGCCGCTGGTAAATCAGTCGTTTCGAGGGAAGAAATCGTGTTCATATGTGCAAATTTGTTGCCATAACGCGGCGCGTGCCGTTGGGTTTGCCCGTAATTCGGTGAGCGCCGGTGATGCCACCTGAGCGCCTTCCAGTGATAGCGGTTCGTCAGTACCCAACCGCCAGCTGTTGCAGCGACTGCCTTGCGGCAGCATCGCGATTTTTTCTGGCGTCAGTTGCAGCACTTGATCGGGGCTGACGGTTAACGCGCGCAGAACATCGCTCACTATAGGATCGGTCAGGGCGGGAAGATCGTTTGCCACCATCACCAGACGGACGTGTGCCGGGATCGCAATGGCAATCTCCCCCTGCAACGCGCCAGGGCGACGCAGCGACCACTGGGTAATGCCCAGTTGCTGTAACTGCCAGTCTCGTCGGGATGTCATAGCGAATCGCTCCTGTTGTCAGGGGCGCAAATATAGCAAATTCGTCGATACCGCGCCAACATATGGCTATAATCGCCGCCAGTATTAATTGAGGAGCATTCCATGTCTGCATTTACCCCGGCAAGTGAAGTCTTGCTGCGTCACAGTGATGATTTCGAACAAAGCCGTATTCTTTTTGCCGGAGACTTACAGGATGACCTGCCCGCGCGTTTAGATACCGCGGCCAGCCGTGCTCATACCCAGCAATTCCACCACTGGCAGGTGTTAAGCCGCCAGATGGGGGATAACGCCCGTTTTAGTCTGGTCGCCACGGCGGATGATGTCGCAGATTGCGATACGCTGATTTACTACTGGCCGAAGAACAAACCGGAAGCCCAGTTCCAGTTGATGAATTTACTTTCTCTGCTGCCAGTGGGCACGGATATTTTTGTCGTTGGCGAGAACCGCAGCGGCGTGCGCAGCGCCGAGCAGATGCTGTCAGATTATGCGCCGTTGAATAAAATGGACAGCGCTCGTCGCTGTGGCCTCTATTTTGGTCGTCTGGAAAAACAGCCAGTATTTGATGCCGATAAATTCTGGGGCGAATACAGCGTCGATGGCCTGACGGTCAAAACGCTGCCTGGCGTGTTTAGCCGCGACGGTCTGGATGTCGGTAGCCAGTTGCTGCTCTCGACGTTAACCCCGCACACGAAAGGTAAAGTGCTGGATGTCGGCTGTGGCGCGGGCGTACTTTCGGTTGCCTTTGCGCGCCATTCGCCGAAAATTCGTCTCACTCTGTGCGATGTCTCTGCACCAGCGGTAGAAGCCAGCCGCGCAACACTTGCGGCCAACGGTGTTGAAGGTGAAGTCTTTGCCAGTAACGTCTTTTCCGAGGTGAAAGGTCGTTTTGATATGATCATCTCCAACCCGCCGTTCCACGATGGGATGCAAACCAGCCTGGATGCCGCGCAAACGCTGATTCGCGGCGCGGTGCGTCATCTTAATAGCGGCGGCGAGCTGCGAATTGTAGCGAACGCCTTCCTGCCTTATCCGGACGTGCTGGATGAGACATTTGGCTTCCACGAAGTGATCGCGCAAACCGGGCGCTTCAAGGTGTATCGCGCCATTATGACCCGCCAGGCGAAGAAAGGTTGAGTATCTGATATATGTCGCCGCATACCGTGTCGGATGCGGCGTACACGCCTTATCTGACCGACAAACGAATTATCCACAATCCGCTGATGGACATTTTTCCAGCAATTACACCTCTGTCGATAATTAACTATTGACGAAAAGCTGAAAACCACTAGAATGCGCCTCCGTGGTAGCAATTCTTTTTAAGAATTGACGGTATGCGAAGGTGGCGGAATTGGTAGACGCGCTAGCTTCAGGTGTTAGTGTCCTTACGGACGTGGGGGTTCAAGTCCCCCCCCTCGCACCAAAAACCACGTTGATATTGCTCGCACTGGGCGAAGGTGGCGGAATTGGTAGACGCGCTAGCTTCAGGTGTTAGTGTTCTTACGGACGTGGGGGTTCAAGTCCCCCCCCTCGCACCAAACGAGGCAATATCAAAAAAAGTAAGATGACTGTGCGAAGGTGGCGGAATTGGTAGACGCGCTAGCTTCAGGTGTTAGTGTCCTTACGGACGTGGGGGTTCAAGTCCCCCCCCTCGCACCAATTATCTTTACTTCCTTTCTTGTTTCTTCCCTGTTTTATCATCCCTGCTTCAAATTCATTATCATCAGCATGATGCCAGCAATAAGCGCCAGGCACGATGGCAGCAAAACGTAATGCCGCAACTGTTTGTGATACAGCATCACCGGCGTCAATACTAATCCCATCAGAATGATAATCCGCCATTGATCCGGCGATAAATCCGCATACATCAGCCCTGCAATCAGCAATCCCGGCAGCAACACTCCCCAGCCACTGCCCAGCGTACGTTGCAACATGGTTTCATCTCTTTCATTGATAATGATAACCAATATCATATGATAATTTTTATCATTTGCAAGCCAGAGAAATCCCTTGCTATCGGGTAAACCTATCGCTAGGATTAGCAATCATTATCATTTAGATTACTATCACGATTATGGCCTATCGTTCCGCACCGCTCTATGAAGATGTTATCTGGCGAACGCATCTCCAGCCGCAGGATGCTGGGCTTGCACAAGCCGTACGGGCGACGATCGCCGAACATCGTGAACATTTGCTGGAGTTTATCCGTCTGGATGAACCCGCACCGCTCCGTGCCATGACGCTGGCGCAATGGTCATCACCGAATACGCTAAGTTCTCAACTGGCGGTCTATTCCGATCATATCTACCGCAACCAACCCTTGATGATCCGCGAGAACAAACCGCTGATCTCACTATGGGCACAATGGTATATCGGCCTGATGGTGCCACCATTAATGTTGGCGCTGCTGACGCAGGAAAAAGCATTAGATGTGTCGCCGGAACATTTCCACGTTGAGTTTCACGAAACCGGACGCGCCGCCTGTTTCTGGGTCGATGTGTGTGAAGATAAAAACGCAACACTACATTCGCCGCAGCAGCGAATGGAAACGTTAATCAGCCAGGCGCTTGTTCCGGTAGTGCAGGCATTAGAAGCGACGGGAGAGATCAACGGCAAACTTATCTGGAGCAATACCGGTTATTTGATCAACTGGTATCTGACTGAGATGAAACAGCTGCTTGGCGAGGCGACGGTTGAATCGCTGCGCCATGCCCTCTTTTTTGAGAAAATGCTCACGAACGGTGAAGATAATCCACTCTGGCGTACCGTGGTACTGCGCGACGGCCTGCTGGTGCGCCGCACTTGCTGCCAGCGTTATCGCTTACCGGATGTGCAGCAATGTGGCGATTGTACGCTGAAATGAAGCACTGCCGGGGAAGTAAACCCGGCATCATGTGGATTAATAGGGATGCAACACATTACTTGCTTCGCAATGCCGCATACATAACAGAATATCTGCGGCCTCCAACAACCCTGCATCAGAACTGACGCCCAGTTTCGACATTACATTAAATTTATGCGCGCGGATCGTTTTGATATTGCGTTTAAGCTGCTCGGCAATTTGTGTCATTGAGTAGCCACGCGACATAAAGCGCAATATTTCTCTCTCCGTCGGGCTTAGCGTCCGGCTTTGGTTAATGTACCACTGATTGTTCAGTCGGTCGGTCGCCTGACGCACACCATTTAATGACAAAAAGAGTTCCTGATGAAAAATCTCCAGCGTCGACGCTTTACTTAATACACCGTCCAGCGGTGATGGCGACAATGAACCAATCAGCCGAGCTTCAATATCATCATCCGCAATAACTAAACGTCGGGTACGCGGAAACTTAATCGCCAGTTCAGTCAGGCAAGATAATCCCTCTCTGCGTTTACTTCTCATGGCAGAAAAAGAAAAAATGACCGCCGCAAACGAGATCCGCGACATGGCATCCTGAAATGACTCCTGACTGGTATAGATATGGAGCTTATAAGGGTTACCTGCAAACTTTCTGAATAAACTCTCAATACCGATACTGCTCATGACGCATTTTTCTATGAGTGCGACATTTCTCTTCTTAATTCGGCTGTGTTCCATTCTGCGGCATCTCCATAAACAGAAGGCAAGTTAAGTTCTCTTGCACCCTGCGCGCTATTTATCCATGCATACATTTCAGCGTTACTGTGAATTGCCAGTCGACGCATCGCACTGTTTTTTTGGGCGCTGATAGTTTTATTACTTTTCTTAAGCAATGAAGCTATCTGGTTGATGCCCCATCCTTTACCTAATAGCCGCAGTACCTTGCGCTCTGAAAGAGTGAGAATGACTGAGCGATAGCTAAAATCATGAGTTTCAGTCATTGCCGGAGAGGTCAGCATGGCGCTGATACGCTCTGCGTGCGTATTGCCGGAACGTACGGTCTTGACCAGATTCTCAATGGGTTCAACATCAGACAATAACGTCGCCGTAGGGCACATGAGCAATTCTACTGCCTGGGAATACCAGGAGCGTGACACCATGAAAACCCAGTGAATTTCCCGATATTGTGAGATTAAAGAGTAATAATGCTCACAAACGGAACGTGGATCTTCACTTTCACCGGCCAAATCAGCAATGACTAATCCGGAACGACGTAATTGTAATAAGGTAAGGTCCTCCGCAGAGGCGCTGGATATTATTTCATATTCAGGGAAGTGAGTCCTCATGACCTCTTTTAACCCTGCTTGCATAACAGGTATTTTACTGATAACAATTCCATTTTTGCAGCATCCTGGCAACATATTTCCTCCACATCCACTGTCTAAAAATCATGATGGTTTATTCAAGGTATTCATTCCTTAAATATTCTCAGCAAATTAATAGATTAAGTGAATAAATTATCCTTAGCATTCACTTTCATATCAGCATACTCCTGCTGCACAACAACTCCACTGCATGTGTCAGAAGGTTAGCATCAAATGATAACCTGGTGAAATAGCCTGGAGACATTTAAAATATCTACATTAAGTTGTTAGAAATACTTAATGAAAAACAGAGATCTCATTCATTTAATTTATAATTAAATGATATCTCTTCCCGCAGAATGCGGGAATCACACAATCAATATTTATTCAATAAAATCTGATGGTTTTAACTTGTTAACATTAAAAAACGCGCCCAGCTATCTATTATCCTGACTCGTAAAGGCCAAATAACAAATTCATTATAGTGATAATATTCATGCGATAGTTTGTTTACGGCGAGAGATAATTCGCTTTTTATCACCGAGCATCTCCCGATAACCAGGATTAATCAGCGCAATTTTGATCTTAACCTACCGCAAAACAACCGTGCTTCATGATACAAATGGATTCTCATTAACTGAACAATACGCAGCACGTCTATGACAAAGGGCGAGTTATGCAAACTGAGCAACAGCGAGCCGTAACACGGCTTTGTATCCAGTGTGGATTATTTCTTTTGCAACATGGTGCGGAAAGCGCGTTGGTTGATGAGCTTTCCTCACGACTGGGTCGGGCGTTGGGAATGGACAGCGTCGAAAGTTCTATCTCTTCGAACGCCATCGTGCTGACAACCATTAAAGATGGGCAATGCCTGACATCGACACGTAAAAATCACGATCGCGGCATTAATATGCATGTGGTGACTGAAGTCCAGCACATTGTAATTCTGGCGGAGCATCATCTGCTGGATTACAAAGGCGTAGAGAAACGATTTAGCCAAATTCAGCCATTACGTTACCCAAGATGGCTGGTAGCCTTAATGGTTGGCCTTTCCTGCGCCTGTTTCTGTAAACTCAATAAAGGTGGCTGGGATGGTGCCGTCATCACCTTCCTGGCCAGTACGGCCGCGATGTATATCCGCCAGCTGCTGGCACAACGTCATCTTCATCCACAGATCAACTTTTGCCTCACCGCTTTCGCCGCCACCACCATTTCCGGATTGCTTTTGCAACTTCCCACTTTCAGCAATACCCCCACCATTGCGATGGCCGCCAGCGTTCTGCTGCTGGTGCCGGGTTTTCCGTTGATTAATGCCGTCGCCGATATGTTTAAAGGCCACATCAATACCGGACTGGCACGCTGGGCGATCGCCAGTCTGCTGACACTGGCTACCTGCGTCGGCGTCGTGATGGCACTGACGATTTGGGGGCTACGCGGATGGGTGTGATCGAATTTCTGTTAGCGTTGGCGCAGGATATGATCCTCGCCGCCATTCCTGCGGTCGGCTTTGCGATGGTGTTCAACGTTCCCGTGCGGGCGTTACGCTGGTGTGCGCTGCTTGGTGCGATAGGTCATGGTTCCCGAATGATCTTAATGACCAGCGGGTTGAATATTGAGTGGTCAACTTTTATGGCTTCTATGCTGGTCGGCACCATTGGTATTCAATGGTCGCGCTGGTATCTGGCGCATCCGAAAGTGTTTACCGTGGCGGCTGTTATCCCTATGTTCCCTGGCATATCAGCTTATACCGCAATGATTTCGGCGGTAAAAATCAGCCAGCTAGGTTACAGCGAACCGTTGATGATTACCCTGTTAACCAACTTTCTTACAGCTTCATCGATTGTTGGTGCGTTATCCATCGGTCTTTCCATTCCTGGATTATGGTTGTACCGCAAGCGCCCTCGCGTATAAAATTGCCTCACTTAAAGCACGCGGATGAGAGACAGCCTCCTCTCCTCCGTGTGTTACTATAAAAGTTATCTCCCTTCTCGTTCATCGTTCCATATTTGAGAAACAGTATGTCTTCCAGAGTTTTGACCCCGGACGTCGTTGGTATTGACGCCCTGGTACACGATCACCAAACCGTTCTGGCAAAAGCTGAAGGCGGTGTGGTTGCCGTATTTGCTAACAATGCTCCGGCGTTTTATGCCATCACTCCTGCACGCCTGGCTGAACTGCTGGCGCTGGAAGAAAAGCTGGCGCGTCCGGGAAGTGACGTGGCCCTGGACGATCAACTCTATCAGGAACCGCAAACCGCTCCCGTTGCCGTACCCATGGGGAAATTTGCCATGTATCCGGACTGGCAACCCGATGCCGACTTTATCCGCCTGGCGGCGCTATGGGGCGTGGCACTAAGAGAGCCGGTGACCGCCGAAGAACTGGCGTCATTCATTGCCTACTGGCAGGCGGAAGGCAAAGTCTTTCACCATGTGCAGTGGCAACAAAAACTGGCGCGCAGCCTGCAAATCGGTCGTGCCAGCAACGGCGGACTGCCGAAACGAGATGTGAATACGGTCAGTGAACCTGACAGCCAAATTCCGCCAGGATTCAGAGGGTAACGATGAAAAACGTTGGCGACTTGATGCAACGCCTGCAAAAAATGATGCCTGCCCATATCAAACCTGCGTTCAAAACGGGTGAAGAACTACTGGCCTGGCAGAAAGAACAAGGGGCGATCCGCTCCGCCGCTCTCGAACGTGAAAATCGGGCGATGAAAATGCAGCGCACCTTTAACCGCTCCGGTATTCGTCCACTGCATCAGAACTGCTCCTTTGAGAACTATCGCGTTGAGTGTGAAGGGCAAATGAATGCGTTAAGCAAAGCGCGCCAGTATGTCGAAGAGTTTGACGGCAACATCGCCAGCTTCATCTTTTCTGGTAAGCCAGGAACCGGCAAAAACCATCTGGCGGCGGCAATCTGCAACGAGCTGCTGCTACGCGGTAAATCCGTATTGATCATCACCGTGGCCGATATTATGTCGGCGATGAAAGATACCTTCAGGAATAGCGGTACCAGCGAAGAACAACTGCTTAACGATCTGAGTAACGTTGATCTGCTGGTGATCGATGAGATCGGCGTGCAGACCGAATCGAAATACGAAAAAGTGATCATCAACCAGATCGTCGATCGCCGCTCTTCTTCCAAACGCCCAACCGGGATGCTGACCAACAGTAATATGGAAGAGATGACCAAGTTGCTGGGCGAACGCGTGATGGACCGTATGCGCCTGGGTAACAGTTTGTGGGTGATCTTCAACTGGGATAGCTACCGTAGCCGTGTAACAGGTAAAGAGTATTAATCCCCGTTTCTGGCGGTATACTGCGACACAATTCAACCTTGAGTAATGATGATGAAAACTATTAAACATCTTCTGTGCTGTGCCATTGCCGCCAGCGCATTAATTTCCACCGGGGTGCATGCTGCGTCCTGGAAAGATGCGCTCTCCAGCGCCGCCAGCGAACTTGGCAACCAAAACAGCACGACACAGGAAGGCGGTTGGTCGCTCGCGTCATTAACTAACTTGCTTAGCAACGGGAACCAGGCCTTAAGCGCAGATAACATGAACAACGCCGCAGGCATTCTGCAATACTGCGCGAAGCAAAAGCTGGCTTCGGTAACCGATGCCGAAAACATCAAGAATCAGGTACTGGAAAAACTGGGCCTGAACAGTGAAGAGCAAAAAGAAGACACCAACTATCTGGATGGCATTCAGGGTTTGCTGAAAACCAAAGATGGTCAGCAACTCAATCTGGATAATATTGGAACGACTCCGCTGGCAGAAAAGGTGAAAACCAAAGCCTGCGATCTGGTGTTAAAGCAGGGGCTGAACTTCATTTCCTGAACCGCGAAACGCCGCGTTTTAGCTGTTACCCGGCTGACGCGGCTCTCTCCTGCCCTTTTCCCTGCTCCTGGACGGTTTTACCCCTGTTACACGGGAAGCGACCGCGATCAAAAAAGTCTGTTTATAAACTAATTCCTAACAACATCGCATTTTTTTGACACTAGAATTGCAGCAATATGGCGACGCCATTACATTGTGCTTCTCAAAAAGCTTAAACGTTGGCTAAACGGCCCGGTTTAGTGAGGATCGCCCGTTGTCAGAACTACTCTCTTTCGCCCTTTTTCTCGCCTCTGTGCTGATTTACGCATGGAAAGCGGGACGTAACACCTGGTGGTTTGCAGCCACATTAACGGTACTGGGGCTATTTGTCGTTTTAAATATCACCCTGTTTGCCAGCGACTATTTTACTGGCGATGGTATTAACGACGCGGTTCTCTATACCTTAACCAACAGCCTGACCGGTGCTGGTGTCAGCAAATACATCCTGCCTGGTATCGGCATTGTGCTGGGGCTGGCGGCGGTGTTCGGTGCGCTGGGCTGGATCCTGCGCCGTCGTCGTCATCATCCGCACCATTTTGGTTACAGCCTGCTGGCACTCTTACTGGCGCTGGGTTCAGTGGATGCCAGCCCGGCATTTCGTCAGATAACGGAACTGGTGAAATCCCAGTCACGCGACGGCGACCCGGACTTTGCGGCTTATTATAAAGAGCCGTCGAAAACTATCCCTGACCCGAAACTCAACCTGGTATATATCTACGGCGAAAGTCTCGAGCGGACCTATTTTGATAACGAGGCTTTCCCGGATCTCACGCCTGAACTGGGCGCGTTGAAAAATGAAGGCCTGGATTTCAGCCACACGCAGCAGCTGCCAGGAACGGATTACACGATTGCGGGCATGGTGGCTTCTCAGTGCGGCATACCGCTGTTTGCCCCATTTGAAGGCAACGCCTCCGCTTCTGTTTCCAGCTTCTTCCCGCAGAACATCTGTCTGGGCGATATTCTGAAAAACTCGGGTTATCAGAACTATTTCGTGCAGGGCGCGAATCTGCGTTTTGCCGGTAAAGATGTGTTCCTGAAATCGCACGGCTTCGACCACTTATACGGCTCAGAAGAGCTGAAAAGCGTGGTGGCCGACCCGCACTATCGCAACGACTGGGGATTCTACGACGATACCGTTCTCGATGAAGCGTGGAAAAAATTTGAAGAGCTTTCCCGCTCAGGTCAGCGATTCTCACTGTTTACCCTGACAGTCGATACCCATCACCCGGATGGTTTTATCTCGCGCACCTGTAACCGCAAAAAATATGATTTTGACGGTAAGCCGAATCAGTCATTCAGCGCGGTAAGTTGCAGCCAGGAGAATATTGCGACGTTTATCAACAAAATCAAAGCGTCACCGTGGTTTAAAGATACCGTCATCGTCGTCTCTTCTGACCATTTAGCGATGAACAATACGGCGTGGAAATACCTTAATAAGCAGGATCGCAATAACCTGTTTTTTGTCATCCGTGGCGACAAGCCGCAGCAAGAGACGCTGGCAGTGAAGCGTAATACGATGGATAACGGCGCGACGGTGCTGGACATTCTCGGTGGCGATAACTATCTCGGACTTGGCCGTAGCAGTTTATCCGGGCAGTCGATGTCGGAAATCTTCCTCAATATCAAAGAGAAAACATTGGCGTGGAAGCCGGATATCATCCACCTGTGGAAATTCCCTAAAGAGATGAAAGAGTTCACCATCGACCAGCAGAAAAACATGATTGCCTTCTCAGGTAGCCATTTCCGTTTGCCGCTGCTGTTGCGGGTTTCAGACAAACGCGTGGAACCGCTGCCGGAAAGCGAATACTCAGCACCGCTGCGTTTCCAGCTGGCTGATTTCGCTCCACGCGACAATTTCGTCTGGGTTGACCGTTGCTATAAGATGGCACAACTCTGGGCTCCGGAACTGGCACTTTCCACCGACTGGTGTGTCTCGCAAGGGCAGCTTGGCGGTCAGCAAATTGTTCAGCATGTTGACAAAGCAATATGGAAGGGCAAAACGGCATTTAAAGATACGGTCATCGACATGGCGCGTTACAAAGGCAATGTCGATACGCTAAAGATTGTTGATAACGATATTCGCTACAAAGCCGACAGTTTCATCTTTAACGTCGCTGGTGCGCCAGAAGAGGTGAAACAGTTTAGCGGGATTTCTCGTCCAGAGTCGTGGGGCCGCTGGTCCAACGCACAGCTGGGCGATGAAGTAAAAATCGAGTACAAGCATCCGCTGCCGAAGAAATTTGACCTGGTGATTACCGCCAAAGCATACGGCAATAACGCCAGCCGTCCTATTCCGGTACGCGTAGGCAATGAAGAACAAACCCTTGTGCTGGGCAATGAAGTGACCACCACCACACTGCATTTCGATAACCCAACCGATGCCGACACACTGGTAATTGTGCCACCGGAACCTGTCTCAACCAACGAAGGGAATATCCTCGGGCACTCGCCGCGTAAGCTCGGGATCGGCATGGTGGAAATTAAAGTGGTAGAACGTGAAGGGTAATTCCTGACTGATGTGTAGGTCGCATAAAGTGCGACCTACACACCTTCTCCGGCCTACAAAACATTATTGAGAAACAGAAAAAAAACAGCGCCCAACACTTCCCCGGACGCTGCATGGCAACTTTAATAATCTCGCCTTATCAGAAAGTAATTACGCCCTTAATCAACTCACGATTGTTAATCACATCGCGCTCGTAGGTTTCTGCCAGCGTGGCGAACGGGTAGCGATGGGTTAACATCATGTCGGCAGTGATTTTTCCTTCCGTCATCAGTCGACCGACTTTAGCGAAATCTTCCGGCGTGGCGTTGCGGCTACCCATCATCGTCGTTTCTTTTTTATGGAATTCCGGATCGGAGAACTGCAACTCACCTTTAAACAGACCGACAAATACCACCGTGCCGCCGTGACGAATCAGATTTACGGTGTTATTCATCGCATGTTGATTACCTGTCGCGTCGATCACTTTCTGCGCCAGCGAACCACCAAACTGCGCCCGCAGCTGCGCGTCAAAATCTTCGGCTGATGGGTCCAGCACGGGCAACTCCAGACGCGTTGCCACATGTTCACGGCGCGCCGGACTGGTATCCGCCACCACTACCTGTGCGCCATCGGCTTTAGCGATTGCCGCCGCGCCCAGACCGATTGGCCCCGCCCCGACCACCAGCACCTGCTCGCCGGGAGCCATGGCTGCGCGACGCACCGCATGAGCGCTAATAGCGAAAGGTTCAATCAATGCTGCCGCCTGCGGGTCAATACCGTCTGCGGGCAAAATGTTCTCCACCGGCACGCTCAAATACTCACTAAAACCACCATCCTGATGCACGCCAATAACTGAAATTTTTTCACAGCAATTGGTACGACCGCTTTTACATGCAGGGCACTGCTGACAGGCAACATAAGGGATCACAGCAACTTGCTGACCATTTTTAAGATCAGCAATATTTTTACCCAGCCCAACAATCTCCCCACATATTTCATGGCCTAAAACCCGTGGATAACTAAAAAATGGTTGATTTCCACCCCAGGCATGAATATCGGTACCGCAAATCCCGACAGACTTAATTTTTATTAATGCTTCATTGTCACCCGGAATAGGTATCTCGCGTTGTTTCCAGACTAATTCTTTCGGCTGCTGGCAAATTAAAACATTCATCGTAGACATGATTCGGCTCTCCATTTTTTGTTGCCTTAGATATCAATGAAAATGAAAAATGGCAGCGGAACGGAAAATCTGTTTTGTGAAAACACACGCATAAAAATGTTTTAAATCGGGTTTTAATGGACTCACAAGGAGGAAAATATGAGTCGTTCACAAAATTTACGCCACAATGTGATTAACCAGGTCATTGATGATATGGCGCGGGGTCATATCCCTTCCCCACTTCCATCGCAAAGTGCGCTGGCGGAAATGTACAACATCAGCCGCACTACAGTGCGTCATATTCTCAGCCACTTACGCGAATGCGGCGTCTTAACGCAGGTTGGAAACGACTATGTTATTGCGCGTAAACCTGACCATGATGACGGTTTCGCCTGTACTACCGCTTCAATGAGTGAACAAAACAAAGTGTTTGAGCAGGCTTTTTTCACGATGATAAACCAGCGCCAGTTACGCCCAGAGGAAACTTTTTCTGAACTGCAACTGGCTCGAGCCGCGGGTGTCAGCCCGGTTGTAGTAAGAGAATATCTTTTAAAATTCGGCCGTTATAATCTTATTCAAAGCGAAAAGCGCGGCCAGTGGAGCATGAAGCAATTCGATCAATCCTACGCTGAGCAGCTGTTTGAGCTACGCGAAATGCTCGAAACTCATTCACTTCAGCACTTTCTCAACCTGCCTGATCATGATCCCCGCTGGCTGCAGGCGAAAACCATGCTCGAACGTCATCGGCTACTGCGTGACAACATCGGCAATAGCTTTCGCATGTTCTCGCAACTTGACAGAGATTTTCACTCCTTACTGCTTTCAGCTGCCGACAATATCTTTTTTGATCAATCGCTTGAGATCATCTCAGTCATCTTTCATTTTCACTATCAATGGGACGAAAGCGATCTTAAACAGCGCAATATCATTGCCGTCGATGAGCATATGACCATTCTCAGCGCTCTGATTTGCCGCAGTGACCTTGATGCCACCCTTGCGCTCCGTAACCATTTGAATTCAGCTAAACAATCAATGATTCGATCCATTAATGAGAACACGCGTTATGCTCATTAAGTACGGATTAAAAACAGCAAACTATTAGCGGGTGCACGGTTTTATCAAAAGATAAATACCGGGAAATTCCCGCTTACCTATGCTCACAATCAGTCGACTAAAAATGTTTTTGTGAGCGGTAGTAAAGTCCTAAAACTTTAACCTGCCGTTAATGTCAACCTTGCGTAGTGCACAATTACGTAAACAATTAAAATTATAAATACAGGAGTCCGGCGTGGAAAAAGAAAATATCACCCTCGATCCGCGTTCTTCATTTACTCCATCTTCGTCGGCAGATATTCCCGTGCCACCAGATGGATTAGTTCAACGCAGTACCCGAATTAAACGCATTCAAACCACCGCCATGTTGTTATTATTTTTTGCGGCGGTAATCAATTATCTCGACCGCAGTTCGCTGTCGGTAGCAAATTTAACGATTCGTGAAGAATTGGGATTAAGTGCCACCGAAATCGGCGCTTTGCTCTCCGTGTTTTCACTCGCTTACGGGATTGCGCAACTTCCTTGCGGCCCACTATTGGATCGTAAAGGCCCGCGCCTGATGCTGGGACTGGGGATGTTCTTCTGGTCACTGTTCCAGGCCATGTCTGGCATGGTTCACAGCTTTACGCAGTTCGTGTTGGTGCGTATCGGTATGGGGATTGGTGAAGCGCCGATGAACCCATGTGGCGTAAAAGTCATTAACGACTGGTTCAACATCAAAGAGCGCGGACGCCCGATGGGTTTCTTCAACGCAGCTTCTACCATTGGCGTTGCCGTTAGCCCACCGATTCTGGCGGCGATGATGCTGGTGATGGGCTGGCGCGGGATGTTTATTACTATTGGTGTACTGGGGATTTTTCTCGCCATCGGCTGGTATATGCTCTATCGCAACCGCGAGCACGTAGAACTGACTGCCGTTGAACAAGCTTATCTCAATGCAGGTAGCGTCAATGCCCGCCGAGATCCGCTCAGTTTTGCCGAATGGCGCAGCTTGTTCCGTAACCGCACAATGTGGGGAATGATGCTCGGATTCAGTGGCATCAACTACACTGCGTGGCTGTATCTGGCCTGGCTTCCTGGTTACCTGCAAACAGCCTATAACCTGGATTTAAAAAGCACAGGGTTGATGGCGGCTATCCCTTTCCTGTTTGGGGCTGCCGGGATGCTGGTCAACGGTTACGTTACTGACTGACTGGTCAAAGGGGGAATGGCTCCGATTAAAAGCCGTAAGATCTGCATTATTGCCGGGATGTTCTGTTCTGCCGCCTTTACGCTGGTCGTACCGCAAGCGACAACATCCATGACGGCGGTTCTGCTGATTGGCATGGCACTGTTCTGTATTCACTTTGCCGGAACATCCTGCTGGGGCTTGATCCACGTCGCAGTTGCTTCTCGCATGACGGCGTCGGTGGGCAGTATCCAGAACTTTGCCAGCTTCATCTGCGCCTCTTTTGCGCCGATCATTACTGGTTTTATTGTTGATACCACCCACTCATTCCGTCTGGCACTAATCATCTGCGGTTGCGTCACCGCGGCGGGTGCACTGGCGTACATCTTCCTGGTTCGTCAGCCGATCAACGACCCGCGTAAAGATTAATCTCCCTATGCCCGATAACATTTTGCTTATCGGGCATTTTTATGGCGATTAAAACGTTTCCCAGTTCTCCCCGCTATCTGCCACGGCCATTTTACGCGGCGCAGCTGGCGTCACGGTTTTTACCACAGCCGATGTTTCACGCTGATGTTGCTGCTGTTGCTGAATCCGGAACACTGCCACAGCTTCGGTCAGGCGACTGGCCTGCTCTTCCAGCGCGGCAGCGGCGGCGGCAGATTCTTCCACCAGCGCGGCGTTCTGTTGAGTTACCCGGTCCATCTCAGCAACCGCTAATCCAACCTGATCGATACCACGGCTCTGCTCATCAGAAGCAGAAGCAATTTCGCCCATAATGTCCGTCACGCGGGTCACGGCACTGACAATCTCTGCCATGGTTTCCCCGGCGCTTTCGACCAGCGTAGAGCCAACATCTACTTTCCCCACCGAGTCTTCAATCAGGCTTTTAATTTCACGAGCCGCCTGAGCGCTGCGCTGGGCCAGATTACGCACTTCACCCGCGACCACCGCAAAACCGCGCCCTTGCTCACCCGCGCGCGCTGCTTCAACCGCCGCGTTCAAAGCGAGAATATTGGTCTGGAAGGCAATGCCGTCAATTACGCTGATAATATCGGCGATTTTCTGCGAACTGGTGGAGATATCGCGCATAGTCTGCACCACGTTATCTACCACTTTGCCGCCGCGTTGCGCCGTTTCAGAAGCACTTAACGCCAGGTGGCTGGCCTGGCGCGCATTTTCGGCGTTCTGCTTCACCGTTGCGGTCAGTTGCTCCATGCTGGCTGCCGTCTCTTCCAGCGAAGCGGCCTGTTGCTCGGTGCGCGAAGAGAGATCGTTATTGCCGGTAGCGATTTCGCTGGCACCGCTATAGATGGCATTGGCCCCGTTGCGCACATCACCGACGGTACGCATCAGCTCTCCCTGCATATGGCGCAAACTCTCAGCCAGTTGCCCCATCTCATTAGAGCCATCCACCTCAATCGGTTTCACCAGATCGCCGCCTGCAATATGACGAATGCTGTCAATCAGGCGATTCATTGGCGCTACCAACGAGGCTTTAATACCGAACCAGACGGCGAAGATGACCGCCAGTACGACGATCATCACGCCCACCAGAATCCACATCGCCTGGCTGTAGGAGGCATTATTATCGCTGACGGCGATATCATAGAGCCGATCGTTTTGCTCCATGTAAACCACATACTGCTTCTCGAAACCGTCCTGATATCCCTGGGTCGGCTGATCAAAGAACTCGTTGATTTTGCCTGCACCTAACAGTTGGATCAGCTCCGCCAGCGCATTGTGATAAATATCGTAATTACGTTTGATCTCTGCCGCTGCGGCGGTGCTCTGACGCGGGTCACGCGGCAACGCTTCGTAATCCGCCCAGTTTTTTTCCGCCTGTTTCAGCGAAATACTGGCACTCTGCATCAGCTCAGCAACGGTTGAACCGCTACCAATATTATTCTGATCCATCATGTAGCGGATACCCGCGCGGTTGAGGGTGTTACGCGTCTGCAACAACGCGACCCAGCTGCCATTCAGCGTGGATTGCTGCTGGCGAATGGTTTGTAAAACAGTGAAATTTTCTTTGTCATTCTTTAAGGCATTAAAGAACAGACCGCCTGATGTCAGTTGTAAAAGGCCAAAAACGGCCAAAACCAGCAGTAAGCTGGTCACGATCTTGATACGTTTTAACATGGTTTCTCTTTCCACTAGACAGATACACTGGTTGTCGGCCTGGTGGTGGAAAACTTTATGCAGTGGAAAAGCGTCGGCACTGCTTTTGTTGCAGCAAACTTGCGTTTTTTGTGAGGGTCACACTCTATAGCGGCAGTTTATGGTACAAAGTATCAATCTTCTTCGAACCAGTGATACTCCTATGGCTTATAGCATCGATATCATCTCCTGCATTACCGAACGGTTTATGGCGTTAACAGCCACTGAAAAGCGTATCGCACAATTTATTCTTGATGACGTCTCTGCCGCAGTAGAGTTGCCAATTGCTGAGCTGGCACGGTTAACGCAAACCAGTCAGGCGTCGGTGACGCGTTTTGCCCGTGCACTGGGGTGCAAAGATGTCCGCGAGTTGAAAGTCAAACTGGCGCAGTCACTGGCTGTCGGGCAGCGGTTTATTCTCGATGTACCGGATCTTGACGGTGTTCAGGGGATCTACGAAGCGATTATTAGCGTGCTGGAGACGCATCGTCGTTCGCTGGATATGAATGCCATCAGCCAGGCTGTAAGCTGGTTAAGTCAGGCGCGGCAAATTCTTGCGTTAGGAACTGGCGGCGGTTCCACTATCTGTTCACAGGAGATTCAGTACCGTTTATTCCGTCTGGGGCTACCGGTGGTCAGTCAGAATGATGCCCTGATGATGAGAATGATGTGCTCGGCAGTCATGCCGCAGGATGTGGTGATTGTGCTTTCGCTGGGCGGTTATACACCGGAAATCATCGAAAGTGCGGCAATCGCCCGTCAGTATGGCGCGCGTGTTATTGCCATTACGCCAGCACAAACACCGCTGGCGGAACAGGTGGATCTGGTATTGCCGTTACTGGTTCAGGAAAGTGATTACATCTTTAAGCCCACCCCTTCCCGCTACGCGATGTTAGCCATGGTCGATGTACTGGCAACAGAACTGGCAATGGCAAATAAAGCGCAGGCGAAAGATCGCCTGCGGCGGATAAAACTCGTGTTAGACAGCCACCGTGGGGGCGCTAACCGCCAGCCACTTGGCGATTAGCATTGTCGGTTATGCTTCTTCAGGTTTGGTGATCACGACACTCTGGTTTTCACGCTCATTGGTGATAATAGCCAAAGCTTCTTCCCGGCTGACCTGACTTGCTGGCGTTACCAACGTCACCAGTACGCCAGCGACCAGGCTGCCCAGCACTGACGGAATACACGGGTTACCCCAGTAAGCCAGCCAGTCGGCATTCATCAGCACCACAATTGACATCACCATACCGCTCACTAACGCCGCCAGCGCGCCCTGCCAGTTAAAGCGTAGCCAGAAGCGACCGAGAATCGAGCAGATAAACAGCCCGGACATCAGCATCGAAATCATTTTGGTAATGTAGCTGATGATGTCATTAGAGGTCAGAGCAAAGACCAGCGCCAGGCCAATAACAAAGGTCAACATCCAGCGTGAGTAAGTAATGGCCTTGTCCTCCGGCGGCATTCTGCCGGTAATCATGGTGTAGACGTCGCGCATCATAATCGCCACCGCCGCGATGGCATCGGAGCTGGCAGAAGACATGGTGGCTGAAAGCCCGGCAATCAGCACCACCAGCCCAAGAATGGCAGGTAAGAAACTGGTCGCGAACAAGAAGGCGTAGTTGCTGTTTTCCAGATTTGGGTTCATGGTGAACGCCGCCATGCCGATAATGGCAGGCAAAATCGAGAAGAACAGATATAACACCCCAGTAATAACAAACGAACGGCGTACAGAGGGAACATCTTTACCCGAGTAAATACGCTGGCGATAAGACGGTGTTGCCAGCACACCTACGCCAATAACCAGTGCCAGCGAAAGCGCAGGCAGCACGCCCATTTTATCAATCGCAAACAGGCTCATCGCTTTTGGGTCCATCGCCTGCTCAATCGCACTCCAGCCGCCAACGTGAACAACGGCAAGAATAGCCATTAATATAAAGCCAAAGGGTAATGACTCCAACTTATTGATAGTGTTTTATGTTCAGATAATGCCCGATGACTTTGTCATGCAGCTCCACCGATTTTGAGAACGACAGCGACTTCCGTCCCAGCCGTG
>NZ_JBJQLL010000030.1:0-41867 GCF_046486405.1 Escherichia sp. WS338 | reverse complement strand
CATACTCCTCCGGCAGAAGCAGAAAAAGCTTATTATGCTTCCATCGGAAACGATGATCTGGCAGCCTGAGTTCACAGATAAAACACTCTCCAGGAAACCCGGGGCGGTTCAGGATATGGCCGGTATTCAGCCTTCTCCCGCACAGGCACAGAACATTCGCGAAAAAACGGAGGCGGTATTCCGTCTGTTCCGGCCCGTACATCGGGTTGTTGCCGTATCGGCCCGCACCGGCTGGGAACTGGATACGCTGGTCAGTGCGCTCATGACAGCACTTCCCGACCATGCCGCCAGTCCCCTGATGACCCGCCTGCAGGACGAGCTGCGCACGGAGTCTGTCCGGTCTCAGGCCCGTGAACAGTTTACCGGTGCGGTGGACCGGATATTTGACACGGCGGAGAGCGTCTGCATTGCCTCTGTTGCACGCACGGTTCTGCGCGCCGTCCGTGACTCGGTGGTCTCTGTTGCCCGCGCGGTATGGAACTGGATTTTCTTCTGAACCCGGTGGTGATGTACCAGGCTGTTGTTACAGATTTTTAACTCCATGAAAACACTATGCAAACGCAGCCATACCCGGGTTGTCCCCTTGCGTTGTGTTTCTCAAGTTAATAGAATACATCGATCGTTACTATCATATCGATCGTTATAAACGATCATTTGTAGTAAATGACCTCCTCCGTGGTTGTCATGAAAATGCGTCTTAGGAAGGTTAAATAATGCACGAAAAGAACATCGCCCTGCTTTGTGATGAAGCCGACCGGCTTTTGCAACTGAATATCAATCTGCTCCGGCAAATGGTTGATGAGCCGGATGTGTTATCTGACAGTAAGAACGAAAACGGGCTGCTTTTTGATAAACGGAAAGCGCTGAAAAGAATTGAGGAGCTGGAGGGCGAACAAATCAAAACCGCCCGCAGGGAGATGGTGCTGGCTGTTGTCGGCACGATGAAAGCAGGCAAATCAACCACCATCAACGCCATTGTGGGGCAGGAAATTCTGCCTAACCGTAACCGCCCCATGACCTCTGTACCGACACTCATCCGCCACGTTCCCGGAAAAACTGAGCCGGTCCTCCATCTGGAACATATTCAGCCTGTCCGCAATTTATTAATCACACTGCAGGAAAAACTCGCCACCCCGGCAGGACAGCAAGTCGCACAGACCCTGCTGCAAACCGGGGATACCCGTGAACTGCTGGATATTCTGACGGATGATGGCTGGCTCAAAAATGAATACCACGGGGAGGAGGAAATCTTTACCGGACTGGCATCGTTAAACGATCTGGTTCGTCTTGCTGCGGCAATGGGGAGTGAGTTTCCTTTTGATGAATACGCAGAAGTGCAGAAACTGCCGGTGATCGACGTGGAATTCAGCCATCTGGTGGGGATGGATGCATGCCAGGGAACACTCACACTGCTGGATACCCCCGGCCCTAATGAAGCCGGCCAGCCGCAGATGGAAGTGATGATGCGGGATCAACTGCAGAAAGCTTCTGCGGTTCTGGCAGTGATGGATTACACCCAGATGAACTCAAAAGCGGATGAAGACGTCCGTAAAGAGCTTAATGCCATTGCGGACGTATCAGTTGGCCGCCTGTTTGTGCTGGTCAATAAATTTGATGAGAAAGACCGCAATGGCGATGGGGCAGATGCCGTACGCCAGAAAGTTCCGGCAATGCTGAACAGCGATGTGCTGCCCGCCTCCCGCGTTTATCCCGGATCCTCACGCCAGGCATACCTGGCTAACCGTGCGCTTCATGAGTTACGGAAAAACGGAACCCTTCCTGTTGATGAAGCCTGGGTCGATGATTTTGTCAGGGAAGCTTTCGGTCGCATGAAAAAAGATTACGTCTGTAAAGACAGCGAACTGGCAACTGAAGGGGCAACAGACCTGTGGGAAGGCTCACTTATCGATCAACTGATAACGGAAGTCATACAGAGTTCCCATTCCAGAGCGGCGGCACTGGCGGTTGATTCTGCCGCCGCAAAACTGATGCAGAATGCGGAAAATGTCAGCGAATATCTGTCATTACGCCATCAGGGGCTACAGCAAAGCATTCAGTCACTGCAGGCGCATATCACCAGCCTGCTTGCGGATATCCGGGAAATCGCGGACTGTCAGGAGCAGGTGACCGCTGATGTCAGAATGGCCATGGAGGAGATCGATGCCAGAACCCGGGAATTACTCACGGGGGTCTGCACCTCACTGGAAGAGGAACTGAATGACTATTTCAGAACCGGTAAACGCAAAGAACAGCAAATGCTGGAGGAAGAAGACACAGAACAACGAAGGTCCCGGTCCGGATTATGGGGAAAGATTTATCGATGGTCCGGTATCAATAACCCGGGCTGGGAGGATGACAGGATACGAGTCTTTGATCCGGAAAACCCCGAGATAACATTAAATAATCGCAGGGAAGCCCTTGAACTGATGACGCAAATCGAATCGACCGTGACCAGCCTGCACAGTGAGGCTGAGGCACAGTTCCGGCCTGAGCTGGAGAAAATCGTCAGCGGGATTGAAACAGGTTTTCGTGGTACGGCCCTGTATGCGACAGAAAACATCGCCGGACGTATCAATGCCCGCCTGGCGGATGAGGGCTTCACTGTAAAAATCAGTTTTCCGGCAGTCAGTCAGTTACAGACCCGGCTCGCGGTAAAAACAAATCTGAGTGCGCTTATGGAGGAAAGAACGGAGACAGTCACCCGTCGCCGTCGGAAGGATAGCTTCATTGGAAAGATTTGTGGATGGATTGGCACCAAAGAATGGGGATGGGAAAACTATAACGTGGATGTGAGCCGCAGTGTTATCAATATCAACAAGGTCAGGAAGGAGGTGATGTCACTGACCCGGGCATATTTCGGGGAGCTGCAGGCATCCATTGAGCAGGATATTAACCAGCCCGTCCGCCAGGAAATCGATGCCTTTTTCTGTACATTCAGGGAGAAAGTTGAACAGCTGCGTAACACGCTGATTCAGAGCTCTGAAGATCATAAACGCGATCAGCAGGCGCAGGAACGGCTGACCGGGCGTCTTCAGGCGTTAAATGAAAGAGTTCCTGAGCTCATTACTGACAGTAAGGCGTTAAGGGAAGAACTGGAGACAATGCTGTGACTTCACCATTTATTCAACAAATTGCTGATAACCGGGTATGTCAGGTACTCACCTGTCTTCCTGAAAAATTTGTGGTTGATTTCGCAAACGGTATCGATGTTGCACAGGAGCATATCCGCACGGCCGGAGAGCGCACGTTCTTCCGGCGGTTAAAAGAGGGGCTGAGCGGCGAAGGTGCTGCACGGCAGAATGCCATCAATGCTTCGCTTGCACAGGGCGTTGAGGCATCCCTGCGCTGGCTGACGGAGCTGACAACGTCACTTGCCACCACAAACTACGCGATTACCCGGGTAAACGACAGGGTCAGTTCACTGGTCAGTGATACTGCCAGGCTGGCGCATTATTCCGCAGATACGCGGGAGCAGTTACTCACCCTGGCCGATCAGGTTCACCAGAAACTGAATCATCTTGAAGAAAAACTCCACCGTGTTGACCAGGTTCAGCGGGCACAGTTACATCTTGAGCAGATATTCTCATGGTGGAGTGCCGGGCGATATGCGTCCTTTTCCCCTGCCGGACGCTGCTATGTGGCGCTTGAAGAGCTTCGATGGGGCGCGTTTGGTGATGTGATACGTCAGGGCGAAACAGGGCAGGTTAACCAGCTACTGGATATTCTCAGACATAAAGCATTAACGCAGATGGCACAGGAGAGTGGCGGTAGTGCAACCGTGCGTCTGAACACTCTGGACTGGCTTGGTGGTCAGGTCCGGGAGCAGGCAGATAACGAGTGGCATGACGCGATTAACTGGCTGGGGGACTGGTGCAGTGAAGAGCGGCATCCGGTGATCTGGTCAACCACGCAGGCTGCAGAACACTTACCGGTTCGTATGCCCCGTCTCTGCTCTGCAGAGCGCCTCTCTGAAAGTATGGTTGATGAAATATTTCAGAAGGGGGCGGCATGAGTACAGAAATGAAAACGGGGCTGGTGCTGTCCGGTGGCGGGGCGGTGGGCGCTTATCAGGCAGGTGTGGTTAAGGCTCTGGCAGAGTGCGGCGCACAGATCAGTATGGTCTCAGGAGTCAGTATCGGGGCTCTCAATGGTGCCATTATCGCGGCCTCTCCCGATCTGTCAGAAGCCGCCGCACGCCTGGAGGCGCTCTGGAAGTATCTGGGAGAGAATCAGGTTCTGTCGGTAAACCGATCGGTTTACTTTTCATTGCTGAAAAAATTGTTCCAGGCAATGAACCTCTGCCAGATCCCCGGACGTGCAGGAGTACTGCTTACGACGCTTCTTCGCCATATATCGACAATCAACGGGTTCGAAAATCCGATGGCTCAGCCGTTGTTGTCAGATGGACCCCTGACAGGGCTGATGGATCATTATCTTGATACTGATGCTCTGTCAGACGGGCTACCGTTGTATGTGTCGCTGTACCCCACGGAAGGGGGAGTGCAGGATATTATCGACTGCATTCGTGCTGAACTGGGTGCCGGAACTACAAAAAACTCCGTTTTTCAGCATATCCAGAGCCTGCCCCGCGGGCAGCAGAAAGAAGCCTTACTGGCGTCAGCAGCACTGCCCCTGCTGTTCCGTCCCCGTGAGGTACAGGGAAAAATGTACGGTGATGGTGGTATGGGCGGATGGCAAAATATGCAGGGGAATACCCCTGTGACGCCACTGGTGGATGCCGGATGCAATATGGTGATTGTGTCGCATCTGAGTGACGGTTCTTTATGGGATCGCCGGGCTTTTCCGGACACCACAATCCTTGAAATCCGTCCCCGGAAAAAGCTGAAACAAACAGGGGAAGAAGGCAAAAGTGGCGGTCTGCTCAGTTTTACATCGGCACATACCGACACCTGGCGTCAGCAGGGCTATGAAGACACGATGCTGACGATGGAGCATATCCGGAAACCGCTGGCAGCACGTCAGGCACTGACCCGGTCAGAGGCGGTATTGCAGAAAAGCCTGGATATAACGGAAGAGGCAGATTTGGCACTGAGAAACGCGATGGCCCGGATTAAATAAAGACGCCCCAAAGAAACGCCACCGCCTGTGGTGGTGTTTTTCCTGTCTGGTGTTATTGAAAATATTTTCAGATATATATTACCTGAGAGAAAGTTTTACCCCTCACCTGTCAATTCACTCACTGGAAATTTAATTATGAAATTACCTGTAAAGTTATTAATGAGCCTTATATCTCTGGTCAGCGTTATTGCACGTGCCGGGGAATATAAAAATTACAGCCGGGATGAAATAAAATACTGGCGATATACATCATACAAGTGGGGGAAACTTCCGGAAGGTTTCACTGATGAGAAATTTTCCAGCGCCATTTACAACGGAAGAATATTTACAATGAAACGTTTACATACCCTGATGTTATTTCTGGCGGTTCTGTTCACGGGCTTTAACTTTAAGGAAGGTGCGAATAAGCGGGGAAATTCTTCTCGGCTGACTCAGTCATTTCATTTCTTCATGTTTGAGCCGATTTTTTCTCCCGTAAATGCCTTGAATCAGCCTATTTAGACCGTTTCTTCGCCATTTAAGGCGTTATCCCCAGTTTTTAGTGAGATCTCTCCCACTGACGTATCATTTGGTCCACCCGAAACAGGTTGGCCAGGGTGAATAACATCGCCAGTTGGTTATCGTTTTTCAGCAGCCCCTTGTATCTGGCTTTCACGAAGCCGAACTGCCGCTTGATGATGCGAAACGGGTGCTCTACCTTGGCACGGATGCTGGCTTTCATGTATTCGATGTTGATGGCCGTTTTGTTCTTGCGCGGATGCTGCTTCAAGGTTTTTACCTTGCCGGGACGCTCGGCGATCAGCCAGTCCACATCCACCTCGGCCAGCTCCTCGCGCTGTGGCGCTCCTTGGTAGCCGGCATCGGCTGAGACAAATTGCTCCTCTCCATGAAGCAGATTACCCAGCTGATTGAGGTCATGCTCGTTGGCCGCGGTGGTGACTAGGCTGTGGGTCAGGCCACTCTTGGCATCGACACCAATGTGGGCCTTCATGCCAAAGTGCCACTGATTGCCTTTCTTGGTCTGATGCATCTCCGGATCGCGTTGCTGCTCTTTGTTCTTGGTAGAGCTGGGTGCCTCAATGATGGTGGCATCCACCAAAGTGCCTTGGGTCATCATGACGCCTGCTTCGGCCAGCCAGCGATTGATGGTCTTGAACAATTGACGGGCCAGTTGATGCTGCTCGAGCAGGTGGCGGAAATTCATGATGGTGGTGCGATCCGGCAGGGCGCTATCCAGGGATAATCGGGCAAACAGGCGCATGGAGGCGATTTCGTACAGGGCATCTTCCATGGCACCGTCGCTCAGGTTGTACCAATGCTGCATGCAGTGAATACGCAGCATGGTCTCCAGCGGATAGGGCCGTCGGCCATTGCCCGCCTTGGGATAAAACGGCTCGATGACAGCGGTCATATTCTGCCATGGCAGAATCTGCTCCATGCGGGAGAGGAAAATCTCTTTTCGGGTCTGACGGCGCTTAGTGCTGAATTCACTATCGGCGAAGGTGAGTTGATGGCTCATGATGTCCCTCTGGGATGCGCTCCGGATGAATATGATGATCTCATATCAGGAACTTGTTCGCACCTTCCCTAATTTAAGGAGTCTATCATGAAAACTTTTATCAAAACTTTACTCGTTGCTGTAACTATTCTGTTCTCTGTCTTCGCTACTGCGAAACAAGTAAAACTGCCAAATAACATCAAATACGTTAATACTACAGAAGCGTTTTCCTGTACCGAAATTGACGGTATGAATTGCCAGACAAAGAATCAGTTCAACTATAAAGATAACAGCTATGTTTTCGTGCTTGAACGTGGTGGTGCCTGGTGCTACGACTACACTGTCTCGGTAGTTAACCTGAAAACCGGGAAAGCACAAATGATTGAATACGGGGACAATCAACTGTGCTCAGGTAGCAACAAACCGTTCTTCGAAATCAAAAATGGCGTACCGACGGTAGGAGTCATCGACACATCCGGAAAACCTGTCGTTGTAGCCCAGGACAAACTTAAAATCTAAGGAGTAAACCATGCGTTTCTCTGCACATTATTAATATCAAAGGTAAATACAGCCCCAGCCATTGTTACCGGAAAGCCGCTTAATGCGTGGCTCGCCAGTGAAAGGCCTCTCAGACAATAAACCTTATTCATTTCACCCGTCAGGCCGCGTCTTCTCCGGGAGACGCGGCTTTTTTCATTTATTGCACCAGTAAATCTTAACCACCGATAAGGAGCAAAGTATGCGATTAGCCAGTCGTTTTGGTTATGCTGCAAACCAGATACGCCGTGACCGTCCGCTGACACATGAAGAACTGATACGCCATGTACCCAGTATTTTTGGGGAAGACCGGCACACCTCCCGCAGTGAACGGTATGCGTACATTCCCACCATTACCGTCCTGGAAAATCTGCAGCGGGAAGGCTTTCAGCCGTTCTTCGCCTGCCAGACCCGTGTGCGCGACCCGGGCCGCCGGGGATACACAAAACACATGCTGCGTCTGCGGCGGGCCGGAGAGATAAACGGAGAACATGTCCCTGAAATTATTCTGCTCAACTCTCATGACGGTACCTCCAGCTACCAGATGCTGCCGGGTTACTTCAGGTTCGTCTGCCAGAACGGGTGCGTCTGTGGCCAGTCTCTGGGGGAAGTGCGTGTTCCACACCGGGGAAATGTAGTGGAGAAAGTTATCGAAGGGGCTTACGAGGTGGTGGGCGTGTTTGACCGGATAGAGGAGAAGCGTGATGCCATGCAGTCGCTGGTCCTGCCGCCACCGGCACGCCAGGCGCTGGCACAGGCGGCACTGACTTACCGTTATGGTGACGAACATCAGCCCGTCACCACCGCCGACATTCTGACGCCGCGACGCCGGGAGGATTACGGTAAGGACCTGTGGAGCGCATATCAGACCATCCAGGAGAATATGCTGAAAGGCGGGATTTCCGGTCGCAGTGCAAAAGGAAAACGTATCCATACCCGGGCCATTCACAGCATTGATACCGACATTAAGCTCAATCGCGCATTGTGGGTGATGGCAGAAACGATGCTGGAGAGCCTGCGCTGATGCCGTTTCCCTGAGTGAGGGAATCATTCAGCTTTCGTTCCTGAAAAACACACATTTATTTGTTATTTAAGGAGTTATCTCATGAAAACCGTTTCTCAGAATACCCCCACAATTTATTCAGCTACAACACCAGAGAATAATCCGCCTCAGTTGGTTGCCAGCCTCGTCCCTGATGAACAGCGCATCAGCTTCTGGCCGCAGCATTTTGGCCTCATTCCACAGTGGGTGACCCTGGAGCCCCGTGTCTTCGGCTGGATGGACCGTCTGTGCGAAGACTACTGCGGTGGTATCTGGAATCTGTACACCCTGAACAACGGCGGGGCATTTATGGCACCCGAACCGGATGACGATGATGACGAAACATGGGTACTGTTCAATGCCATGAACGGTAACCGCGCAGAAATGAGCCCGGAAGCCGCCGGTATTGCCGCCTGTCTGATGACGTACAGTCATCATGCCTGTCGTACGGAGAATTATGCCATGACGGTCCATTATTACCGGTTGCGGGATTACGCCCTGCAGCATCCGGAATGCAGCGCCATTATGCGCATCATCGACTGAATGGAGAGAAGCACAATGCAACAACTTTCCTTTCTGCCCGGAGAGATGACGCCCGGCGAGCGCAGCCTCATTCAGCGGGCCCTGAAAACCCTGGACCGCCATCTTCATGAACCCGGCGTGGCCTTCACCTCCACCCGTGCAGCACGGGAATGGCTGATTCTGAACATGGCGGGACTGGAGCGTGAAGAATTCCGGGTGCTGTATCTGAACAACCAGAATCAGCTGATTGCCGGTGAAACCCTCTTCACCGGCACCATCAACCGCACGGAAGTCCATCCCCGGGAAGTGATTAAACGCGCCCTGTACCACAATGCCGCTGCCGTGGTACTGGCACACAATCACCCGTCCGGTGAAGTCACACCCAGTAAGGCAGACCGGCTTATCACCGAACGTCTGGTACAGGCACTGGGCCTGGTGGATATCCGGGTGCCGGACCATCTGATAGTCGGTGGCAACCAGGTTTTCTCCTTTGCCGAACATGGTCTGCTTTAACCCTTCACAACCACATCACACCTGTTTTCACTTTTATCTTCTGTCTTCAGAGGTATCCCATTATGAAAATTATCACCCGTGGTGAAGCCATGCGTATTCACCAACAACATCCGACATCCCGTCTTTTTCCGTTCTGTACCGGTAAATACCGCTGGCACGGCAGTGCTGAAGCGTATACCGGTCGTGAAGTGCAGGATATTCCCGGTGTGCTGGCCGTGTTTGCTGAACGCCGTAAGGACAGTTTTGGTCCGTATGTCCGGCTGATGAGCGTCACCCTGAACTGAGTGGGAATTCTGATGAGCAGAATTATCGCCACTACCGGACCATTCTTAGCCGATTTTCTGTAAGGATTTTATCGTGTCAGACACACTCCCCGGGACAACACTTCCCGACGACAATCACGACCGCCCCTGGTGGGGGCTGCCCTGCACCGTGACGCCCTGTTTCGGGGCACGTCTGGTGCAGGAGGGTAACCGGTTGCATTACCTTGCCGACCGCGCCGGTATCAGAGGCCTGTTCAGCGATGCAGATGCGTACCACCTGGACCAGGCCTTTCCGCTGCTGATGAAACAACTGGAACTCATGCTCACCAGCGGTGAACTGAATCCCCGCCATCAGCATACCGTCACGCTGTATGCAAAAGGGCTGACCTGCAAAGCCGATACCCTCAGCAGTTGTGGTTACGTTTATCTGGCTGTTTATCCGACGCCCGAAATGAAAAATTAACTCTCCAGAATAGCCTTCTGCTACGGCCTGGTGTTTTCACCACGCCACTTTTCCATTTTTATATCTGCATATCAGGAAAATCTTCAGTATGAAAACATTACCTGTATTACCCGGGCAGGCGGCCAGTTCTCGCCCGTCTCCTGTTGAAATCTGGCAGATACTGCTGTCCCGACTGCTGGACCAGCACTATGGCCTCACACTGAATGACACACCTTTTGCCGATGAACGTGTGATTGAGCAGCATATTGAGGCAGGCATTTCACTGTGTGATGCGGTGAACTTTCTCGTGGAAAAATACGCGCTGGTGCTACCGACCAGCCGGGATTCAGCGCCTGTACCCGCTCTCAGTTAATAAACAGCATCGATATCCTCCGGGCTCGCAGGGCGACCGGCCTGATGACCCGCGACAATTACAGAACGGTAAATAACATTACCCTGGGTAAGTATCCGGAGGCGAAATGATGACACTGGAAGCCGACAGCGTTAACGTACAGGCGCTGGATATGGGGCACATTGTCGTTGACATTGATGGTGTTAATATCACTGAACTGATTAATAAGGCCGCTGAAAACGGTTATTCACTCCGCGTGGTGGATGACCGTGACTCTACCGAAACACCGGCAACTTATGCCAGCCCTCACCAGTTGCTGTAAGACAATGCAGTGATGCAGGGTATAGTGCCATTAACCACAGAAACAGCACTGTTGTCCTGTATTAAGCAGGCAAGAGAAGATGTCCTTACCCTGCGCCATCTGCAGCTTCTGCACCAGAACCGGTGAATCTCACTCAACAGGCTTCATTTCCCCTGACGCCAGCCTGAATACAGCTGGCGTTTTCATTTATAAACAGAAAGGAAAACCGATAATAATGGAATGGACGCCCCGACCATGAAGCAACGGTAGGATATTACTGATAAACCTTCCAGTGGAGGTGCGTTATGGCCGTTTTAACGATTAGCATTGACCTGACAAAAAATGAATTCCAAATCCACGGTCTGGGTAGGAACAGAAAAATCTAAGCTCAGAAAACGGATTAAAGTAAGCGTCAACGGAGCACCGTATTGACGCTTATTTATTGGTGAGAACTACGTTCCATGGCAGGAGTTCGTCAACACGGTTGGAGGGCCATTCCGGCAGTATGCTCAGAATATGGCGCAGATACGCTTCCGGATCGATACCGTTCAGACGGCAGGTGCCTGCTTTTCCGGCAACAAGCAGGAATCTCAGTGCTGAAGCAGGAATTAGAGGTAAAAACGCCCTACCGGGCCATGAATCACCCGGTCATTGGAGTAGTAACCAAAGCAGATTTAGCCAGCATGGAACAAATATCTTTGGTGAAAAGTTGGTTACGGGAAGCTGGAGCGCACAACGTGTTAGTAACCAGTGCAGTTAATAACAATGGAGTTACAGAACTTTTTGCCTTGCTGCATACAGAAGAAGGCTGTTGTTAATTTCGATTGGTTCTCAGATGAGAATGATGACGGTGATACACAGATAAGAATCAATGAGCAATGAGGGTTGCCGGGCAACCCTCATTGAATAAAACGGGAATTACTTCGCTTCGCCGTTTTTCATTTCGCCCATAGCTTTCAGCTTTTTGGAGATATCGCGGCGTTCTTTGGAGAGCTCGGCATTTTTGATGATGTAATCGTCAACGCGATCTTCATAGTCACCTTTCATGCTGGCGATGATGCCCTGGATTGCTTCAACGCTCATCCCAGGCTTGATGTAATCGCTCAGGTTGTCCAGCAGCAGGACGCGCTTCTGGTTGTCACGGATCTTTTTCTCAACGTCCTGAATTTCACGTTGCAGTTTGTTCTTACGACGGAACAGACGAACAAATTCCAGTACGTCCTGGAATGAAGGCTTGGTAGTTTCCATTTTTATACCCCTGATAATGTGAGAGTCGGATTCGTTTAAGCAACCGCTATTCGTTAGGGCCAACATTACTCATAGCTGCCGCAGATGACAATGCTTTTATCCCTTTTCACTATCATACCCTTTATCCTTGCTGAATCGAAGCAGCAGCAAGATGATTCTGAAGTTCAGGAATTATTTGCGCAAGGCCCGGCAAATCAGATTCGATAGCAACTCAAGCTGATGTGCCGTTTCCATGTTCAGCCACACATAACCATAGATTGGTGTTTCCACAACCTTCAGGTCATGGTGGTTATTGAGCAACTGACGCAGCTCTTCCACAGCATCGTTCAATTTTTCCGTATTGGCAAAAACCGGCTGCGGATTACCTTCGTACAACGCATGAACAAGGCTCAGCAGTATTTGCTGCATCATGTGCTGGGTATCACGAAGTTTTTGCGCGTTCAATAACACGAAATGGCTGGGGCGCGTGGCCCAGTACGCATTGATTTGCAACTCCAGCATACAAACCAGATTGCGGTTAATGGTCTGGATACCTTCATATATCGATTTTGGAATACGGGTTTCTTTGCTGGCGGGCGCAATCAGCCCACGCATTTTCACGGCATCGGTCAGGAGTTTTTGTAGATGGCTTTCCAGACGTGGGCGTTCGAGTAAGTTCGGTGAGAATGCAGATTGATAGACCCGATTATACTCGGTCAGACTTTTCGCCAGTTGAATGCGCCAGTGGATGAACGCCCGTTGTGGCCAGATACCGGTAAACAACATTGCCAGTAAAGAGCCGAGGATCACATCGCCGCTTCGCCATAACGCCGTATCAATTTCACCTGTCGGGGAACCAACAACAATTGCCAGCGTCACCCCAATCAATAATCCTTGATACGGTTTCTTGCCCAGCGCCAGCCAACCGCAAAGAAACATAGCCGCCGCGCACCAGACTAACATCAGCGGTAACGAGATTAACTCCAGTTGCAGAGCGATAAGACCTAATATCGAACCCAACACCGTACCGCCAATACGTTCGAAGGCGCGAGGGACAACGTTACCCCAGAACGAGATTGGCCCCATAATCACCACCATGGTGACCAGCGGCCAGGTACTTTCCGGGATAGTAAACAGGCGGATAATGAGAAAAGTGAGCAGGAATGCCAGCGCGACCCGAGTACCATGCACAATGCGGTAATGGCGGTATACCCGGATTTCAAACGGGCTTAATGACTTATCGGCACGCACGCAGAAACTCCGTAATGAAGATTAAAAGCGCTCATAACTCATCTGTCGGCCAGAAGGCGCGCCTCTGAATTATCCGACGGACAAACCGGGAACAGTGTAATTTCCCGGCAGGAGCGAAAAATTTGAAAGGCGCATCTTACTCTTTTCGCTTTCAAAAAAAAGAGTGGTCATCGCGTTAACACACCGCCCTGAGATGAATTAGTGATGTTTTGGCTGCACCGCAACATACATTTCGATATCCCAGTACCCATCTTCCGCGCCATTGTTCAAATAAACCTCGAAGCAGGGCTTTGGTAACATTTCATAAGCACTGTCCTGCAAGAGGCTATTAAAGAACTGATACCAGGGTTTAGCAAAATCATCACCGACTACACGAGCCACCGCAACCGCATACTGACCACCTGAAATTTCTGTCAGAATGACGCCCTCACTGTTTTCGGGGAGCGTAAAGTTATTCGGTACCGTCACGACGGTGTCGCAGCGTAATTTTTCGGCGGGTGTTTCATCTGGATTGTCGTAATAGACAGCAACCCACTCCTTCGGCACAATATTTTGGCTATCTACCCACATCATCAACTGCTCAAAACCTTTCTTTACCGTCTGTTCCCACGGGCCAACGAGATGGAAACCTGCAACGGTACGTTTATCTTCCTGCTTAATCTCGTAGTTCATGACGCCTCCATTAATACTGTTTTTATATACAGTATAGTTGCAATATTAAAACCACAAGGAATGAGTGTTGATTATGCGAGCAGACTCGCACTCCTGCCAGTCTGCTGCAAAAGAAAGGTCAGGCCTTATGGTGGAAATAATCACTCAGGCGAGAAAACATGCTGCCTTCCCCGACAGATTCCAGGGTAACCAGCGGCCAGTGCGCCACCTGTTTATCACGGTCGTAAAGTTCAATTTCCCCTACCCGCTGATGGGCGCTAATTGGCGCGGTGAGTTCTTTACCATCAAGGGTATATTTGGCTTTGATATGTGGAATTTCGGCTTTCGGTAGCACCATCCAGAACTCTTGTTCCGTTCCCAGGGCGATATTTTCTTTATCGCCATACCAGATGCGTTCCGTACCGACCTTTTTCCCACGGTGCAAAATTTGCACCGTAGTAAAGTTTTGTTGCCCCCAACGCAGTAATTTTCTTGCCTCTTCCTCACGACCTTTTGCGCTGTCAGCACCCATTACCACTGCAATGAGACGACGCTGCCCATCTACAGCCGAAGCAATGAGATTAAACCCGGCACCAGAAGTATGACCCGTTTTCAGGCCGTCAACATTCATGGTTTTATCCCACAATAACCCGTTACGGTTTTGCTGGGTGATACCGTTCCAGGTGAGGCTTTTCTCACTGTACATATGATAAAACTCGGGCTCGCCGTGGATGATAGCGCGAGAAAGCACAGCTAAATCATAAGCCGAGCTATGCTGGCCAGGTGCATCCAGACCATGCACTGTTTCAAAATGCGTATCCTTGAGATGCAGCTTCTCGGCATAGTTGTTCATCATTTCAACAAACTGCCGTTGCCCACCGGCAATATAGTCAGCCAGAGCAACACAAGCGTCATTTCCGGAATCCACAATTAAACCACGGCTTAAATCACGTACCGATACGCGATCGCCCTCTTTCAAAAACATCAGTGAAGAACCGACAAACACCGGATTATCTTTCGCCCACGCATCGCGCCCCACGGTGACAATATCGTCTGGCGTAATGCGATGACTATCGATAGCGCGATCCACGACATAACCCGTCATCAGCTTTGTCAGGCTGGCGGGATTGCGCTGTTGATGCTCATTACCCGCGGTGAGGATCTGACCGGTGGTGTAATCCATCAGTACCCAGGACCCGGCATGAATCTGTGGAGGCTGAGGTGAAAAAGGAATGTTTTCCGCCGCAAAACCAGACGATAAGTTAAAAACGAACAAAGAAGCAGCAATAATAAGACGGCGTTTCAACAGCAAACCCTCAGGAGTTTCAAATAGCTGTTCTTTTTACGGAAATACTTATGAACTGGCTGGAATAAAGTGCAAGAAAATGTGACTACTCTCTCATTTTTATCTGACATGATCTGTTGCCACTCGCTGTCAAATTGTTGCGCTAAAGCTGATTAGCACGGTGATATTTGATACTCTGGCAGACAGCAGAAATAACGGATTTAACCTAATGATGAATGACGGTAAGCAACAATCTACCTTTTTGTTTCACGATTACGAAACCTTTGGCACGCACCCCGCGTTAGATCGCCCTGCACAGTTCGCAGCCATTCGCACCGATAGCGAATTCAATGTCATCGGCGAACCCGAAGTCTTTTACTGCAAGCCCGCGGATGACTATTTACCCCAGCCTGGAGCCGTATTAATTACCGGTATTACCCCGCAGGAAGCACGGGCGAAAGGAGAAAACGAAGCCGCGTTTGCCGCCCGTATTCACTCGCTTTTTACCGTACCGAAGACCTGTATTCTGGGCTACAACAATGTGCGTTTCGACGACGAAGTCACACGCAACGTTTTTTATCGTAATTTCTACGATCCTTACGCCTGGAGCTGGCAGCATGATAACTCGCGCTGGGATTTGCTGGATGTTATGCGTGCCTGTTATGCCCTGCGCCCGGAAGGAATAAACTGGCCTGAAAATGATGACGGTCTACCGAGCTTTCGCCTTGAGCATTTAACCAAAGCGAATGGAATTGAACATAGCAACGCCCACGATGCGATGGCTGATGTGTACGCCACTATTGCGATGGCGAAACTGGTAAAAACGCGTCAGCCACGCCTGTTTGATTATCTCTTTACCCATCGTAATAAACACAAACTGATGGCGTTGATTGATGTTCCGCAGATGAAACCCCTGGTTCACGTTTCCGGAATGTTTGGGGCATGGCGCGGCAATACCAGCTGGGTGGCACCGCTGGCGTGGCATCCTGAAAATCGCAATGCTGTAATTATGGTGGATTTGGCAGGAGACATTTCGCCATTACTGGAACTGGATAGCGACACATTGCGCGAGCGTTTATATACTGCAAAAGCCGATCTTGGCGATAACGCCGCCGTTCCGGTTAAGCTGGTGCATATCAATAAATGTCCGGTGCTGGCCCAGGCGAATACGCTACGCCCGGAAGATGCCGACCGACTGGGAATTAATCGTCAGCATTGCCTCGATAACCTGAAAATTCTGCGTGAAAATCCGCAAGTGCGCGAAAAAGTGGTGGCGATATTCGCGGAAGCCGAACCGTTTACGCCTTCAGATAACGTGGATGCACAGCTTTATAACGGCTTTTTCAGTGACGCCGATCGTGCAGCAATGAAAATTGTGCTGGAAACCGAGCCGCGTAATTTACCGGCACTGGATATCACTTTTGTTGATAAACGAATTGAAAAACTGTTGTTCAATTATCGGGCACGCAACTTCCCGGGGACGCTGGATTATGCCGAGCAGCAACGCTGGCTGGAGCACCGCCGCCAGGTCTTCACGCCAGAGTTTTTACAGGGTTATGCAGATGAATTGCAGATGCTGGCACAACAATATGCCGATGACAAAGAGAAAGTGGCGCTGTTAAAAGCGCTTTGGCAGTACGCGGAAGAGATCGTCTAATTTGAAGCCTCCGCCGCTGGTACGGCGGAGGTCAATGTTGAGTCAGGCTTTTTGAACGGTGATACTCCACGCTGCATCGCCAATCTGCTGATAATCGGTGATGGCATGTCCTTCTTCTGCCGCCCACTGTGGGATTGCTTCAGTTGCCTGGGTGCAATCAAACTCAATTACCAACTCGTCGCCGCTGGCCATTTCTGCCAGTGCTGCTTTTGCTTCTATGAGTGGAAACGGACAGACCTGCGTCACCACATCCAGCTTTTTAATCGCCATCTTTACACCTTACTTAATTTGCCGCAGCAGTTGCCAGTCGCGCCTTACGCTGCGGTCGAACATACACAAGCCAGGACGCAGTCCAGACTCCGAGAATCATAAATACAAGGCCAATCCAGCCCTGCCAGGTCATCATTGCAGTCATAACCAGTCCATTACCGATAGAGCAACCACCTGCAATACTGGCACCGAAGCCCATCAGTACACCACCTAACCCGCTACGTAATGTTGTTTGTGCATCAGCTGCGCGAACGCGGAACTCACGGCTCGCTTTGGCTGCAATAAATGACCCCACGAAGATTCCTAACACCAGGAAAACGCCCCAGTTAATGTATTTCACGTCACCCGCGACCAGAAATTGCAGAATATTGGCCGTTGGGGAAGTGATTCCTAACCCAAACATGCGTCCGGTTGCTTCACTCAGGGGCCAGGCTAAAAGCGCAATCAAACCGATGAGTACAGCAGTGACAAAGGGATGCCAGCGTTTTTCAAACAGAATATGAGCGATCCCGGTTCGGCGCGGCGGTAAGGTCGCGACTTTGAGTTTTGGCTTCTTCAACTCTTTCATCACCACCCAGAGCGTTATCACCAGCAAAACGGCAACCAACGGCCACACAGACAAATTAAAAGTCTCAGCAATAGAGTTATGTTCAGTAGTGTAGTGCTGCAAGGTTTGATTTAAACCACTGGCGTGTGGAGAACGCATCACCGCACTCATCACCATATAAGTGAAAAGCGCGATCCAACTGCCGATCAATCCCTCACCCGCGCGATACCAGGTCCCGGTGGCACATCCACCCGCCAGAACAATTCCCAGCCCGAAGAGATACCCACCTATAACAGTACCAAGCCACGGGAACGCCCCGGCTTCGTAAGTCAGTAGGCCCGCCTGAATTAACGCAAAAACCCCCACGCTTTGTACCGAAATTGCAATCAGCAAGGCGTAAAACATGCGATTATTTTTCGCGAGATACATATCGCGAAAACCACCTGTCAGGCAAAAACGCCCACGCTGCATGACAAATCCCAGCAGAGCACCACAAATTAGCCCGCTTAATATCATTGAAAACATAAATTAATTAACCAGATGAATGTTAATAGGGAAATTATTCATGACTGGTGGAATGCAGACCAATAACCAAATTCTCTAAATTAGAACAAATGGTTATTAATGAGGATGTCGATAAAAAAGAATAAAAAAACCGGAGCCAAATATTCATTCGACTCCGGTTTATTATTACAAAAGATGATTACGCTACGTCTTCGTACTGCGGAACCGGGTTACGGAAACTCTTGGTGACGCAAGCCAGGTAAATCAGACCGATAGCCGCCCAGATCAGACCCAGAACCATTGAGCTTTCTTCCAGGTTAACCCACAGCGCACCAACGGTCAGCGCACCACACATCGGCAGGAACAGATACTGGAAGTGATCTTTCAGCGTCTTGTTACGCTTCTCACGGATCCAGAACTGCGAGATGACCGACAGGTTAACGAAGGTGAACGCCACCAACGCACCAAAGTTGATCAGCGCTGTAGCCATTACCAGGTCGAAGTTGATTGCCAGCAAGGCAATCGCGCCAACCAGGATGATGTTCATCGCCGGAGTACGCCATTTCGGGTGTACATAACCGAAGAAGCTTTTCGGGAATACGCCGTCACGACCCATTACGTACATCAGACGCGCAACACCTGCGTGCGCCGCCATACCGGACGCCAGTACGGTAATGGTGGAGAAGATCAGCGCGCCAACCTGGAACGCTTTACCCGCAACGTACAGCATGATTTCAGGCTGTGACGCATCCGGATCTTTAAAGCGAGAGATATCCGGGAAGTACAGCTGCAGGAAGTAAGTTGCAAAGATGAAGATCATGCCGCCGATCAGCGCGGTCAGGAAAATCGCACGCGGGATCACGCGCTCTGCATCTTTGGTTTCTTCCGACAGGTTGCTGATGCCGTCAAAGCCGGTAAAGGAGAAGCACAGGATTGTCGCCCCGGTAATCATCGGGATAACATGTGCATCGCCAGACCAGAACGGACGAGTGCTCGCCAGCGTACCAGCGCCTTCACCTTCAAATACGCCATAAACAACCATGCCCAGAATCACCGCGATCAGCACTACCTGCAACACGACGATTACAGTGTTGAAGTTCGCTACGGATTTCAGACTACGCAGGTTAAAGGCGGTCATAAAGGCCACCAGCGCCACCACAAACATCCACGATGGGATGGAAGGCACCAGAGCTTCAAAATAGATTTTCGCCAGCAGAATGTTGATCATCGGCGCGAACAGATAGTCGAGCAGAGAAGACCAACCCACCATAAAGCCGACAGTCGGGCTAATGGATTTCTGGGCGTAAGTGTATGCAGAGCCAGCAGAAGGATAGCGGCGAACCAGCTTCCCGTAGCTCAGAGCCGTAAACAGGATCGCAATCAATGCGAACGCATAGGCTGTCGGCACATGACCATCCGTGAGGCCTGAAACGATACCAAAAGTATCAAACAGCGTCATCGGCTGCATATAGGCAAGACCCATCATTACAACCGGAACTAACGTAAGCGTTTTACGCAATTCCACGCGAGAGGTGTTTGGAGTAACGTTATGCGACATGGTCATTCTCCTTTACGGTGATAACCGTCGCGTAAGCAAAAAATTGCCCCATTTTTTTGGATTCCTCAGCGACAACAACTGTCGATTTTTAGTAAATATCTATCCGGTACGAAGCCCGGCCTCTTGGTATGAATGATTGGTTTGAAGCAAAAAATAACCGACGCTGATGAAACGTCGGTTTTTAGTCATTTTTTGACAGCGGCGCATTGTGCCTAAATGGGGGGGAAATGACAAGAGAATGAGAGGCTTGTCATAATAATTTTTCTTTAAATGGCTGATTTTCCGTCATCAGATTTTGCATAAACACCGGCGATCGCACTATTTGCTAAAATTTCATCTCGCCACCAGCCGCTGGCAAGCCCTGCGGTCTGTTCATTCCAGCCAATCCAGACGGGTTCAAAGAGAGTTTGGGCGACCACTTTCTTCTCGATTAACGCGCCACTATCGAGAAAACGTTGCGCCAGATAACGGGGTAAATAGCCGCAGCCGAGGCCGCTAATTTGCAGCTCCAGCTTGGTTTTAAAATCGAAAACGGTAATGGCTTCTTGTTCGTCGAGAAGTTGTGAGGCCGTAGAAGCGCCGGCCTGCGCAGTGTCCCCCACCACAATCGCCCGATATCGTTTAATGATACGACGGTTTAACGGTTCTTCTTCCTGGGCTAGCGGATGATGAGGCGTGACCGCAAAGACTTGCTCCAAATCGCCCAACCGCGAGAAACCAAACTCACTGGAAGTTGGTGGCTCATGCATCGCGCCAACAATAATATCCGCTCGCCCCTGAGTCAGGGCATCCCAGGAACCACCGAGTACGCCATTGATAAACTTCAGGCGCGTCACGCTATGATGTTGATAAAAAGCTTCAATCAGTGGCGCAAGCAGAGAAAAAGGAAACGTGTCGTCCACGCCAATCACCAGCTCGTTTTCCCAGCCTTCATGCAGTTTGATCGCCTGCTTTTCCAGTTCCCGCACGGTATGCAGAACTTCCCGCCCTTTCTCTAATAACATTTTTCCGGTGCGGGTGAATTTAGCGCGGTGACCGCTACGATCAAGCAATTGAATATTAAGGTCGCTTTCCAGCTTGTGAACGGTGTAACTCAGAGCGGACGGCGTCTTGTAGAGTTTGGCCGACGCCGCCGCAAAACTGCCTTCTTTTTCTAAGGCATCGAGGATCATCAACACATCCAGCAGTGGTTTCATACACGCCCCCTTGCAGTGTATGCGGCGTCCTGCTGGCGTGATCGTTTACTCCAGCGGCATTACCAGCGGATCGGGATACTGGTATTCAAATCCCAGTTCATTACAAATCCGACTGCCATCAATAATCTTACCTTTGCCGCTGTCCAGACTATTTCTGAACTGCGGAGGTTCCAGCCCCAGTAAACGGGCCATCTGCGGATAGAAAACATTACGCGCAGGGTGAGCTGGCGCACATATATTATAGATGTGTCCGCCTTTAGGTGCCTGTAACAACAGAGTGATAGCGCCAATAACATCTTCTAAATGGACTAAATTAACACCATGTTCACCATCAGGCGCGGTTTTTCCGGCAAAGAAGCGTCCGGGATGACGCCCCGGTCCGACCAGGCCCGCAAGACGCAGAATATCGACCGAAGTACCGGGTAAATTGTGCAGCCAGTCTTCGAGTTCTTCTAATACTCGTCCACTGTTGGTTACCGGATTACGCGGGGTAGTTTCTTTCACCATGCCTTGCGCATCGCCATAGACAGATGTTGAGCTGGTAAAAATAATTCGGGGAATACGATGGGCCAGCGCGCTATCCACTAACTCTTGTACCGCTTGTAAATAGAACTCATCGCCGGAGCCGCTACGACGTGCCGGAAGCGTAATGACCAGTGCATCGGCATCCATCAGGGCATCCAGATCGTCAGAATCGCAAACTAACTCAGGCTCCATGCGAAGCAGATAGCTATCAATGCCACTCATTCGGGCCGCTTCGACACCATCTTGTGTGGTTTTACTCCCGGTGACTTGCCAGCCTCGCGCTGAAAGTGACATCGCCAGCGGCATGCCTAACCACCCTAACCCGACAATTGCGACCTTTTTCATCCGTTATCTCCTGATACACCTTAGATCTATAAGGCTACGCTAGCGTATCAAAACTGACAATTCATTCTATGAATGAATCTGTTCAATAATGATAACGACATGCTGCAATGAGCAGTGAATCGTCGGTAACCGCGTATACCAGACGGTGCTCCTCTGTAATGCGTCGGGACCAGAAACCTGACAAATTATGTTTCAGGGGTTCTGGCTTCCCCTTACCTTCAAATGGCGTTCTGCGGGTATCTTTGATAAGTTCATTGATCTTTTTAACAATTCGCTTATCTGTTTCCTGCCAGTACAGATAATCATCCCATGATTCCTCAGACCAGATTAGTTTCACTCAATAATGTCCTTTTCTGTTCCTTTGCCTGATTTCAGGCTATCGATTGAGTCCATCAATCTCCGGGCGTTAGCGGGGGAACGCAGTAGATAAGCCGTCTCTTCCAGCGAGTTGTATTCTTCGAGTGACATCAGAACACAAGCCTCTCCATTCTGACGAGTAATAAGGATCGGGGCATGATCTTCAACGGCTTTCATCATTGTTGCCGACAAATTCTGACGCGCTTCGCTGTAGCTAATTGTACGCATGTCAATCTCCTCTTTTGTACAGTTCATTGTACAATGATGGGCGTTAATTAACTATTTATTAATTAGTTTGTAGATCAAGGTATTGTCAGTGAGACGAAAATCCAGGCTTCGCTATTTTTGGTGCCGTCAGCTAAGAGGACAGTCCTCTTAGCCCCCTCCTTTCCCCGCTCATTCATTAAACAAATCCATCGCCATAAAATATATAAAAAAGCCCTTGCTTTCTAACGTGAAAGTGGTTTAGGTTAAAAGACATCAGTTGAATAAACATTCACAGAGACTTTTATGACACGCGTTCAATTTAAACACCACCATCATCACCATCATCCTGACTAGTCTTTCAGGCGATGTGTGCTGGAAGACATTCAGATCTTCCAGTGGTGCATGAACGCATGAGAAAGCCCCCGGAAGATCACCTTCCGGGGGCTTTTTTATTGCGCGGTTGATAACGGTTCAGACAGGTTTAAAGAGGAATAAGAAAATGACAGACAACTCTCGTTTACGCATAGCTATGCAGAAATCCGGCCGTTTAAGTGATGACTCACGCGAATTACTGGCGCGCTGTGGTATTAAAATCAATCTTCACACCCAGCGCCTGATCGCGATGGCAGAAAACATGCCGATTGATATTCTACGCGTACGTGACGACGACATTCCCGGTCTGGTAATGGATGGCGTAGTAGACCTTGGGATTATCGGCGAAAACGTGCTGGAAGAAGAGCTGCTTAACCGCCGCGCCCAGGGTGAGGATCCACGCTACTTTACCCTGCGTCGTCTGGATTTCGGCGGTTGTCGCCTTTCGCTGGCAACGCCGGTTGATGAAGCCTGGGACGGCCCGCTCTCCTTAAACGGTAAACGTATCGCCACCTCTTATCCTCACCTGCTCAAGCGATATCTCGACCAGAAAGGCATCTCTTTTAAATCCTGCTTACTGAACGGTTCTGTTGAAGTCGCCCCGCGCGCCGGACTGGCGGATGCGATTTGCGATCTGGTTTCCACCGGTGCCACGCTGGAAGCAAACGGCCTGCGCGAAGTCGAAGTTATCTACCGCTCGAAAGCCTGCCTGATCCAGCGCGATGGCGAAATGGAAGAATCCAAACAGCAACTGATCGACAAACTGCTGACCCGTATTCAGGGTGTGATCCAGGCGCGCGAATCAAAATACATCATGATGCACGCACCGACCGAACGTCTGGATGAAGTCATCGCCCTGCTGCCAGGTGCCGAACGCCCAACTATTCTACCGCTGGCGGGTGATCAACAGCGCGTAGCGATGCACATGGTCAGTAGCGAAACCCTGTTCTGGGAAACCATGGAAAAACTGAAAGCGCTGGGTGCCAGTTCAATCCTGGTCCTGCCGATTGAGAAGATGATGGAGTGATCGCCATGAGCTTTAACACAATCATTGACTGGAACAGCTGTACTGCGGAGCAACAACGCCAGCTGTTAATGCGCCCGGCGATCTCCGCTTCTGAAAGCATTACCCGCACCGTTAACGATATTCTCGATAACGTGAAAGCACGCGGCGATGACGCCCTGCGGGAATACAGCGCGAAGTTTGATAAAACCACGGTTACCGCGCTGAAGGTGTCTGCTGAGGAGATCGCCGCCGCCAGCGAACGCCTTAGCGACGAGCTAAAACAGGCGATGGCGGTGGCAGTAAAAAATATTGAAACCTTCCACACTGCGCAAAAACTGCCGCCGGTAGATGTAGAAACGCAGCCAGGCGTGCGTTGCCAGCAGGTCACGCGTCCGGTAGCTTCAGTTGGGTTGTATATTCCTGGCGGCTCCGCCCCGCTCTTCTCAACGGTATTAATGCTGGCGACTCCGGCGAGTATTGCGGGCTGTAAAAAAGTGGTGCTGTGCTCACCGCCGCCGATTGCCGATGAGATCCTTTATGCGGCGCAGCTGTGCGGTGTGCAGGACGTGTTTAACGTCGGCGGCGCACAGGCCATTGCCGCACTGGCGTTTGGTACGGAATCTGTGCCAAAAGTGGACAAAATCTTCGGGCCGGGTAACGCCTTTGTCACCGAAGCGAAACGTCAGGTGAGCCAGCGTCTGGACGGTGCGGCGATCGATATGCCCGCAGGCCCGTCGGAAGTGTTGGTCATTGCCGACAGCGGCGCTACGCCGGATTTCGTGGCTTCTGATTTGCTTTCTCAGGCTGAACACGGCCCGGACTCACAGGTGATTTTACTGACGCCCGCTGCTGATATGGCGCATCAAGTTGCCGAGGCCGTCGAACGCCAACTGGCAGAACTGCCGCGTGCCGAAACCGCACGCCAGGCACTGAGCGCCAGCCGCCTTATTGTGACCAACGATTTAGCACAGTGCGTAGAGATCTCCAACCAGTACGGCCCGGAGCACCTGATCATTCAGACCCGCAACGCCCGCGACCTGGTCGATGGCATCACCAGCGCCGGTTCGGTATTTCTTGGTGACTGGTCACCGGAATCGGCAGGTGATTACGCCTCCGGAACCAACCATGTTCTACCGACTTACGGCTACACCGCCACCTGTTCCAGCCTCGGCCTGGCGGATTTCCAGAAGCGTATGACCGTGCAGGAACTGTCGAAAGAAGGTTTCTCCGCGCTGGCTTCGACCATTGAAACACTGGCCGCCGCCGAGCGCCTGACCGCCCACAAAAATGCCGTTACTTTGCGTGTTAACGCCCTTAAGGAGCAAGCATGAGCACCGTGACTATTACCGATTTAGCGCGTGAAAACGTCCGCAACCTGACGCCGTATCAGTCGGCGCGTCGTCTGGGCGGTAATGGCGACGTCTGGCTGAACGCCAACGAATATCCCACAGCCGTGGAGTTTCAGCTTACTCAGCAAACGCTCAACCGCTACCCGGAATGCCAGCCGAAAGCGGTGATTGAAAATTACGCGCAATATGCAGGCGTAAAACCGGAACAGGTGCTGGTCAGCCGTGGCGCGGACGAAGGTATTGAACTACTGATTCGCGCTTTTTGCGAACCGGGTAAAGACGCCATCCTCTACTGCCCGCCAACGTACGGCATGTACAGCGTCAGCGCTGAAACCATTGGCGTCGAGTGCCGCACAGTGCCGACGCTGGAAAACTGGCAACTGGACTTACAGGGCATTTCCGACAAGCTGGACGGCGTAAAAGTGGTCTATGTTTGCAGCCCCAACAACCCAACCGGGCAACTGATCAATCCGCAGGATTTTCGCACCCTGCTGGAGTTAACGCGCGGTAAGGCGATTGTGGTTGCCGATGAAGCCTATATCGAGTTTTGCCCGCAGGCATCGCTGGCTGGCTGGCTGGCGGAATATCCGCACCTGGCTATTTTGCGCACACTGTCGAAAGCTTTTGCTCTGGCGGGGCTTCGTTGCGGATTTACGCTGGCAAACGAAGAAGTCATCAACCTGCTGATGAAAGTGATCGCCCCCTACCCGCTCTCGACGCCGGTTGCCGACATTGCGGCCCAGGCGTTAAGCCCGCAGGGAATTATCGCCATGCGTGAGCGGGTGGCGCAAATTATTGCAGAACGCGAATACCTGATTGCCGCACTGAAAGAGATCCCCTGCGTGGAGCAGGTTTTTGACTCTGAAACCAACTACATTCTGGCGCGCTTTAAAGCCTCCAGTGCAGTGTTTAAATCTTTGTGGGATCAGGGCATTATCTTACGTGATCAGAATAAACAACCCTCTTTAAGCGGCTGCCTGCGAATTACCGTCGGAACCCGTGAAGAAAGCCAGCGCGTCATTGACGCCTTACGTGCGGAGCAAGTTTGATGAGTCAGAAGTATCTTTTTATCGATCGCGATGGAACCCTGATTAGCGAACCGCCGGGTGATTTTCAGGTGGACCGTTTTGATAAACTCGCCTTTGAACCGGGCGTGATCCCGGAACTGCTGAAGCTGCAAAAAGCGGGCTACAAGCTGGTGATGATCACTAATCAGGATGGTCTGGGAACACAAAGTTTCCCACAGGCGGATTTCGATGGCCCGCACAACCTGATGATGCAGATCTTCACCTCGCAAGGCGTACAGTTTGATGAAGTGCTGATTTGTCCGCACCTGCCCGCCGATGAGTGCGACTGCCGTAAGCCGAAAGTAAAACTGGTGGAACGTTATCTGGCTGAGCAAGCGATGGATCGCGCTAACAGTTATGTGATTGGCGATCGCGCGACCGACATTCAACTGGCGGAAAACATGGGCATTAATGGTTTACGCTACGACCGCGAAATCCTGAACTGGCCGATGATTGGCGAGCAACTCACTAAACGAGACCGTTACGCCCATGTAGTGCGCAACACCAAAGAGACGCAAATTGACGTCCAGGTGTGGCTGGATCGCGAAGGTGGCAGCAAGATTAACACCGGCGTTGGCTTCTTTGATCATATGCTGGATCAGATCGCCACCCACGGCGGTTTCCGCATGGAAATCAACGTCAAAGGCGACCTCTATATCGACGATCACCACACCGTCGAAGATACCGGCCTGGCGCTGGGCGAAGCGTTAAAAATTGCTCTTGGCGACAAACGCGGTATTTGCCGCTTCGGTTTTGTGCTGCCGATGGACGAATGCCTTGCCCGCTGCGCGCTGGATATCTCTGGTCGCCCGCACCTGGAATATAAAGCTGAATTTACCTACCAGCGCGTGGGCGATCTCAGCACTGAAATGATCGAGCACTTCTTCCGTTCGCTCTCATACACCATGGGCGTGACGCTACACCTGAAAACCAAAGGTAAAAACGATCATCACCGTGTAGAGAGCCTGTTCAAAGCCTTTGGTCGCACCCTGCGCCAGGCCATCCGCGTGGAAGGCGACACCCTGCCCTCGTCAAAAGGAGTGCTGTAATGAACGTGGTGATCCTTGATACTGGCTGCGCCAACCTGAACTCGGTGAAGTCTGCCATTGCGCGTCACGGTTATGAACCCAAAGTCAGCCGTGACCCGGACGTCGTGTTGCTGGCCGATAAACTATTTTTACCCGGCGTTGGCACTGCACAAGCAGCGATGGATCAGGTGCGTGAGCGCGAGCTGTTTGATCTCATCAAAGCCTGTACCCAACCGGTGCTGGGCATCTGCTTAGGGATGCAACTGCTGGGGCGGCGCAGCGAAGAGAGCAACGGCGTCGATTTGCTGGGCATCATCGACGAAGATGTGCCGAAAATGACCGACTTTGGTCTGCCCCTGCCGCATATGGGCTGGAACCGCGTTTACCCGCAGGCAGGCAACCGCCTGTTTCAGGGGATTGAAGACGGAGCGTACTTTTACTTTGTTCACAGCTACGCAATGCCAGTCAATCCGTGGACCATCGCCCAGTGTAATTACGGCGAACCGTTCACCGCGGCGGTACAAAAAGATAACTTCTACGGCGTGCAGTTCCACCCGGAGCGTTCTGGTGCCGCTGGCGCTAAGTTGCTGAAAAACTTCCTGGAGATGTGATGATTATTCCGGCATTAGATTTAATCGACGGCACCGTGGTGCGTCTCCATCAGGGCGATTACGGCAAACAGCGCGATTACGGTAACGACCCGCTGCCGCGCTTACAGGATTACGCCGCGCACGGTGCCGAAGTGCTGCATCTGGTGGATCTGACCGGGGCAAAAGATCCGGCAAAACGTCAAATCCCGCTGATTAAAACCCTGGTGGCGGGCGTTAACGTTCCGGTGCAGGTTGGCGGCGGCGTGCGTAGCGAAGAAGACGTGGCGGCGTTACTGGAAGCGGGCGTTGCGCGCGTGGTGGTCGGCTCCACCGCGGTGAAATCACCAGGAATGGTGAAAGGCTGGTTTGAACGTTTCGGTGCCGATGCCTTAGTGCTGGCGCTGGATGTCCGTATTGACGAGCAAGGCAACAAGCAGGTGGCGGTCAGCGGCTGGCAAGAGAATTCGGGTGTGTCGCTGGAACAACTGGTGGAAACCTATTTGCCTGTCGGCCTGAAACATGTGCTGTGTACCGATATCTCGCGCGACGGCACGCTGGCAGGTTCTAACGTCTCTTTATATGAAGAAGTGTGCGCCAGATACCCGCAGGTGGCGTTTCAGTCCTCCGGCGGTATTGGCGACATTAACGATGTTGCTGCCCTACGTGGTACTGGCGTGCGCGGCGTAATAGTTGGTCGGGCATTGCTGGAAGGTAAATTCACCGTGAAGGAGGCCATCGCATGCTGGCAAAACGCATAATTCCATGTCTCGACGTTCGTGATGGTCAGGTGGTAAAAGGCGTACAGTTTCGCAACCATGAAATCATTGGCGATATCGTGCCGCTGGCAAAACGCTACGCAGAGGAAGGTGCAGACGAACTGGTGTTCTACGATATCACCGCGTCCAGCGATGGCCGTGTGGTAGATAAAAGCTGGGTATCTCGCGTGGCGGAAGTGATCGACATTCCGTTTTGTGTGGCGGGTGGGATTAAGTCTCTGGATGACGCCGCCAAAATTCTTTCCTTTGGCGCGGATAAAATTTCCATCAACTCTCCCGCGCTGGCGGATCCGACGTTAATTACTCGCCTGGCGGATCGCTTTGGCGTGCAGTGTATTGTGGTCGGCATTGATACCTGGTACGACGCTGAAACCGGTAAATATCATGTGAATCAATATACCGGCGATGAAACCCGCACCCGCGTCACTCAGTGGGAAACGCTCGACTGGGTAGAGGAAGTGCAAAAACGCGGTGCCGGAGAAATCGTCCTCAACATGATGAATCAGGACGGCGTGCGTAACGGTTACGACCTCGAACAGCTGAAAAAAGTGCGTGAAGTTTGCCACGTCCCGCTGATTGCCTCCGGTGGCGCGGGCACCATGGAACACTTCCTCGAAGCCTTCCGCGATGCCGACGTTGACGGCGCGCTGGCGGCTTCCGTATTCCACAAACAAATAATCAATATTGGTGAATTAAAAGCGTACCTGGCAACACAGGGCGTGGAGATCAGGATATGTTAACAGAACAACAACGTCGCGAACTGGACTGGGAAAAAACCGACGGACTGATGCCGGTGATTGTGCAACACGCGGTATCCGGCGAAGTGTTAATGCTGGGCTATATGAACCCGGAAGCCTTAGACAAAACCATCGAAAGCGGCAAAGTCACCTTCTTCTCGCGCACTAAACAGCGACTGTGGACCAAAGGCGAAACGTCGGGCAATTTCCTCAATGTGGTGAGTATTGCCCCGGACTGCGACAACGACACGTTACTGGTGCTGGCGAATCCCATCGGGCCAACCTGCCACAAAGGCACCAGCAGCTGCTTCGGCGACACCGCTCACCAGTGGCTGTTCCTGTATCAACTGGAACAATTGCTCGCCGAACGTAAATCTGCCGACCCGGAAACCTCTTACACAGCCAAACTGTATGCCAGCGGCACTAAACGCATTGCGCAGAAAGTGGGCGAAGAAGGGGTGGAAACCGCACTGGCAGCGACGGTACATGACCGCTTTGAGCTGACCAACGAGGCATCTGATTTGATGTATCACCTGCTGGTATTGTTGCAGGATCAGGATCTGGATTTAACGACGGTGATTGAGAACCTGCGTAAACGGCATCAGTGAGTTGCGGGTGATCGGATGCGATGTTGTTGTCGCATCCGGCAAAAAAAAACGGGCAAGGTGTCACCACCCTGCCCTTTTTCCTTAAAACCGAAAAGATTACTTCGCGTTGTAATTACGCAGAGCGTTACGCCCCAGCACAATCCCCGCACCAACCATGCCGCCCAGCAGTACCGCCAGAATCAAGGTGATTGCCTTTTTCGGACTATCGCGACGAATAGGTAACGTCGGTTTCATCACATAACGGTAAGCATGAATATCAAGATCATCAACTTTTAAGCTTTCGATATCCAGCAGGTTTTGACGAGTCTGATAGTAGTTTGGTGAGAACACCAACGGACGAGTCGCCTCATGCTTAATCATCGACTCCAGAGCTTCGCTCCCCAAAAGGAACAACGTATCTTGCGTCACATCTTCAGTCTGCTGAACCTGTGGCTTTGTCACCTGCGCCTGATTCGCATACTGCAACGCTTCCTGAATCTGACGGATACGCAGATCTTTCTGCTCCTGCGCGACTACTTCCTGCATTCTTAAAGAGTCCTGCAAGTTTTTCCGTCCCAGAGCAATGTTGTCTTTGAGATCCTTTTCTAGCTCTTGATTCACTTTTTCATCAACTTGCTGAATGTATTGGGCCAACTTCATTTGTGCGCCCTCTGCTGTTTGCCCAACATAAGAAACAGTCAATGGTAATTGCTGGTTCTTAACAGAAGGTTCGATGGTAAGTTTCTCTGGCTCTTCCTGATTATCCAGCGTTTCTGCTAATGCAGAGAAGGCAGAACTGAAGCGACCAATTAACGTCTCCTGCAAATCCGATACTTTCGGTGCAGCCTGACCATAGATAACATTCATGGCATTGTTATAGCCAGCAATTTGCCCCACGTCGGGCTGAGTGATAATTGCTGTTGACGTCCATTTCTCCTTCGCTACTGCCAAATATCCAATAGCCAGGGCAATAGCCACAATGACGGAAATGATAATTGTCATCTTGCCACGCCACAACTGCATTAGTAAATCAATCAAATCAATCTGTTCCGGGTCATGGTTTTGCCCAGAAACATTATTATTTTCTACTCTCATCATTACCCTAACTGACGGAAATTTCCAAGTCCGCATAGTTTAGCGATAATCCTCGTGAATGCTATAGGATAAGTGATAAAAATAATGAATTGTTGCGTAAGTAACAAAAGACAATCAGGGCGTAAATAGCCCTGATAACAAGATGTTAGTCGCTGCCAAAGAGATCGCGAGTGTATACCTTATCTGCCACATCCTTAAGCTCTTCTGCCATTCGGTTAGAGATAATGACGTCGGCTTGTTGTTTGAAGGTGGCGAGATCACGTTCCAGGCGAGAGTTGAAGAATGAGTCTTCTTTCATCACTGGCTCGTAGATGATTACTTCAACACCTTTCGCCTTGATACGCTTCATAATCCCCTGAATAGAAGACGCACGGAAGTTATCTGAACCGCTCTTCATAATCAGGCGATAAATACCTACCACATGCGGTTTGCGTGACAAAATGGCATCGGCAATAAAATCTTTACGCGTGCGGTTTGCATCGACAATTGCCGAGATCAGGTTATTCGGCACAGACTGATAGTTCGCCAGTAACTGCTTGGTATCTTTCGGCAAACAATAACCACCATAACCAAACGACGGATTGTTGTAATGGTTGCCAATGCGTGGGTCGAGACAAACGCCTTCGATAATATGGCGAGTATTCAGACCTAAACTTTCTGCATAGCTATCCAGCTCATTAAAGTACGCTACGCGCATCGCCAGATAGGTATTAGCAAAAAGTTTAATCGCTTCTGCTTCAGTGGAGTCGGTAAACAGGGTCGGGATATTTTGCTTAATCGCGCCTTCCTGTAACAATGCAGCAAAACGTTCTGCGCGTTCTGAACGCTCACCAATGACAATACGTGAAGGATGGAGATTATCGTAAAGGGCTTTACCTTCGCGGAGAAATTCCGGAGAGAAAATAATATTTTCAGTACGATATTTCTTATGCATCGCTGCGGTAAAGCCAACGGGTACCGTTGATTTGATGACCATAACCGCATAAGGATTTATCTCTACTACGTCCTTAATTACTGATTCTACACTCGATGTATTGAAATAATTAGTTTTAGGATCATAGTCGGTTGGAGTGGCGATGATGACATAATCAGCATCCCGGTAGGCTTCATTTTTATCTAATGTGGCATTAAAGTGTATTTTATCTGATTGCAAAAACTGCTGAATTTCCTTATCAACAATAGGAGATATCCGATCATTCAGCATAGCAACGCGTGACGGTAAAATATCTAATGCCACAACTTCATGATTTTGTGCGATTAGAAGCCCGTTTGACAAGCCTACATAGCCAGTACCGGAAATGGTGATTTTCATTTCATGCTCTCAGAATTAACTTAACTGTGAATCATGATGTTTTTAGCATCCTGATAAGAGCTAAAAGTTTTAACGCTACGTTGTCAGATGGTCAACGCAACGAAAAACAATTCAGATTTTCTTTATAAGAATAGCTGATATTTATTAAGTTAATATTAAGCAGTGAAATTTAGTCTATAAGATATTTGGCAAAAAAAAGCCCGGTGCAATATACGCCGGGCCTCAATTTTATTGTTGGTTAAATCAGATTAATCCAGCCATTCAGTATGGAACACACCTTCTTTATCAATGCGCTTATAAGTATGCGCACCAAAATAGTCACGCTGAGCCTGGATCAGGTTCGCAGGCAAAACAGCGGCACGGTAGCTGTCATAATAGGCAACCGCAGCGGCGAAGGTCGGAACCGGGATACCGTTCTGTACCGCATAAGCAACGACATCACGCAGCGCCTGCTGGTAGTCATCGGCAATTTGCTTAAAGTACGGAGCCAGCAGCAGGTTAGCGATCTGCGGATTTTCGGCATAAGCATCGGTGATTTTCTGCAGGAACTGTGCACGGATGATGCAGCCAGCACGGAAAATCTTCGCGATTTCGCCGTAATTCAGATCCCAGTTGTACTCTTCAGACGCCGCACGCAGCTGAGAGAAGCCCTGAGCGTAAGAAACGATTTTACCCAGATACAGCGCACGGCGAACTTTCTCGATAAACTCAGCCTTATCGCCTGCTGGCTGCGCTTTCGGGCCAGTGAGAAGTTTAGACGCGGCAACGCGCTGATCTTTCAGAGAAGAGATATAACGTGCAAACACAGACTCGGTAATCAGCGACAGCGGTTCGCCGAGATCCAGCGCGCTCTGGCTGGTCCATTTACCGGTACCTTTGTTAGCCGCTTCATCCAGGATCACATCAACCAGGTAGTTACCGTCTTCATCTTTTTTAGTGAAGATGTCTTTGGTGATGTCGATCAGGTAGCTGCTCAGTTCACCGTTATTCCACTCGGTAAAGGTCTGTGCCAGTTCTTCGTTAGAAAGATTCAGGCCGCCTTTCAGGAGAGAATAGGCTTCAGCAATCAGTTGCATATCACCGTATTCAATACCGTTGTGAACCATCTTCACATAGTGACCTGCGCCATCGGCACCAATATAGGTAACGCATGGCTCACCGTCTTCAGCTACTGCGGCGATTTTGGTCAGGATCGGTGCAACCAGTTCATAGGCTTCTTTCTGTCCGCCAGGCATAATGGAAGGACCTTTCAGCGCACCTTCTTCACCGCCGGAAACACCGGTACCGATGAAGTTAAAGCCTTCTGCAGAAAGCTCACGGTTACGACGAATGGTGTCCTGGAAGAAGGTATTACCACCATCAATGATGATGTCACCTTTATCGAGGTATGGCTTAAGGGAATCAATAGCAGCATCCGTGCCTGCACCTGCTTTCACCATTAACAGGATGCGACGAGGCGTTTCCAGAGATTCAACAAACTCTTTCACCGTATAGTAAGGAACCAGTTTCTTGTCTGGATTTTCAGCAATCACTTCTTCAGTCTTCTCACGGGAACGGTTGAAAATAGAGACGGTATAACCACGGCTTTCGATGTTGAGCGCAAGGTTGCGCCCCATCACTGCCATACCGACTACGCCGATCTGTTGCTTTGACATTGTTTACTCCTGTCAGGGATTACTACGGAATGTTGCAGATTGACATTTTAGTCTAAAAATAATATATCAAAATTACAAATTATGAATGGATATCATATTTTAAAAAAACACACAGCATAATCAAAGATTAATCCAACTATCCATGGTCAACTTAGATTTATTATTTCCAGCAAACCACTTACGAGGGGAAATAACTATTTTATCTTCGAAAGTATTTAACCATGCGCCCCACCAGCTATATGTACTATTGGCTATTATATTGTTTTTACACTTTGACATTAAAAACATATCAATCGCACTGTACTCGCATTCAGAATTATTAACAACGTAATAATTAGGTTGATTAGCAAATGTATTCTCAGCCCATTTCACATCATCTGAAAATACGATAATCACCTGTTCTCCTTGAACATCCTCAATATAACGAATAGCCTTTTCATAGTAATCCATGGGCAACACCCCATGAAATTTAGAGGCGTGAGGGTTGGTGATGTAGTCTCCACGCCTGATATGTAGTGAAGTTGTGTTAGCATTCTCACATATCACTTTTTTGTAAATATGCAAGTCATTACATAAATTGAGCAAATCTTCATTAATCTGGAATAATGGGAGAATCATATCACGATGACTATCTATCAATGTAGCATCCTGGAAATAAGAGAATAGACAATAACCATTTTTAACCTGTAATTTACTGTTGTTCAAAAATTCATAAAATTTTGCTTCAGGCAAATAGTTTTTTTTTAGTAGAATTCCAAATATAGAATTTGTAACAAATAAGGGCAAACGATATCTATTTACATGTCGTATTATGGATATCTCTTTTTTTTCCTTACTTGTAGTCAGACGATCATAACATATGTTAAATTGATTCAATTCAAATCTTCTACGTGTATCACGATTTGAGCAATCTAAAAAATAGCTATCGTCTAAAACTAATGATCTTTGTTTAAGCTTTCTTTGTAAGATATATGCCGCAGCATACTGAAACATTTGATTACCTAATCCACCAGACAAACAACTATACATAGCGTCAACCTTTATTTTATTAGTGCTTTACAAAAATGATAGAGGCAAGAAAGAAAATTCGTAATAGTTCTTTTTTTTAAGAATTCTCGCAGAGAATAACTAGCACATTCATAATATGCGAGTGCTGATTTTTGCGTAGATTTGTTATGAATTCGATAATTTAACAAACACTCACTTAGATTATCCCAGCGTATATTCGGACAATCATTTAAGATTCTGAGCCATAGATCATAATCTTCTGAATTAAAACCACCACAATAACCTCGCTGCTTTAGGATAACATCTTTCTTGAACATCAAAGTAGGATGCGCAAAACAATTTTTAAAAGGAAGTATCTTATTTATCTTATTATGATTTGGATATTTTAATTCTTTAATAAACTCACCGTTTTCATTGATAAGTCTGATCCCAGTCCCCACCATTTCTAAATCATTCTGCAACATATACATATATTGTTTTTCTAGACGTAACGGCAGTGAAACATCGTCGGAATCCATTCTGGCAATAATAGAGTATTTACACTTAGTTACTGCGTAATTTAATGCAAACGATAACTGCCCTATTTCTAATGTATATATTTTAACTCTGTTATCCAGCTCTGTATAATGCCTCAGCTGTTTTGCTATCTCGAAACAATCCCCTCCATTTGCAATTATTATTAACTCAAAGTCAGAGTATGTCTGATTTAAGATACTATCAATTGAAATATCAACATATTTATCATATCGGTGTACAGCCATTATTACTGAAATCATATCTAATATTCTCAATGACATTTTTTTATATTTAAAGCAATATGTCTGACTATGCTTAGCCCACCTATGAATAGAGCTATGAATAAAACCTTATTGATAAAATCAAATAATGATGAGCGGGCAAAATATATAAGATTTGGTAGCGCTAAAAAAATGATCAAACGATATGTATATGCCAATTTATTATTCATTGAATTTTTTATTATTTTCTCATAACAAGATTGAACAAAAGCTAGAGAAAATGCAAATAGTAATAAAGCAACACTTCCAATGATCCACCCAAAATATATTAGCTCACTGTAAAAACTTGATGCGAAACTTCCTCCTTCTTTAAAATAAACACCACGAGCGATGTCAATACAAGAACCGATATCTTTATTTGTAAAAAAATAATCATAGTAAGATATGCAACTTAATATTTTTTCATTGTATTTCAAAGCACCATAAACGGTTTCAAATGAAGCACCTTGCTGTAATAATGGATTAAAAATAATTCCTAATAATCCGCTATTTACTTCTATACCTATTCTATAGTTAAGGATCAGTGAAGAAATGGTCGTTACCAATATAGCTACTAACAACAACCATTTGATCTTAAGCCTATATCTTATATCTAGAAAAAATAACAATAAGAAACCATATGCGATTGTATAGCCTCTTAATCCCACTAAAATGTAACCTATTGATGTAATAAATATCAGCAAAGAATATAGTATGAAATTTTTATTTTTAGAAAAAAGTAAAGACAATATATAACAATATTTTGAAAGGGTGAACCAAAATAACTCATCATGTAGTCCATATGCGTCAGCCTCAAATACTGAAACCTGACCTAATATAATAAATTTTTTGTATGATTTAATTAAGAAAATAGCAGAGAAAAGCCCCCCCCCCCATAATAAAAGTATTGACAATTGTTTATTATAAAAAAACAAATCAGGTAATTGCCCTACTAACTTGGAAACAGTACCTTTTTGTACTGAATACAGTAATACAGTAAAAGCCAAGGAAATGTTTACAACAGCTAACGAATAAAAAACATATATTTCATCAATTTCTAAACCAGCAGTTATTACTTCGTTTAAATTCTCTGTTATATTTTGCGAAAAAAAGACAGGCCTGATTAAGATAAAGAAAAAGACAGATATAATACAGAAAGTCATTGGGTTGAGAAAGCCCCCTTGCCTTTCAAGGCAGATTATGATTACACAAAAAAGAACAGAAGAAACACTTATTATTACATAGGCAATCTCACAAAAACCTTCATTGATTACGGATAAAATTAAGATAAATAAATTCACCATAAAAAAAGTATATGAACATATATTCCTATAATTACTTCTTGATATTACCATACCAACTTTCTCTTTCCTTATCACGCATAATAATCTTGGCGTCTTTATTTTCACCATATTTTTCAGGCCATGAGTACAATTCAGAAAGTAATAATGGCTTATTGTAGTAATAATAATAATTCAAATACGACTCATCATGTACTTTAGCAATCAGGTTTTTTTTCAAATCAGCCATTGTCATCATATTACAAATTTGTATTAATCTCTTAAATGACGCTGTTTTACCTCCATTGAAACAACCTTGATAATAAATACCTTTCTTTAAATACCCAAGATAGCAGGTCGCATTTTTTCTTCTTTCCCAAGGATAAAGAATCGATATACGATTCTTATACCCTGGATGGATAACACCGATTAAATCACTCTCCATAAATGTACTAAAAGGAATCTCTTTGACAATAACTGCATTTGCATTAAAGAAAAAAGTATATGAGTTAGTTTGTAACTTATCAATAACCTTCAAAAAATATGAAAAACGTAATAACGTATTAAGCGGCCAGCAATTTTTTTCAACATTAATTACTTCAACATTCAGATATTTACTAAAATAAATTCTATCAGAATCGGTAAACACATAATATTTTTTTTCAAACTCTGGTATAAATTTATCCTCACAAGATAAATAAAATTTATCAAAAAACCTTTTATATTCGCCTGTGCATATATAAAATATATTAATAACCATCTTCAGAGCCTGCTTCTAATTAGTGATAAATTTACAAATACAAACATCAATGTTAACAGTGAAACGAAGATTAGATATATGGTATCAAAATTCGTTTCATTATAAAAAAAGAAAAAAATAACGTTTAGTAAACAAAGTAAAGCATTCATTATCATTTGTTCTTTATATAAAGTTAATGCATTGAGTATTATACTTGAAAAGTCTTTTAGCAACATCAAGCAAACCATAATATTTAGAAAACACAACACACCTGGGTATTCTAAAGGTTTGGATGAATAAAGATATACGACTTTGTCTATAAAAAAATGAACGCACCCTCCCCATATAATAAGCAATAGAGTAAAAATAAAAAATAATCTCTTTAATAGTTGCATGGCAGCAACCCTGTTATTAACATGGACTTGACGAAAGTTAATCCATATTAACGACGAGGAAAAGCTTATCACTTGTTGGGGAAAAGCAACAAATCTGTAATATACTGAAAATACCCCAAACGCCACTACACCGTAAAATTTTGCAAACATGTTCATAAATAATAATGTATTACTAACATTTATTAATTGAATTATAATAAAAATCATATCATCAGAACAAAAAATTTTATACCCCCCCTTTTTCTTAAGCCTTATTTGTTTAAAAATAACACACTTCTTCATTATTAATAATATTGCATAAAACCCTCTGTAGTTAGCAGTTAAAATGCAAACAATGTAAATACTCACTTTGTAGTAAATTAAAATGCCCACGCCTGCAATGAATACGAGTAAAAATATTATTTCAAGTAGTACAAAATTGAGCGTTTTACCTGTAGCATCATAATATGAAGCAACCACTGGATAATATATATTTATTAACGATACAGCAATAAAAAAACATATTTTACCATATAACGTATCAAACCCAACTACATAAAGCGCAGCCAATAATAAACAAAATATTATTAATAAGAATGGATACGTTATTTTCCTCGCTGAATATAATAAATAATCGAGCAAATCATTATTTTCTAAATTTGATATCAGATTACGAAAGCTTGCAGTGATGCCGTTTTGTAAAACAGAAATAACGATTGCGTATGTTAGTAAATAAGAATAAATTCCAAAATCATACTCTGAATAGAATCGTATTATTATTGCAGGAATAAGCAAATTTAATAAAACAACACCCATCTTTAATAAAGATGAACTAAAAAGCAACTTTATCATAATAACTCACATTTACTTGTTAAGATGATATTGACTTTTTATAATTTAATAAGTCTAATATGAAGCCTGTATATTTTTTAGTTGCGGCCACATCTCCTCTAGATTCAACGTTTAACCGGACTACGGGTTCCGTATTAGAAGAACGTAAGTTAAAGCGCCATCCATTAAAAGTCATACTTATACCATCTGTACGATCGATCTCAATTGCCTTATTTGCATAATAACTTTCAACCCGTGCGATAGCACATAATGGATCTTCCAACGTGCTATTAATTTCCCCACTTGCTGGAAAAGCTGCCATCCGGTCACGCACAAGTTCGCCCAGCGTTTTCCCTTTCAGGCACACCAGTTCGGCTACCAACAGCCACGGGATCATGCCGCTGTCGCAGTAAGCGAAATCACGGAAGTAATGGTGGGCGCTCATTTCGCCACCGTAGATGGCGTCTTCCTTGCGCATACGTTCTTTAATAAAGGCGTGTCCGGTTTTCGACATTACCGGGGTGCCACCTGCGGCACTCACCACATCAACGGTGTTCCAAATTAGACGTGGATCGTGGATGATCTTTGCGCCGGGATTTTTTTCGAGGAACGCTTCTGCCAGCAGGCCGACAATGTAGTAGCCCTCGATAAACTGCCCTTTTTCGTCAAACAGGAAACAGCGGTCAAAATCGCCATCAAAGGCAATGCCCATATCCGCGCCATGTTTGATGACCGCATTGCGGGTGTCGTCGCGGCATTCAGGCAGCAGCGGGTTAGGAATACCGTTGGGGAAATTGCCGTCCGGCGTGTTGTGCACTTTGATTAATTCCACGGGTGCGCCGAGGGCTTTAAAGCGGGCTTCGATAGCGTCCACCACCGGACCCGCCGCGCCGTTCCCGGAGTTGATCACCAGCTTGAGCGGCGTGAGATTTTTGACATTGATATAACCGAACAGGTGATCAACGTAAGCGTCACGCAGGTTGATTTGCTGATAGCGACCGCGTTTGGTTTCATCGACGGGAGGGAAGTCGTTGGCTTCTGCCAGACGCTGGACATCGCGCAGTCCGGTATCACCGCTGATCGGGCGAGCCCCCTCGCGCACCAGCTTCATGCCGTTGTAATCCATCGGGTTATGGCTGGCAGTAACTTCGATGCCGCCATCCACGCCGAGATGGAACGTAGCGAAATAGATCTCTTCGGTGCCGGACATGCCGATATCCAGCACATCGACGCCCGCATCCTGTAAACCTTTCGCCAGCGCCAGTTTTAATGTTTCGCTGGTGAGGCGGACATCACCACCTAAAACAATGGTTTTCGGTTTGAGAAATTCGCCATAGGCACGCCCAATACGCCAGGCAATATCTTCATTCAGTTCTTCGCCTAATTTTCCGCGAATATCGTAGGCTTTAAAGCAGGTTAATTTTTTCATTTATTAGTCATCTATTTTGTAACGTTCTTTTTGACGAACAATATCATCCTCACCTAAATAATCTCCTGAACTAACTTCAATAAGATTGAGAGGAATTATACCTGGATTTTCAAGGCTATAAGTAGCACCCAGAGGAATATAAACGGATTCATTAGCAGTAACTAAGAAAGTTTTATTATTTAACGTTACTTTTGCTGTACCTGAAAGGACAATCCAATGCTCTGAACGATGATGATGCATACGTAAGGATAGCCCTTCCCCTGGTTTAACGACAATCTTTTTGACCTTATATCGATCTCCCTGTTCTATAGCATCAAACTTTCCCCAAGGACGAAATTCCTCGCGATGTGATAGATATTCAGAACGTTCTTGCATTTTAAGCATTTGAACAATTTTCTTAACATCCTGAACTTCGGATTTTTTTGAAACTAGAATTGCATCTTTCGTCTGAACAATAACAATATCCTCCACACCTACAGCGGCTACTAAGGCTGACTCCGAATGAATATAATTATTTTTTGTATTATAGGTCAGGATATCACCTTTGCAAACGTCCCCTGTAGGAGTTTTATCACTAACGTCCCACAATGATTGCCAAGATCCAACATCGTTCCAACCAATATCAACGGGATAGACTATACAACGCTTTGTTTTTTCCATTACTGCAAAATCAATTGATTCCGATGGACAATTTTGAAAAACATCTTTCGAAAGTCGTATAAAATCAAGATCATGGTAGGACGAAGAAACTGTTTTTTCACATATATCGTATATATCAGGTCTGTATTTTTTTAACTCCTCTAAATATACTGATGCTTTGAACATAAACATCCCACTATTCCAGAGATATTTACCTGAGGAGATATACTCTTCAGCCCTTGAGCGATTAGGTTTTTCAACAAATTGTTCCACGTGATAGAATGTATTACCAACTCCACGTTGTGATTCTTTAACTATACTCCCTTTTTCTATATAACCGTAACCAGTTTCTGCATAATCAGGAATAATACCAAATGTTAAAATATTTCCTTGTTCAACAATTGAAATGGAATTTTTAATAGCATTACAAAAAACATCTGTTTTGTTTATAACATGGTCAGCTGCAAGAACTAAAAGTATAGGATCTTGTTGTTCATTACGCTTTAAGGCTGTAAATGCTGAAAGTGCTATAGCTGGTGCAGTATTTCTTCCACATGGTTCAAGAATAATGTTATCGCTTAATTGGTTTATTTGACGCAATTGTTCTGCGACCACAAAACGATGCTGCTCGTTAGTTATTACTAATGGAGTTTCGCAAGAAAGCGGGGATAGTCGTAATAAAGTTGACTGTAATAAAGTATTCTCACCTGATAATTGCAGAAATTGCTTCGGATAGTGCTCTCTTGAGAGGGGCCAAAGACGGCTACCCGTACCACCAGCCATTACAACAGCAATCAACGGTACATCAGACATTTTTGACATCCTTTTTATCTAAACCAATAACAGCACTTGGATCATGATTAAAATAAGCTCGGCTGTTAGCGTGAACATTGTTACTGGCGAGCAGCGCGTCCGGCGTCAGCCAGCGGTAATCGTCATGCTGCTCATCCGGCAGTAACAGCTCTTCTTCCGCTACCCTGAAGCGAAAACCGAGCACCACATAGTGAGTGGTGAAATCCGTGCCGGAGAAGTTGTCGTCATAAAAGTGCTGCCAGACACCGTAAAACTGGCCTGCTGTTATCGGCAGA
>NZ_JBJQLL010000029.1:0-42237 GCF_046486405.1 Escherichia sp. WS338 | reverse complement strand
GCCAGTTGGTGATTTTGAACTTTTGCTTTGCCACGGAACGGTCTGCGTTGTCGGGAAGATACGTGATCTGATCCTTCAACTCAGCAAAAGTTCGATTTATTCAACAAAACCGGAATGAGGCAGACGAGAGTTTATTGCGAGATGTTCTGGAGGATGTACCGGACGATGAAATTGGTAAACACCTTTTCTGGCTGGCAGAGAAACTAGGGCGAACCCCGTACAGTGTAGCCTGTAAAGTCAGACAAATTAAGAAATTACCTGCAGAATGGAAGGATCAATTTCGTAAAATCTCTGACAGGATCCGTAGTTCTGGAATGTCAGTCAGTGAATATCTACAACGCCAGGGACTGTTAAGCCCAGAGTCAGGGGAAGAAAACAATCCTGTCAGTCATAACAACAATGTAGCTTAATCCTGAAGAAGATGAACAGTTTATACTCTTTAAACTGTTCCCTTAATTTTAGAAAAACAGTTTGTGTAAGTGCATGCTCCAACATTCTGAAGGCGTTATTTCTTACAATACATCATAATCATTGGCAGATCCTCATCTGAATCAAAACACCACAACCAATCATCACACTTTTTCTGAAAAGAGCCTTATGATGAAGATAATCACCTTACGCTGAGAAAAAACACCAGGGCCAGTTAATCACCTTATCAATCTCGCCGTTACAAAATCATCCATAAGCCATTTAACAGTGTTATCGCAAACTCACAGTAAATCGCATCAGGTTACCTCAATCGGATTTGAGTTAATTCACTGGGCTTTACGTAAAGATACTTTTCTCAAGCTAACGTCGAAACTCGAAATCTAAGGAAAGGTTAAACGTAACATCAGTAAAATCGAATAGCAGATTGATTGCTTAAACAGAAAGGTTTTACAGCAGCATTAAACTGATTTAGTTAACGTAAAGATTTACTAAACTGGATGTGTATAGCAATGCTTAACGAAAACACTTGTAGAAGTGTTTATGAAAATACGTGTATGTCTGGTAAAACACTTAGTAGAAAATACGTGTATAACACTTACTGAAATGCTTAGTAAAAATACTTAGTAAAATACGTGTATATAGTATCATACCGACATTAGCAACATTCTCAGACACTCATGCAGACTGAATGTTGATTACCCGCTTTCACATCAGGCATGGTTCTTTACTGACCAAAAAACAAACTGGTTTACTCTTGAATTATTTTCTCTACCTCAGAAAACATGGTCTCAGGAATCTGTTATGGCTTCGTAGTTTCTGTTGTTCTTTTCATAAAAGTTATAAGTTATTGTCATAATCATACGATAATCACTTTATGTTAGTTTTTACTGTCACACGCTACTGACTTTTTCAGTCATTGCCAGAAAGGGGCTCTTTTTACTTCCATTTCACCACTCAACAAATGCAAAACTTGTCCAGTAAAGCGGACCACCACTTGCTCACAAGCAACGAATCGTCTCCAGGAACAGCCCTCAAACATTGCAGAAACAAAAACAACAAAACCCTCATTATCACTGATGTTCGGAAAATTTCCATGACCCAAAAAACGAAATTTAAATGAGACGCATTATCATGCGTATGATCAAAAAGACGTTATGGTAGCTTTCAGTTAAATGGTGCTATTTCTCATAAATCCACTTAACTTTTTTTACTGATTCATCCCAGAGAACCACTTTATCAGTAAAAAATGAATTATATAGATTGACGAGTTTTTCTGTTTCAGTTATTCCCAATGCATTATGTATCAGTTGTAGATATGCTTTTATCCAGATTTCTTTACCCTCCCTCCACTTATCTATAAAGCTTTCCAACTTACTTAATCGTTGATTTATAAAAAATGAATCAACATCATGAAAAAACTCAACAAGAAAACAGCACGAGATAATCTCAACAAAAAACAAATTCTCCTTAAAAGCATTATAAAACTTTATCAACACATAACGAAAAACACCTCCTGTTAACCTTTCCTGTTCATAAAACAACAAGCCAAAAATAGGCGGAAATCTTTTAACCACACCACTTTTAATCCAGTAAGGATGATGATTAGTCTTTACTGGCAGTGAATAAAAGAACAATTCGGTTTCTCTTTTCCCACCACAAACAGACAAAACAGTCTTATAAAGACTTTTTGAATCACTATATCCTGACACTCCAGACGAATTAGCAGGGTATTTTCTTTTTACTTTTTGCCTTAATGGAGCTGGAAGGATAATAAAACGGGATGGTAGATAACAATCGCTTTCAGAAGACCTGCATTCGCACACATGAAGATTTATATTTACGTCCGGACAATTCAAAAACCACACAGAATAATTATCGCTCCGTTTGCAATATGAAACCCATGAATAAATTGCATAAAGTTCAGAAAGTACATCTAACTCTGCTTTTGATTTAAATGTGATACCGTTTCTTCGAATTCTCGTTTCCAGCGTTCTCCATGCCGGAGTTTTCAGTATCTCACGAACTTTTTTATTAAGTTCAGCCAGCGATGGTCCCTGCTCCTGTTTATGTTTCTTCCTGCTGTTAATGATTTCTCTTTCTTTTACTAATTTTTTCTTACTTTTGGGTCCTTTTATCTTTCTTGGCAATGCTTCATTTAATCTGTGAACAGGATTTTGCTCTCTTCTTTTTTTGAGCTCACAAAACCTCTCATAATGTTTTCTGCACAGTCTTTTCTCCACTGCCATTTTTACTGAGAAAACCTGATTGTTACAATTTTTTCTGACGCATTTGTTTTTACGTCCGGTCATCCTCTCATCTCCTGAAACCGCAGTATGTCATTAGTTCCCGTTCGGAAAAACTCACTTCATACTCCATTACACTTTAACGATCATGTCTGTAATTCAGACATTCCATCATTTTTCACGTCCATATTACATGAATGATAAACCGGATTAGTGTGATCCGGTTCAGCGAAATCAACAGGATAACGGTATGTCATTCAGCCATTCTTCCCTCTCCGCACAAGTGAAATCATATCTGACGTTTCTTCCTGAAGAAATTCGCCAGAAAATCCTTGAACATCTCCACTGTGTTATTCATTACGAGCCCGTGATTGGCATTATGGGTAAATCCGGTACAGGCAAAAGCAGTCTGTGTAATGCCATTTTTCAGTCCCGTATCTGCGCCACACATCCTCTGAACGGCTGCACCCGCCAGGCTCATCGTCTTACCCTGCAACTCGGTGAACGCAGAATGACGCTGGTCGATCTGCCCGGCATTGGTGAAACACCGCAGCATGATCAGGAATACCGGGCACTTTATCGTCAGCTGCTACCGGAACTGGATCTGATTATCTGGATCCTGCGGGCTGATGAACGTGCGTATGCTGCCGATATTGCCATGCATCAGTTTTTACTGAATGAAGGTGCAGATCCCTCGCGTTTTCTGTTTGTTCTCAGCCATGCCGATCGCGTGTTTCCTGCTGAAGAATGGAATGCCACAGAAAAATGCCCGTCCCGTCAGCAGGCGCTCTCACTGGCGACGGTGACAGCCCGGGTGGCAACCCTGTTCCCTTCATCATTTCCGGTACTCTCCGTTGCTGCACCTGTCGGCTGGAACCTTCCGGCGTTTGTGTCGCTGATGATCCACGCACTGCCGCCACAGGCAACCAGCGCGGTGTATTCACATATCCGGGGAGAAAACCGCTCTGAACAGGCCCGGAAACACGCACAACAGACTTTTGGTGAAACCATCGGGAAAAGTCTTGACGACGCCGTTGCCCGTTTCAGTTTTCCGGCCTGGATGTTACAGCTTCTGCGCAAAACCCGGGACCGCATTATCCACCTGCTGGTCACACTGTGGGATCACCTGTTCTGAACGCCCCGGAGTCCCCCGTGGCAACCGTATACCTTTACACGACAACGGATTACGGTAACCACTGCCGTATACCGTCTGTCATTATCAATAACACGCTCTTTAATTTCAGAGGTCAGTCATGAATACCAGAATTCTTTTTCCCCTGCTGTTCACTGTGGCATCATTCTCCGCCTCCGCCGGCAACTGGGCTGTCAAAAACGGCTGGTGTCAGACCATGACGGAAGATGGTCAGGCGCTGGTAATGCTGAAAAATGGCACGATTGGTATTACCGGCCTGATGCAGGGATGCCCGAATGGTGTACAGACGCTCCTGGGCAGCCGTATCAGTATTAACGGTAACCTGATCCCCACATCACAAATGTGTAATCAGCAGACGGGATTCAGGGCTGTTGAGGTGGAAATCGGACAGGCGCCGGAAATGGTCAAAAAAGCCGTTCACTCCATAGCAGAGCGTGATGTGTCCGTTTTACAGGCATTTGGTGTACGAATGGAATTCACCCGCGGTGATATGCTGAAGGTCTGTCCGAAATTTGTCACATCACTTGCCGGTTTTTCCCCGAAACAGACGACCACTATTAATAAAGATTCCGTCCTGCAGGCTGCCCGGCAGGCATACGCCCGGGAATATGACGAGGAAACAACAGAAACCGCTGATTTTGGCTCTTACGAAGTAAAAGGCAATAAGGTTGAGTTTGAAGTATTCAATCCTGAAGACCGTGCGTACGACAAAGTGACCGTCACGGTTGGTGCTGACGGTAATGCCACCGGCGCCAGCGTTGAATTTATCGGAAAATAGCCGGTATGTCGGACTGCCACCCTGTTTTATTGCCCGAAGGCCCTTTCTCACGCGAACAGGCGGTTGCCGTCACAACAGCTTACCGCAATGTGCTTATTGAGGATGACCAGGGAACGCATTTCCGGCTGGTTATCCGCAATGCCGAAGGGCAGCTACGCTGGCGGTGCTGGAATTTTGAACCTGATGCCGGAAAACAGCTAAATTCGTATCTCGCCAGTGAGGGAATTCTCAGGCAATAAACGTCTTCATTTCATCCATCAGGCCGCGTCTTCTCCGGGAGACGCGGCCTTTTCGTTTATACCGCTAATTCATTCATAAGGAGCAAAGTATGCAATTAGCCAGTCGTTTTGGTCATGTAAATCAGATCCGTCGGGAGCGCCCACTGACACGCGAAGAACTGATGTACCACGTCCCGAGTATTTTTGGAGAAGACCGGCACACCTCCCGCAGTGAACGGTATGCGTACATTCCCACCATCACCGTCCTGGAAAATCTGCAGCGGGAAGGCTTTCAGCCGTTCTTCGCCTGCCAGACCCGTGTGCGCGACCAGAGCCGCCGGGAATATACCAAACATATGCTGCGTCTGCGGCGGGCCGGACAGATAACCGGTCAGCATGTGCCTGAAATTATTCTGCTCAACTCCCATGACGGTTCATCCAGCTACCAGATGTTACCCGGATATTTTCGTGCCATTTGTACCAATGGACTGGTCTGCGGTCAGTCTCTGGGAGAATTGCGTGTTCCACACCGGGGAAATGTGGTGGAGAAAGTTATTGAAGGGGCTTACGAGGTGGTGGGCGTGTTTGACCGGATAGAGGAGAAGCGTGATGCCATGCAGTCGCTGGTCCTGCCGCCACCGGCACGCCAGGCGCTGGCACAGGCGGCACTGACTTACCGTTATGGTGACGAACATCACCCCGTCACCACCGCCGACATTCTGACGCCACGACGCCGGGAGGATTACGGTAAGGACCTGTGGAGTACTTATCAGACCATCCAGGAGAATATGCTGAAAGGCGGAATTTCCGGTCGCAGTGCCAGAGGAAAACGTATCCACACCCGTGCCATTCACAGCATCGACACCGACATTAAGCTCAATCGCGCATTGTGGGTGATGGCAGAAACGCTACTGGAGAGCCTGCGCTGATGCAATCTGTCCCTGAAGGCGTGATTCAGGCACCAGAATCACCCGACGCCCCGGAGAACTCAGTCTGTGCAGACTGAGTACAGGCAATGGCATCTTCTGGCCATCCGTCTGTGACCGGAACGGTTACGCGTACGGCTGTCCGGAATTTCAGCCGAATATCATTCATCCCTGATATTGCCGGGTCTCACGGTCAGTGATGAACGTGATGTTGTCAGCCCCCGGCCTTTATTTCCTCTCATTTATACACATTGTAAGGATTTCACTCATGAAAATCGTTTCTCAGAACACAACTGCTCTTTCTTCAGCCACAGCACCAGGGAATAACCAGCCCCAACTGGTTGCTACTCCCGTCCCTGATGAACAACGTATCAGCTTCTGGCCGCAGCATTTTGGCCTCATTCCACAGTGGGTGACCCTGGAGCCCCGTGTCTTCGGCTGGATGGACCGTCTGTGCGAAGACTACTGCGGGGGCATCTGGAATCTGTACACCCTGAACAACGGTGGCGCATTTATGGCACCTGAACCGGATGACGATGATGACGAAACATGGGTGCTGTTTAACGTCATGAACGGTAACCGCGCTGAAATGAGCCCGGAAGCCGCCGGCATTGCCGCCTGTCTGATGGCGTACAGCCATCACGCCTGTCGTACAGAGAATTATGCCATGACGGTTCATTATTACCGGCTGCGGGATTATGCCCTGCAGCATCCGGAATGCAGCGCCATTATGCGCATCATCGACTGAATGGAGGCAGGGACAATGCAGCAGCTTTCCTTTCTGCCCGGAGAGATGACACCCGGCGAGCGCAGCCTCATTCAGCGGGCCCTGAAAGCCCTGGACCGCCATCTTCATGAACCCGGCGTGGCCTTCACCTCCACGCATGCGGCACGGGAATGGCTGATTCTGAACATGGCGGGACTGGAGCGTGAAGAATTCCGGGTGCTGTATCTGAATAACCAGAATCAGCTGATTACCGGTGAAACCCTCTTCACTGGCACCATCAACCGCACAGAAGTCCATCCCCGGGAGGTGATTAAACGCGCCCTGTACCACAATGCCGCTGCCGTGGTGCTGGCGCACAATCACCCGTCCGGTGAAGTCATCCCCAGCAAGGCAGACCGCCTTATCACCGAGCGTCTGGTACAGGCACTGGCCCTGGTGGATATCCGGGTACCGGACCATCTGATAATCGGTGGCAGCCAGGTTTTCTCCTTTGCGGAACACGGTCTGCTTTAACCCGTCACCGTCACAATCACCTTCATATCACTTCAGTTTCTCTTTCTCAGCTGTTTCTTACTTTCACATTCAGGAGGACTATTCTCATGAAAATCATCACCCGTGGTGAAGCCATGCGTATTCACCGTCAGCATCCTGCATCCCGTCTTTTTCCGTTCTGTACCGGTAAATACCGCTGACACGGTAGCACGGATACATATACCGGCCGTGAAGTACAGGATATTCCCGGTGTGCTGGCTGTGTTTGCAGAACGCCGGAAGGACAGTTTTGGTCCGTATGTCCGGCTGATGAGCGTCACCCTGAACTGAGTCTGGAAGGGCATTCAGAAGAGCAGAATTATCGCCACCACCGGACCATTCTTAACCAATTTTCTGTGAGGATTTTATCGTGTCAGACACACTCCCCGGGACAACGCTTCCCGACGACAATAACGACCGCACCTGGTGGGGACTGCCCTGCACCGTGACGCCCTGTTTTGGTGCCCGTCTGGTACAGGAAGGCAACCGGTTGCATTACCTTGCCGACCGCGCCTGTATTAGAGGGCGGTTCAGCGACGCGGATTCGTACCACCTGGACCAGGCCTTTCCGCTGCTGATGAAACAACTGGAACTCATGCTCACCAGCGGTGAACTGAATCCCCGCCATCAGCATACCGTCACGCTGTATGCAAAAGGGCTGACCTGCGAAGCCGACACCCTCGGCAGTTGTGGCTACGTTTATATGGCTGTTTATCCGACGCCCGAAACGAAAAAGTAACTCTCCAGAATAACCTTCTGCTCCGGCCTGGTGCTTTCACCACGCCACTGTCCCATTTTTTATCTCTGCATATCAGGAAAATCTTCATTATGAAAACATTACCCGACACGCATGTACGGGAGGCATCGTGCTGCCCGTCTCCCGTCACCATCTGGCAGACACTGCTCACCCGGTTACTGGACCAGCACTACGGCCTCGCGCTGAATGACACACCGTTCGCTGATGAACGTGTGATTGAGCAGCATATTGAAGCGGGCATTTCACTGTGTGATGCGGTGAACTTTCTCGTTGAAAAATACGCGCTGGTACGTACCGACCAGCCGGGATTCAGCGCCTGTACCCGTTCTCAGTTAATAAACAGTATTGATATCCTCCGGGCACGCCGGGCAACCGGCCTGATGACACGCGACAACTACAGAACGGTAAATAACATTACCCTGGGTAAACATCCGGGGGCGAAACAATGAAACTGGCCCTGACGCTGGAAGCCGACAGCATTAATGCGCAGGCGCTGAACATGGGGCGCATTGTCGTTGACGTCGATGGTATTAAGCTCGCTGAACTGATTAACAAAGTCGCTGAAAACGGTTATTCACTCCGCGTGGTGGATGAACATGACGCTACCGAAACACCGGCGACTTCTGCCAGCCCTCATCAGTTGCCGGAAGACAATACAGTGATACAGAGCGTGATGCCATTAACCACTGAAACAGCGCTGGATATCCTCATTGCGTGGCTGCAGGACAATATTGACTGCGAATCGGAAATTATCTTTGACAACGATGAGGACAAAACGGATTCGGCAGCACTGTTGCCCTGTATTGAACAGGCCAGGGAGGATATCCGTACCCTGCGCCAACTGCAGCTTCTGTACCAGAACCGGTGAGTCTTACTCACCAGACTTCATTCCACTGACGCCAGCCTGAACAGGGCAGGCGTTTTCATTTATCTGCAAAAAGGAATATCGATTATGTCTGAAATCACAGCCCCCCGTCCGGAAGTGGTCAACGGGCATACGGACGTTATCTGCTCAACCAGTATCCGCCACATTCTGGCTGTACGAAAGAGTACACTGCTGCAAATCGACACACTTATCCGGCAACTGGCTGAAATATCAGCAATGACAGAAAGTATTGGCGGTAAAGCCGCCCCGGGCTGGGCCATGAAACAGGATTTTCGCTACGGCTGCTGGCTGATGGAGAAACCGGAAACCGCAATGAAAGCCATCACACGCAATCTCGATCGCGAAATCTGGCGTGACCTGATGCAACGTTCAGGGATGCTTTCCTTAATGGATGCACAGGCCCGTGATACATGGTACCGGTCACTGGAGTACGATAATTTTCCGGAAATCAGTGAAGCGAACATTCTGATCACATTTGAACAACTACACCAGAATAAGGATGAGGTGTTTGAGCGAGGGGTGATCAACGTCTTCAGGGGACTGAGCTGGAATTACAAAACCAATTGCCCCTGCAAATTTGGCAGTAAAATTATCGTCAACAACCTGGTGAGGTGGGACCGGTGGGGGTTTCATCTTATCACCGGGCAACAGACTGACCGACTCGTCGACCTGGAAAGAATGCTACATCTGTTCAGCGGCAAACCGATCCCCGACAACCGGGAAAACATCACTATTCGTCTGGATGGTCACATCCAGTCCGTTCAGGGTAAAGAGCGCTATGAAGACGAGATGTTCATCATTAAATACTTTAAGAAGGGATCTGCACACATCACTTTCAAAAGGCTGGAACTGATTGACAGAATTAACGATATAATAGCCAGGTACTTTCCTTCTGTGCTCTCAGCCTGATCCCGAGTGTGATTCCCTTTCGATATCAAAAGGGACTGCGGGTATAATTGAGGGTACATTTTTAATCAAACCAAATAAATTATATTAATATCAATATGATAAAAGAAATTTTCGATTCCGAGTCCGGCACCACTAATTCTTAAGAACCCGCCACAAGGCGGGTTTTTGCTTTTGGCTCTGACAATAACCTTCACGAAAAAAATTAGCTTATAAAGTCTGGGGGAATTACTCTCGCCACGTTAACGAGAGTAATTTTATTGATATTAATCTCCTGATACTTTATCCCCGTCCAAATTCCAGCCGCTGCACATTCACCATTCCAGGCTTCTCACCTGCGCTGACATCAATTTGTGTCACCCGCAGCGCATACTTTTCATCCAGTGCTTTTAACCAGTTCAGCAGGTCATTAAACACCACCGGATCTATCCAGACCTGAATATTCTCCCCGCGCTCGGCTATCCGCTTGATAACCACTGAGTGCGCAGAAGCACTATCGCTGATGACCCGCGATACCTGTGCAGGCGTTGTTGTGGCGGATTTTCGCGCCGCAATAATATCCGGCGCGGCGCTCTTCAGTCGCGCGTTCATCGCCACCATCTGTTGCAACATCGTCTCCTGTTGCTCAATCCGTTCGCTCAAAGGCTGCCAGATGAGGACGTAATATCCGGCGCTAAACAGAAACACCGCCGCTGCCAGTAACATGCCCTTTTCACGCGGCGAACGCCCCGCCAGGTGTTGTGTCAGCCAGTGTTCGCCACGGCTTAACTGGCGTTCACGCCATTGCTGAAAATAGTGAATAAATTTATCGCGTAACATGTTATTTCCTCCGCAACGTTACGCCGCCGGAAACCGCATCACCCTCTTTCTGTAACGCGTCCTGTTGCACAACATAATCTACCGCCAGTGCGCTACGCAGTTTGTCGAAGCTGGCAAAGTTCGCAGCCCGTAGCTGGAGGTGAAGCGTCTGGCGTTTTTGATCAAAGGTGAAACCACGCATCTCAATGTCGGAAAGTGATGCGGATTTCAGGGTACTGGCGATCGCAGACAACTCGGCAAGCAGATCGGTATCATCAGCCTGTGGGCGATATTTTTTCAGCGCCATCGTCACCTGCGAGCGTAAATTCACAATCCGCTTCTGCTCCGGGAATAGCGTTAAGAACTGTTTCTCCGCCTGGGTGCGGCTTTGCGCCACCTGTTCGCTGACGCTCCATAACGTCACGCCCCGTTCCACTACCAGCGCAACCAGAATCAGCAATATCGGCAGAATCATCACCCGCCAGCGCGCCCACTGTTTTCGGTAGCTAACACGAGGCTGCCACGGCCCTGTTAGCAGGTTCCCTTCCGGTTCGCCATAAGTGGTAATGGCGGGCAGAGCCGTAACGGTCAGGCGTTCGGCGTCCGCACCAGCCCATGCAGACAGTTCTTCCGGTGCAATGCCGACCACAGTTAGTGAAATCGGTAAATTCTGCTCATTGAGCTGTGCGCGGAACATGACCGGAGCCAGCGCCCGCCCGGCGCTCCATCCCCGGCATTCATCGATACGGCAGATAACCCGTTGCGCATCGCCAGCCATAAACCCACAAGGAATGGACATCCAGTCCGGCGCGACGGTAGCGCGGGCGATGCCGTTTGCCTGCAACCACTGCGCAATGTTGCGCATATGCTGCTGGTGAATCACAGCTACGGTTGCCAGTTGCTGGTCGATTTTCAACGGGGCGAAATGCAGTTCATCGATATCCTGGTTCAGCTCTTCTTCCAGCAAGGCGGGCAGAATCGTCGGTATCTGCTTGCGGGGCACATCAGGCAGTTCAACCTGCCAGACGCTGATCCATTCGCCGGGAATGTAGAGTCGAATCGCATCAGTTTGCAGCCATTGCTGGAGACGTTCGTCAGCAACGTCAGGCCAGATACCGTGCTCCACGTCGGGTGTATGGCGCTGCCAACGGATGGGATCAGCGGCGCAAAGCGGGAAAAAAATCTCAAGCATGGAACTCACTCACTTTCTCCTGTCTGATGCCAGAGAACAGAAAAGTGTTGTGGGCCCATGCGGACAATTAACGAATTCATCGTCAGTTCAATCTCATTCACGGTGATATCTGAACGCAGCCAGAAGTAATTGCTGTCCACGCTCAGGATGGTTTTTAGCTGTTTTTTAGTACGCTCATCGACGTCTGCAAGTAGCGGCTGAGCAAGAAACTGATCGACATCTTCCCAGCCCTTCGCCGGACGTTGTTGTAATAACGCCCGCGCCTGAACAGGGCTTAACCACGGGTCAAACAGCGCCTCAAGAATCACACTTTGCGTGACGTCTAAGGTATTGATGTTGATTTGCTGGCGGGTCATCGGCAGCGCACAGACCAGCGGTTTCAGTTTTTGATAAAGTCCGGCGTCCATTCCCTGTACCACGCGCATCTCACTGATATCGGCCAGCGGTTGATTGGCGGCGTAGAACGGCACCGAGCGGGCGAGATACTCGCTGTCTTCACGCCCCAGACGCGTCTGCACGCTGCGGTCCTCGTCAATAAACTCCCACAGGCTTTCGGCTATCAGTTCGGCCCGATAAGCAGGCACATCCAGGCGCGAGATCAGGGCAATCAGTTGTTGTACCGCGATAGGACGCGACGCCGTTGTCGGCTGAGCGAGGGCATTCAGGTTAAAGCAGGCCTGGGCGTCACGCAGGGTGACGGCAATTTGCCCCTGCGGCAGTGGGAAAAAACGAGGGCCGGAAGCCCACGGCTGCGCCAGATGCACGCGCTTTTCATTTTTCAGGCTCAGACTGAGTGCGCTCAACGCCAGGCTTTCCGCACTGGCGCTGTACCACAGCGCCTGCTGGTACTCCTGCTGGCTGCGCGTTCGCCCAAGTTGTTGCTGCATTCGCCCGGAAAGCGTGATGGTCACCAGCATCATAACCGCCAGCAATACCAGCACCACGACCAGTGCCATTCCGCGTTTTGGTGGTGAGGTGATCATGATAATTGCGGCCCGCGTAACAACCAGATGCGTTCAATCTCGCCCCATTGCGGCGAATGCAGGGTCATGCGCACTGCCACAGGGATCGCCTGTACTGACGACCAGCTCTCCTGCCAGCGCGTGCCGTCGTAGAACTGCAAGCGGAGCGAATCCGCCGGAATCAACTTTTGCATTGTCGGCTTCACGCTGCCTGCTGCGTCGGTCAGCGGCCAGGCTAACCGTTCGAGATAGCCGTCATGAATGCGGTAACCGACGGTGAGCAGATTGCTGCGTGGCAGACGCATCAACGGGTTAACCACACCGCCGCGCACAAAACGCATTCCTCCACTCTCAGACGCCAGCACGCCAGGGCCAGCCAGTAACGCTGGTTCACGCTGGCCCTGATCGCTTCTTACCGGACGCGGCATTATTTGGGTCAGATCGTGGGTCAGAAAACTCATCGTTTGCTGCATGAGGTTTAGTTTTTGATCGTGATCGGCGACGGCGCTATTCACGCGTGCGACGCCGTTAGTCACCTGCTGCGCCATCAGTGCCAGCGAGGCAAAAATGGCTATCGCCACCAGTATTTCCAGTAACGTGAAACCAGCGCGAGTCCTTCTCACTGTTGGCCTCCCACGGCGCTAAACCAGGCGCGTCGTGACTGAATCACCGGCGAAAAGTCTTCGTGAAGGCTGACTTCAATATCCACCGCCTGGAGCAGCGCGTTGCCTGTACTCAGCGGTGTGGTTCGCCAGTACCAGCGGCTTCCTGCCATATCACTCTCGCCCTGGTGCCTGACCGCTCGTTGTTCACGGGTCATCAGGTAAAGCAGCGCGGTCTGGTTTTCAGCTACCCAGCCCGCTACCGTTTTCTCCTCAAGAATCTGCTGATTACTCAGCGCACCGCTGGCAATCTGTAACACCGCCATGGCGGCCAACGCAAAAATCGCCAGCGCGAGCATCACTTCCAGCAAGGTAAATCCGCGCTTCATGGCATCCTCTCATCACATTGATTGAGGGATAACACGCCATTGTGCGCCAGCTTTACCGCCCAACATGCGTTTTGCGCCGCCGAGTAGAAGCGCAGCGTAAACGGCGTGGCGGGTTCAAAAGGCGAAAAACGGATCTGCGGTGTCTTCTTTTTCGCCTCTTTTTGCAGCTCCAGTTCAATATCGTGCAGCGTCAGGCGGCGACGCTGCAGCTCCAGCGCATATTCCTTCTGCCAGATATCACTTCCGGGTTGTAACAGCATCTGCACCTGTTTCGGCACCGTAACCTGTGCCGATAACCGGGTCGCAGAAACGGGCAACCACTGCCCCTGACGACGCTGCATAAACTGGTATCCCGGCGGGTCGATTAGTACACCGAGTGTCTGCCCTTCGATCACTGCCCTGTCTTTAAACTGCGCAAAGCGAGTCAGAAAATCCTGCGCCGCTTTTTTCGCGGGCGATTCAGAATCGGTCGCAAACGTCTGTACCACGCCCGCACTGGCAAGGCCGATAAGGAAAATCACCAGCATGATTTCCAGAAGAGTGAATCCGCGTTCAGGCACTGCTTACTGAAACTCCTGCAAATTCCAGTTACCGATATCTGCGCCAGCGCCTTCCCCGTTTTCCTGACCATCCGCCCCCAGGGTGTAAACATCAAACAGTCCTTTTTCACCCGGACTGAGATACTGATAATCATTGCCCCACGGATCTTTTGGCAGTCGTTTAATGTATCCACCGGTACGGTAGTTACGGGAATCCGCCATATTGGCCGGTTGCTGGATCAGCGCCTCAAGCCCCTGTTCTGTGGTCGGATAACGCCCGTTATCCAGTCGGTACATATCCAGCGCATTCTCCAGCGCCACGATATCGCTGATGGCTTTTTGCCGATCCGCTTTCTCTTTGTTGCCCAACAGGTTAGGCACCACCAGACTTGCCAGGACGCCAAGAATAACAATCACCACCATCACTTCCAGCAGGGTAAAACCTGCCCGTGGTTTTTGTGTGCGGGATAACGAATTCATGTGATAACTCCGTAAATTACATTCCAACCATATTATTCAGTTGCAGCATCGGCTCGAGGATGGCGATGACAATAAACAGCACCACGCCCGCCATCATCACCACCAGCGCAGGCTCAAACAGCCCCAACGCCAGCCCCACCTGGGTATCAAATTCTCGTTCCTGGTTAACTGCGGCTTGCTCAAGCATGGTTTCCAGTTCGCCGCTCTGTTCGCCGGAAGCGATCATGTACAGCATCATTGGCGGGAACAGCCGCAACTCCGCCAGCGCGGCGCGCAGACTGCTTCCTTCGCGGACGCGATCTGCCGCCAGCAGCAGTTGTTGTTCGACATAGCGATTTGCCGACACGGCGGCAGCGGTCTGAATGCCTTCCAGTAGCGGAACACTGCTGGCGGTGAGGATGCTTAACGTGCGGGAAAAACGCGCCGTATTCAGCCCGCGCGCAACACGCCCCGTCACGGGCAAACGCAGCAAGGTTTTATCCCAGCGCAGGCGCATCGCAGGATTTTTGAGTAGCCGTTGCCCCAGCACCAGAAGCCCCAGCAAACCCGCCAGCCAGTACACGCCGCTGGTCTGTAACGTGTCGCTCATGGCGATGAGCATTCGGGTGGAGGCGGGCAGCGCGTGTCCGAGATGATCAAACTGTTCGATAATTTTCGGCACTACTGCCGTCAGCAAAATAGTGACCACGCCCGTTGCCACCACCAGCAGTACCAGCGGGTAGAGCATGGCCTGCAGCAGGCGTGATTTCAGACGCTGCCGCTGTTCGGTGTAATCCGCCAGGCGATTGAGCACCACGTCGAGATGTCCGGATTTTTCTCCGGCAGCGACCATCGAACAAAACAGGGAGTCAAAGACGCGGGGATGTTCGCGCAGGCTGTCCGACAGGGTATAACCTTCCTGAATCCGGCTGCGCAGCGCCATTCCGAGGCTTTTTACATGCAGTTTTTCGCTTTGCTCACTGACCGCCTGTAAGCAGGTTTCCAGCGGCATTGCTGCCTGCACCAGCGTTGCCAGTTGACGAGTGAACAGCGCAAGATCTGCCGCCGCCACGCGACGATGTGCGTGCCGCCGACGCTGCAACATTCCCCCTGCCGATGCATTCATCCGGGCTTCAATGTGCACGGGAATGAGGTCTTTACCACGCAACAATTGACGGGCATGACGCGCGGAATCCGCCTCAATCATGCCTTTGGTTTTGCGACCATTACGCTCCAGCGCCTGATAGTAAAACAGTGCCATTACGCCTCCATGGTTACCCGCAGAACTTCATCGAGAGAGGTTTCTCCGGCGAGCACTTTCTCAATGCCGTTGCTGCGGATACCCGCAGAGTGTTGCCGGACATAACGTTCCAGCTCCAGTTCCCCGGCCTGACGGTGGATCAAATCACGCAATGTGGCGTCCACCACAATCAGTTCATGGATAGCGGTGCGTCCGCGAAAACCTTTGTGATTACAGGCGGGGCAGCCCTGCGGATGGTACAGCGTGACGGTACGCGCATCGGTAATCCCCAGCAGGCGTTTTTCTTCGTCAGTGGCAGGCACGGACTGGCGGCAATCGGGACACAGCGTGCGAACCAGTCGCTGCGCCATCACGCCCGTCAGACTGGAAGAGAGCAGGAAAGGCTCCACGCCCATATCCTGCAAACGCGTGATCGCCCCCACCGCTGTGTTGGTATGCAGCGTGGAAAGTACCAGGTGTCCGGTCAGTGAAGCCTGAACAGCGATTTCTGCGGTTTCGGTATCGCGGATTTCACCGACCATCACCACATCCGGGTCCTGACGCAAAATCGCGCGCAGGCCACGGGCGAATGTCATGCCGACGCGGGTGTTAACCTGCGTCTGACCGATCCCTTCAATCATGTATTCGATAGGGTCTTCAACCGTGAGAATGTTACGCGAGTGGTTGTTCAGCTCCTGCAATCCAGCGTACAGCGTGGTGCTTTTGCCGGAACCGGTCGGCCCCGTCACCAGAAAAATGCCGTGCGGTTTGTGTAACAGCTGGCGCAACTGCGCAGTCAGTTCAAGACTTAAACCCAGACGCTCCAGCGTCAGGCGAGCCTGGTTTTTGTCCAGCAGTCGCAGCACCACCCGTTCCCCCCAGGCGGAAGGCATGGTAGATACACGGACGTCAATCGCCCGACCGCCCAGCAGCAGCGCAATACGGCCATCCTGCGGTACGCGCTTTTCGGCGATATCCAGCCGCGCCATCACCTTGATACGCGAGACCAGCAGCGAGGCCAGTTTACGACCGGGGCGCAACATTTCATGTAATGTGCCGTCAACACGAAAACGGATCACCAGACTCTTTTCAAACGTCTCGATGTGGATATCCGAAGCGCCTTCTTTGATTGCCTCTGCCAGCATGGCGTTGATCAGTTTGATGATCGGCGCATCGTCGTCACTTTCCAGCAGATCTTCCGTTTCCGGCAGTTCTTCAGCGAGGGTAAAAAAGTCCTCGGCGGAACCGAGATCTTCCATCAGCTGGCGAGCTTCGGAAGAGTCCCGCTGCCAGACCGCATTCAGCCGCTGTTCAAATTCAGCCTCGTCGATTTGCCGCAGTGTAAAGGGCGCATTCAGCCCCCGCTGTAGCTCCTGTAAAACAGAGAGCGACAACGGATGAACATGGAGGATCTCCAGCGACGCTTCGCACCATGCCACCAGGCCAAACCGACGGCTGAAACTGTAGGGCAGACGCACGGTGTTAGCGGTGGTTTCCTGTGCTACAGGCACCATTAACGCGTTCTCCCGGCATTGAGGAACGCGCGTACTTCCGGCGGTAAGGCCTGATTTTGCGCTGGCAATATCGGCTGCGCGGTGTGCGGCATCAGGGTTAAGCCTTGCTCATCGCGGTAGATTTGCTCAGCGCGCATGTAGTTATATTTGCGCTGCGACACGCCGTCTGCCGCCATACCGTCACGCAAAATGGTCGGGCGGATAAACACCATCAGGTTACGTTTTTCTTTTTTATCCGCCGTCGATTTAAACAGGTTACCAATCAACGGGATATCACCCAGCAGCGGCACTTTCGCCACGCTTTCTCCCGCCTGGTCGTCCATCAGACCGCCAAGCACGATCAGCTCACCATCGTTAGCCAGCACGGTGGTTTTCAGTTTGCGCTCGCCAAACACGACATCGAGGCTGGTCTGCCCTTCCACTTTCGAGACTTCCTGCTCAATCACCATCTGTACCGCGTTACCTTCGTTAATCTGCGGCGTGACTTTCAGCATGATGCCGACTTTTTTCCTCTCTACCGTATTGAAAGGATTGCTGTTATTGGAACCAACGGTAGAGCCGGTTAATACCGGAACGTCCTGGCCCACCATGAAGAAGGCTTCCTGGTTGTCCAGCGTGGTGATACTCGGCGTGGAGAGCACGTTCGAGCTGGAGTCGTTTTTGACCGCCTGTACCAGCGCCATCCAGTCGCCTTTCACCACGCCAACCGCCGTACCACTAAAGCCAGAAAGGAGCTGAGCGAGCGTGGAGAGATCGCCGTTAGTATCCGGATTTATGGTGGTAGCACCGTTTTCGCTGATCACCGTGGAACCTTTCTGCGGCTTGGCTGCAGAAATCGCTGCCCCCAGCGTACCAATAGGGATTTGCGTACCGTTGGCAAACTGCATTAATCCAGCATCTTTTGACCCCCACTGCACGCCGAAATTGATATTGCTACCTTCGGCAACTTCCACGATTAACGCCTCGACATGCACCTGAGCACGGCGAATATCCAGTTGTTCAATCACGCTTTGCAGCGACTGCATAATGTCCTGCGGCGCAGTAACAATCAGGGCATTACTGTGTTTGCTGGCAGCGATGGAGACAACCTCACGCCCGCTACCGACCGTGCCTTCCGCCTCTTCTTTAGCCGCCGTGAGCGTACCGCTGACCTGCTTCAGCACATCGACCAGATCTTCCGCTTTGCTGTATTTGAGATAGAACACCTGGCTGTTGCCGCTGCGCTCCATTTCTGAATCCAGCCGACGGATCAGGCGGCGCATTTTGTCTCGCGTGGCGGGGTCACCACTGACAATCACGCTGTTGGTGCGTTCATCGGCGACAATTTGAGACTTCAGCGTTGCTGGCTGGTTCTCGCCGCTGTTTTTGGTCAGGCTTTCCAGCACGCGGGCAATTTCCGAGGCTGAGGCGTTATCCAGCGGGATCACCTCTTCGGTGCGATTACCCGCGTGATCCACGCGCTGGATCACTTCCGTCAGGCGCTCCACAACGGAGGCGCGTCCGGTAAGCATAATCACGTTGGAGGGATCGTAATTAACAACGTTGCCTGAGCCTGCGCTGTCAATCATCTGGCGCAGAATCGGTGCCAGCTCGCGTACCGACACATTGCGTACCGGCACGACTTTGGTAACCATTTCATCGCCCGCGTAGTTGTCGCTGCCTTCACCGACCAGCGGCAGCGGCTCGACTTTCGCGGCGCTTGATTTCACCACCTTCAGCACGTCGTTTTCCATCGGTACGACCGCATACCCCTGTGCTTCCAGCAGGTTAAGGAATAACTGGTAATACTGGCGTTCATTGAGCGGAGTCATAGTGCGAATACTCACTTTCCCCTGAACGCCCGGCCCCATAATGATGGTTTTATTAAGGTTAGCGCCGACGGTTTCGATGAACGATTTCAGGTCAGTATCTTTAAAATTAGCGGTGAAAGTGGCTTCTTCCGCCCAGACCGGTGAACTACACAATGCCGCTGCCAGCATCAGCGGCAGTAAACGCTTTTTTGTTTTGAGGCCAGTTGTCTTCTTACGCCAGATAGACAACGTCATATCACGCCAAAACACGATGAATGATTCTCCTGGATTAAATGCGGTTAGCGCAGTGCGATGGAAATGTCGTAGCGCGCACCCTTGCGTAAAACCGTAAGTTGAATGGAATCCATTGAAGGTAACTGCCGCATCAGAGCAATCATTGCTCGTGGATCAGTGAAATCCTGCTGATTTAGTGCAATGGCGATATCGCCTTCCCTGAAACCGCTGGCATCGAACAGAGAACGATCTGCCCCCGGCTTCACTGCATAACCGACAATTCCCTCCTTACGCACAGGCGTAAGCTGGATATAGTTAAAAATTTTCTGCGGATCTTTCGCCAGTGCCTGACGCACGGCAGCCGGGATCTCAACTGGCGCACTGGCAGCAGGCTCAGCAACAGCTTGCTTTGCTTCGTCGCTGACGGCTTTTTTGCTGGTGACCGCCACAGGGGGGCGTTCCTCCTCTGCCAGACTCAGACGTTCCATTTTCCCCTGATAGCGCAGCATCACATGGTCGCGGTTGATTTCCTCAATCACTGCGTTGTGAGAGCCAAGCCGTTCACCCTGCAAATAGACCTGCTGTTTGCCGCCTTCTTCAATCACCGCGCCGGGTCTGGCACCAAAGGCGATCCCACGCAGCACCACATTAAGACGCGTTTCTGCCACAGGCGCAGATTCAGGTTGTTTTACCGGTGCGGCGACGGGTTGATATTTGCCAAACCAGTTTTGTTGGCTGACTAATTGCACGTCATTTTTATCGAACGGTTTTGCATCCGCACGGAGCGGTTTATTCGCCGATGAGGAAACCACCGTATATTCCGCAGAAAAGGAGAAATAGCGCCAGAGTGAATACGCCATTTTTGCAGAAATAATAAGCAGCATGAGCCAGAACATCCCGCGCACCATTTTTCGCAGATGCTCTTTGTCTGTATTAAGAGATTGTCTCTGGCTAAGAATGTGACGAATTTTAGTCAGCCATTGAATGAGATAAATTCGTGCGTCACGAAAAACAACCCGCGCCAATTTATATCTACCCGACGTTATGCTTTGACTATTCCACAGGTGGTACGATCCAGTTTCCGCTGATACTGGTTACCTGTACGTGTATCATTAATCGTTATGCTGTAATTAATTCCCTCGGTGATCATTAATTTCACCGTTGGGTCAGCGCACATTTGTCGTTGATAGCTGGTTAAAAAGGCGTCAGGTGTCTGCGTGGTCTGAGTACCCGATTCGCTGATAATGGTCATTTTTACCGTCGTGCCACTACTTTGCGCCAGCACTAAGGTATATCCCGCAGATTTAATCGGCAGGTTTTGGCTGATATTTTGCGCCTGTTTTTTCGCCAGTAAACTGGCGTTTTCATTATGGCTGGCGCAGCCACTTAATAATCCTGTAACGCTCAACAATAGCGATATTAATACCCTCCCTGGCATTTGTTTTATCGACATGGTAAATAATCTCTAAGGTTATTAATAAGAGTTAAAATGTCACTTTGATAATGACGTTGTTATCATTAAAACAATGCCTGTAGATAAAGTGTTGCTATACCGCCCAGACTTAAACACGGTCCAAAAGGCAGTGTGGTTGATCCTCTTTTTGTAATAACGGCATATATCAGGCCGCAGCATGAGGCGATTAAAGCAACGTTGGGCAGTGATAACGCCCCCACCCAGCCACCTAAAGCGGCGAAGAGTAATACATCGCCCATGCCTAATGCTTCTTTACGCAGAACTATTCCGGCTATCCAGCGCAGGGAGTAAAAAGTGATAAATCCCACCAGTACGCCGGTGACTGCGTCTTGTAGCGTGAGCGGACTCTGCTGCGCCCATGCCGCAATTAGTCCCGTCCACAATACGCCCTGAGTAAAAACATCGGGCAGCCATTGGTTATCGAGGTCAATGACGCTCGCGGCAATCAGCCAGGCGGATAATATCATCACCGCCAGCGCCCATCCACTTTCCGGCCACACCAGGCTCGCCAGCAAAAAAGCGAGTGCCGTCAATAACTCCACCAGCGGATAACGCTTGCTGATTTTCGCCTGACAGTCGCGGCAGCGCCCTTTGAGCATCAACCAGGAGAGCAGCGGAATATTGTCACGAACGCGGATAGTCTGCTGGCAATGCGGACAGTGCGAGCGTGGCAGCGCCAGGCTTATTTTTGACTGCGTACTCGGCGTTTCACCATGAAACTCCGCCATTTGTTGGCGCAGCATGATGGGGTAACGCCAAATCACCACATTCAAAAAACTGCCGATGATCAATCCTCCGACGGTTGCCAGTATGGGCATCGCCGCGGGGTATTGCTGAAAAACATCAAAAAGCATGGTTAAAGGTTGTTTGTTGTAACTTGCCGGATGCGGGCCTGCGGGTGTATGCCATATGGCTTTCCTCCAGGCCGATAAGCTGGCGCATCGGGCATATGTGTTGACCCGATGCGCCTTATATCATGCCGGATGCGGCGTGAACGCCTTATCCGGCCTACAGGCTTACTCGGCAGACATCTTATGCTCGGTAACCTTGTTAATGGTTTCCGGCCCTTTTTCCGGTTTCGGCAGCTTGAGTGACGCCAGCGTGCTGTAAGCCGAAGAGCTCACACCGCCCTGGAAACTCATCTCCGTTGCTCCCGGCAACTGGTAAGCACTTGCACCCGGATTCCATTTCTTAAAGAACTCCGAAAGATCCGTCTGGGCGACCCAGGAGGCACACAGCATCAGCGTGTCGGCAGCGTTACCATTGGATTCAGCACAGTAATTCTTGCCACCAAAGGTGCTGTTACCAACATCATCGCCGCGTGCTTTACGATGCATCAACTGGAACAGGTTCCAGCCTTTCATCCCTTCACGCTCGCTGTAGAACGCTGGCAGCTTGCCATCTGGATACCACTTCGTGATATCAAAGTTTTCCTCTGCCCACTCCTTCAACTGTGCGTACATCAGCAGACGGTCACCCGCACCGCCGCGCGCCCATGCCTGACCGTTGCTCTCCTCCAGATATTCCGGCGCGACAGTAATATCGTCAGCGACACGGTTCATCTTGCCGAGATAGCGATCCTGCATGTACAGCGCCAGCACGTTGTTCGCTACTTCAGTTGCGCCAGGAACAGTCAGCGGCGTTTCGGCGGCGTTGTGACCAACTTCGTGCCAGATCAGCCAGTCGTTCAGCGGCGTCGTCGGCAGCGTGGTGCTGTTCGTCGAGAAGCTGCTGTTCATTACCGGATAACCCGAATGCGCATCACCGATGGAGATCTGCACATCGTTGGTGAAACGATGCTTGTGGCCCGTCAAGTTTTTATAGGTAAACATCCGGTGCTTACCGTCTTCATCATTACGACCGTAGAAATCATTCATCGAGCTGGCAAAGGTATCCAGATCTTTAGCGAATTCTGCTACACCACCAGTGAAATTGCTGGCCTCAAGGTTCTTCTTCGGCGTGGTATAGACGAACGACGCAGACTCCAGCTCGCCCAGCGGCGCCGGTGAGTCCAGATCGTTTTTCCATTCGCCGTCTTTATAGAACGGCGCTTTTACTACACCGGTAAAGGTGAAGTTAGCAGAAACATCATCCTTACTGTCGCCCTTGATATAAATCAGACCACCATAAGGCACCTTGAAGGTCACTTCACCGTTAGCCTCCAGAGTATACGTTTTAGTCACTCTTGGCGGACGGTTCAGCGCAACTTCATGCTTCTCACGTCCAGTCAGGTCGTCAGCCAGCGCCACGGTAACAGTCACTGGGACTGACGCCGAAGACTTAATGGTGACGTCCTGCTGGGCCGGTGCCCACAGGCCGGTTGACTGCATGTTACCCGCAAACCATTTGGTCGGATTCGAGTACAGGCTGATGTTTTCCGTAACGCTCTCACCCTTTGCCGATACGGATCCTGGGTACTTCTCCACATCAACCTTAATGTTCAGATCCCACCAGGAACGGCCCAGCATCAGACGCGTCAGCGGTTTTTCCATATAGTTGAGCGGATAGCTTGGGTTCATCATGCCCGCTTTGCTGCTACCGTCACCGTAGATCATGTTGTTATCGACCAGCGATTTTTTCAGATCTGCAGAGCACTTGGTGCCGCCTGCATAGGCATCATTGGCGTAGCAGTTCAGGAACTCGGTGAACGTTTTAAAGCCCAGCTCATCTTCCTTGCCCTCTTCGTAACGATATTTCGTATCGTTCCACAGCCAGACCGACATGTTCTGGTACAGACGTTCCAGATCAACACTGTTCAGACGCTCACCTTTACTGCCTTTGGTACGGAAATAAAGCTCATGCTGATACAGGCGCTGAATGTTGGTGCCTAAATCCGCCGCCTGCACCATCGCTTTCGCGGTGTCGGCGTCAAGATTCAGTTGCGTATAGCGCGGAACATACATGCCACCTGTTACCGGAACATCCGTGCCTGGGCGGCGCTCCAAACAGTTAATCTCGTAATGGTAAGTCGAGTCCTTACACTCCTGTAACCCAGGAAACTTCTCAAAGATTTTTGCCTTTGCCGCTTCCAGAGATTCTTCTGTTGTGTATTCCGCTTCATCAATAAAGGCATAACGCGTTACCTGTTTGCCCTCAACTTCCTCCTGCCAGCTCGCAACTTCCAGTTTCGGCTTGTCATCAGGCTTGTTGTCTTGCTGGTATTTCCAGGTCACTTCCCCTGTATTTGGGTCGATGGTGTACGGCGGTTGCGCGCCGTCTGCAGCAGGATAACGTTCATAAACCCAAATGCCAGTCGCGCGACGCTGACGAACGCGATCCGGATACCCTTGCGGATCGTTGTTCACCACCGATTTGTTCAGAGCCATTGACAGACCCGCGGCATCCAGCAGACGCACAAAACTGGACGCGCTCTCTTCCTTAAGATTGCTCATCACGTTTTCCATGATCAGCACCGAGCCACCTTTGTTCAGATAAGCGATCAGATCGGTCACATCCTGCTGAGTCAGCTTCGGTTTGCTGGTATCTGCACGCAGAGGCACAGCATAGGGATCGCCAGACCACTGAGTCACATATTCAAAGCCGTTGAGGATCAGCAACGGAATCTCTTCCGGATTCAGATCGCCATAGCTGGTCAACTGTTTAACCGTGATACCAGTGAAATCCTCATGGAAAGCAAATGGTGCACTATTTCCCAATACCTGGCCCGCTTTTTTGAAATAAACGTTCTCCAGGTTGGTGCCGACAGTCATGATGCTCTTGGTATTTGGCTGCCAGATGTCATTTGACAAGTAGCGCAGGACGTTCTGCATAAAGTGCTTCATGTCATCAGAATCACCGCTGAGCGTACACTCACCTTTACTATTAACACCACCGCCCCAACTGTAACCGTTCGGGCAACGCAGGATGCTGTTGTAGTGCGGGTTACCGATAACCATCAGTTTGCCTTCACCGACTTGCCCCAGCGAAATAAACGGCAGGTTGAAAGTCGCAGTATCGCGCGTAACGTTCTCTGGCTGCACAATGGAAGGCGCTTCCGTAATGTACGCCAGCTCATTTTTATCCCAGGCGCGTTTTTCGCCAAACGCCAGCCAGTAGTTTTTATCATTACGCGCCATCAGAATCGGGAATGCCGAGTTGGAGATATTTACCACCGCCTGACCGCGCGCGTTACCGGTGCTGCCATAGAAGTTGGTAGAGTCATGGAAGACGTGGAACTTGCTGACAGATTTGTAACTTGTATCCACACCCCACAGCTTGTTGATAACGCCCTGAATCTGGCCGTCATTAACATTGCGCGTCGTCAGCGAGAACCAGCGAGCCTCGTTACAACCGTCGGTTTTCGCACAAATCGCGGTATCGATCTCTTTGGCTTGACCCGTCTTAAACTGCTCAATAAATTCGTTTGGCAGATTAACAACTTGCTCACCTTCATCCAGCGTCGCACCGTTGGATAACGAGAGATTGATAATCTCGTTGATCACGTTGGGATATTCGGCAAAGACCTTGCGTACATCGTCCGGCACAACACGGGTATTATTTTGCCCGGTCGTCGAATAGCGATGAATAAGCTGATCAATATTCGCGCCGCGAACTTCGTCGCCCAGCTCAGTCAACGCAATGGTCGACTTATTGCCGCGTACTGAGCCCAGTTCAAAGGTGTCGATACCAAAGGAGATGGTTTCGCCCCAGCTGAAGTTGAATTTGCCGTTTTCGCCAGTTACGCCACGGCCTGAGCTGGTGTAGTAATTTACGCCAACCACACCATTGCCCATGCTATCTACCAGTCGGCCTTCAGAGAGAATGATTTCCGTAGGTTGATACTGATAAAACTGTTCCGCGTTAGCCGACACGAAGGAAGCGTTCAGATCCGGTTTTGTTCCCGGAGTGGTGACGGGCACGACCGGTGAAGTATGAGTGGATGGCGCTTTATCGGTCGCGGCATTGTTTTCCACCTCTTCATTGACCAGCTTTTTGAACTCTTCCGGTGCCAGATCGATTTGCTTATACAGCGAGTCGAAGCGTTTACTCTCGATCACTGAGGAGAACTCCAGGCACACCTGTTCTGTATCCGCCGGGCAACTGTTCATGGAGGTGACTAGCGAGAGCGCATTGCTTTTCTTGTCATCGGAAGCCGCCAGTTCTTGCGCGTCCTCAAGACTAAACGACACTTTTTCAACCGCACGCAGGCTACGCGCAGCTTCTGACTGAGTGTTGAAGGTGGCAATTGTCGTGTTACCCGCCACGCAAGTAACGTCCTCACCAGGTGTAAATGTAAAGCCATCGCTGGATTCACCATTACAGGTAGCACCAGTTACCCGCTGGCTTCCGCCCAGGGTCAGATAACCCGTTTTCGTAGGAACAGGTTCTGGCTCCGGTTCTGGCTCTGGATCAGGTGTCGGTTCCGGCGTTGGTTCTGGGTCCGGCGTTGGCTCAGGCGTCGGCTCCGGGTTTGGTGTTGGATCAGGTTTCACTTCCGGCAAAGACCCTGTTCCAGAATCTACAGGCGGCGTATCGGAGGAAGATCCGGAGCCACCGCCATCACAACCGGCTAACAGGGTTGCGCTCAAAATAGCCGCTAAAAGCGATTTCTTATATTTAAATTTCTTATTCATTAATAACGCAAGTGACAAAACAATGTTAAAAAATTCGTAACTGGGAGAAATAGTTTTATGCTTTATCTTCTTTAATAACTTCCTCCATTCTTAAGAAAACGGCATCATTGATAGAAAAACAGGTAAAATTTATAAGAATAACCCCTATTCGATGTCTGGATGGTTATTTTTACGAAATTTCAATAAACAAAAAATTAACAACCATTCACAACGTAACTATATAAATTTGTTGGTAGTTTTAACGATTAAGATTGCAAAAGCAACAGATAGAACGGTGTTTGCTCATCAAGCGAACATAATTAGTACAGACTTGTTTTGCGTGATAAAAAATAGATGTTCTCACGATCTTAATTATTTAGCAGGTTATCTAAACACAAAATATTATTGCCGCATGGATAATAAAGCGAGAAATAATTTTCAATTAATAAGACAGAATAATGTAAATGAAGCCGGATGATATTAACGATCATCCGGCATTATTGATTTACGAGACTAACATCCCAGTAAACACATACGCCTGCAACAGCGTGATAATGCCGATAACGCTGGCAAAAATCAGACTGTGCTTCACGGTGTAGCGGAACAGTTCAGATTCCCGGCCCACCATGCCCGTCGCGGCGCAGGCCACGGCGATAGATTGCGGGGAGATCATCTTGCCAGTTACGCCGCCGCTGGTATTTGCTGCCACCAGCAGTGTGTCAGAGACGTTGATTTGCTGCGCCGTGGTCGATTGCAGTGAACCAAACAGGGCGTTAGAGGAGGTGTCCGAGCCGGTAAGGAATACCCCCAGCCAGCCGAGGAATGGCGAAAAGAACGGGAACATCACGCCTGTACCTGCCAGTACCAGCGCCAGCGTGGTGGACATACCGGAATAGTTGGTGACGAAGGCGAACGCCAGCACCATGCCAATCGACAATATCGGCCACTTCAGACTAATTAGCGTTTCGGCAAAGACGCCAATCCCTTTCTTGATGCCCACGCCGAGGATGAAGATAGAGATAATCGCCGCAATAAAAATAGCGGTGCCGCCAGCCGAGAGAGGGTCGAATTTAAACACCGCATCCATTGGCGTTGGTTGGGCGACAATGGGTGCCGCTTTCAACACTTGTTGATGCAAATGAGGGATCTGGAAATTAATCACCAGTGAATAAAACGCGCCGCCCGGAGCAAATAACGCTTTAAACGGCTTCATGGTCCAGATGGTGACCAGCACCGTTAAGATTAAAAACGGTGACCACGCACGAATGATTTGCCCCAGACTATATTCTGAAGGCACGGGACCGCCAGAAGATGGTTTATTCACCACCATCGCTCCTGCGGATTGTCCCATGCTGATTGCCGTTTCGGTATTTTTCGGCCGCCAGACTTTAAGGAATAAAGCGAGTGAGACGATACTCACCAGCGCCGAAGTAATATCCGGCAGTTCCGGACCAATATAGTTAGAGGTAAAGAACTGCGTGACAGCGAAGCTTCCCCCAGCAACCAGCGCCGCTGGCCACGTCTCTTTCACCCCTTTCCAGCCGTCCATCATTGCTACCAGCCAGAACGGTACAAGAACCGACAGGAACGGTAACTGACGTCCCGCCATTGCGCCAATGTGGAACGGATCGATTCCCGTTACCTGACCGGCGACCAGAATCGGCACGCCCAACGCACCAAACGCCACCGGCGCAGTATTGGCAATCAGACACAGCCCCGCCGCGTATAACGGTTTGAAGCCCAGGCCCACCAGCAGCGCACCGGTAATCGCCACCGGCGCGCCAAAGCCAGCCGCCCCTTCCAGCAGCGCACCAAAGGAGAAACCAATCAGTAACACCTGCAAACGCTGATCGTCGGTGATGGAGATAACCGAGCTGCGGATAATATCGAACTGGCCGCTGGCAACGGTTAATTTATACAGGAATACCGCCGCGACAATAATCCACGCAATAGGCCATAAACCATAAATAAAGCCATAGCCCGCAGCAGCAAATGCCATATCAATCGGCATTTTAAAGGCGAATATCGCAATCAGAATAGATAATATAAGGGTTATTGCTCCAGCGACATGTCCTTTCAGACGTAATACCGCGAGTGCAACGAAGAAGAATATTATTGGGATCAGGGCGACCAGAGCGGATAGCCCCAGTCCTCCCATCGGCATATACATTTGGGTCCAGGTAACCATATTGTTCAGTCTCTTATTATCTTTATATGCTTGATATACTTAAGGTTGTAATAAGCAAAAGAGGACTGAACTGTAAAATATAGGCGTTATACTTTACAGCAACAGTACGCCGCTAACGCAATTGCTACCTCTGGCATAACAAGTATATCGGGTAAGGGTTTCTGTTCCGCACACGCAGGCGCAGAGTATCGTTAAGATGTCCATATTGTTGTTTTAATCCCGCTAGTGATGCGCTACGGGTATTTAATATTGTTAACCCCTGATAATCGCTCCGGTTATTTCCGGGATAAATGTACTACCGCAGTTACTATCATAGCCCCGACAATAAATCTTGCCGGGGCTTTTTTTGACGCTATTAATGATTTTCTTTTTCGCGTAAACGCCATGCGTGTAATAACGGTTCGGTATAGCCGTTTGGCTGTTTCACTCCGAGGAAGATCAAATCGCAGGCAGCTTTAAAAGCACACGAGTTAGCGAAATTCTCCACCATTGGACGATAAGCCGGATCGCCAGCGTTTTGCTGATCAACCACTTTCGCCATATTCTCCAGCGACGCCTGCACCTGATCTTTGGTCAGAATACCGTGACGTAACCAGTTGGCGATATGCTGGCTGGAAATACGCAGCGTTGCGCGGTCTTCCATCAACGCCACGTTGTGAATATCCGGCACTTTTGAACAACCAATCCCCTGCTCCACCCAACGCACCACGTACCCCAGAATCCCCTGCACGTTGTTATCCAGCTCTTGTTGGATCTCTTGCGCCGACCAATTAGCGTTTTCAGCAACCGGAATAGTCAGCAGATCGTCCAGCAGCGGTTCAAATTCAGCATTGAACTCGGTCTGGGCAATGTTGGCTTGCACGCTCTGTACGTTGGTTTGGTGGTAGTGTAGCGCATGGAGCGTAGCGGCAGTTGGCGACGGAACCCAGGCCGTGTTTGCCCCGGCACGCAATTGGTCGCCCTTCTGGCTGTACATGTCTGCCATCAGGTCCGGCATTGCCCACATGCCTTTACCGATTTGCGCTTTTCCACGTAGCCCACAGAACAGACCGGAAAGCACGTTATTACGTTCGTAGGCTTTGATCCACGGCGTCGATTTCATCTGGTTTTTACGCAGCATCGGGCCCGCTTCCATCACCGAATGCATTTCATCGCCGGTACGGTCGAGGAAACCGGTATTGATGAACGCCACGCGGTTGCGCGCCTGAGCGATACAGCTACGCAAGTTCAGCGAGGTCCGGCGTTCTTCATCCATAATGCCCATTTTCAGGGTATTCGGTGCCATACCGAGCATTGTCTCAACGCGGGAAAACAGTTTGTTGGCGAACGCCACTTCCTGCGGACCGTGCATTTTCGGTTTCACAATATAGACGCTGCCAGTGCGCGAGTTTTTCTGCACTTTTAAATCATAGAGGGCAATCGCGCCAGTCATGACGCCATCAAGAATGCCTTCCGGGATTTCATTGCCTTCGCTGTCCCAAATCACAGGAATGGTCATCAAATGACCCACGTTGCGGATAAACAGCAACGAGCGTCCGTGCAGAGAAATTTCAGATCCATCGGCGGCAGTGTACTGACGATCGTCATTCAGTTTACGCACGATTTGCCGACCGTTCTTCTCCATTTTCTCTTGCAGAGTCCCCTGCATCAGGCCCAGCAGGTTGCGGTACAGCAGGATTTTATCTTCCGCATCAACCGCCGCAACCGAATCTTCGCAGTCGAGAATGGTACTGATGGCCGCTTCGACGATAACATCGTTGATGTGCGCCGAATCGTCTTTGCCAATCCGCCCGTTGGCATCGATTTGTAGCTCAATATGCAGGCCGTTATTTTTCAGCAAAATGCAGGTCAGCGCAGCAGTATCGCCACGGTAACCGACAAACTGTGCTGGAGTACGTAACGTGGTTTCTTTACCATTTTTCAACTGGATGCGTAATTGTTTATCGACCACCTTAAACGCCACCACATCCTGATAGCTGCCGTTTTCCAGCGGTAGTGATTCATCGAGGAAACGCCGAACCCAGGCGATAACCTGCTCACCACGCTGCGGATCGTAGCCGCTGACCATCGCCCCTTCCTGCGGGATGATGTCACTGCCGTATAACGCATCGTACAGTGAGCCCCAGCGAGCGTTCGCCGCGTTCAGCGCGTAGCGGGCGTTCATCGCCGGAACCACCAGCTGTGGCCCCGCCTGACTGGTGATTTCGCTGTCGATGCCCGTGGTTTCCACCGTAACGTGGTCAGGCTGTGGCACCAGGTAGCCCAGTTCACGCAGGAAAGATTTATAGGCCGCTTTATCTTTTACCGGCCCCGGATTGCTGCGATGCCACTCATCAAGCGCCGCCTGAATGCGATCACGCTCTGCCAGCAACTGACGATTCTCTGGCGCCAGATCGTGAACGATCTCATCAACATTGCGCCAGAACGCGGCAGCGTCCAGTTCCACGCCCGGCAAAACTTCTTCATCCACAAAACGTTTAAAATTGGCGTCAATGCGTAAACGGCCCTGGGTTATGGTTTGACTCATTGTTTCTCTCCTCGTTTTCGCTTATTTCGCCAACACCGCTGCTGCCGCTTTCGCGACCTGCGCATCCTGTGCTCCGGTTAAACCAGAAACGCCCACGGCACCAATAATTTGCCCATCAACAACAACCGGTACGCCGCCTTCCAGCGACGTCAGTAACGGCGCAGTCACGAACGCGGTACGTCCGTTGTTCACCATCTCTTCATAGCCCTTAGTTTCACGACGCCCCAGCGCGGCGGTACGCGCTTTCTCCTGGGAGATGTAAGCCGCAATCGGCGCGCAATCGTCCATGCGACTTAACGCCAGCAGATGACCGCCGTCATCGGCAACAGCAATGGAAACAGACCAGTTGTTTTTCTGCGCCTCTTCCTGACCTGCGGCAATAATTGCACTCGCCATTTGCTGGCTAAGAATGACTTTAGTTTTCATTTTGTTATTCCTTTTCAAGGGCTTGTTCTACAATTTCAATCCAGTGACGCACAGAGGTACGACCGGCGCTCGCCAGATGCGTCTGGCAACCAATGTTGGCGGTGACGATCATTTCCGGTTTGCCGCTTTCCAGCGCATTCATTTTGTTATCCCGCAGCTGGCGTGCCAGATCGGGATGCGTTAACGCATATGTTCCCGCTGAACCGCAGCACAGATGGCTGTCGGGAACGTCCGTTAAGGTAAATCCAAGACGAAATAACACTTTTTCCACTTCGCCGTTCAGCTTTTGCGCATGTTGTAGGGTACACGGGCAGTGGAAGGCCAGTTTTTTATCGCCGCGAATTGCCAGTTTTTCCAGTGGTTCCTTGCGCAGAAGTTCGACTAAATCGACCGCCAGCTCACTGACCTGACGCGCTTTATCGGCATACAACGCATCGTTTTTCAGCATCTGCCCATACTCTTTAACGAACGCGCCGCAACCGCTGGCGGTTTGCAAAATTGCCTCGGCACCTGCTTCAATCGCGGGCCACCAGGCATCAATATTATTGCGCGCCCGCGCTAACCCTTTCTCTTGCGCATTAAGATGATAGTCCACCGCGCCACAACAGCCTGCTTCGTTAGCTGGCATGACGCTGATCCCCAGACGATCCAGCACTCGCGCAGTTGCCGCGTTGGTGTTGGGCGAAAGCGTAGGCTGGGCGCAGCCTTCCAGCATTAAAACCCGACGCTTATGGCGCAGCGGTGGACGCGGTTTAGCTTTCACGGTTTCAGCAGGCAGTTTTGCTCTGACCTGTTCCGGTAAAAACGGTCGCAGCACCAGCCCTACCTGCGTCAGCGCACGGAAGACCGCCGGACGCGGCACTACCTGGCGCAATCCTTCGCGCAGCATTCGCTCCGGCAGTGGGCGTTTCACTTTCTGCTCGACAATATCACGCCCGATATCCAGCAAATTGTGATAACACACACCAGAAGGACAGGTGGTTTCACAATTGCGGCAAGTGAGACAGCGATCGAGATGCTCCTGTGTTTTAAGCGTGACTTCGTTGCCTTCCAGTACCTGTTTAATCAGATAGATGCGCCCGCGCGGCCCGTCCAGTTCATCGCCCAGAAGCTGATAGGTTGGGCAGGTTGCGGTACAAAATCCGCAGTGAACACAGGCGCGCAGGATGCTGTCGGCTTCCAGCGCGCGCGCGTTCTGCCGCATCTCTTCTGTTAATCGGGTTTGCATAGCCTGCTCCTCAAAGTTCCGCGTACATGCGACCGGGGTTAAACACGCCGCAAGGGTCGAGCTGCTGTTTAAGCTGCTGGTGATAGCGGAATAAAGGAGCCGGTAGCGGGGCAAAACCACCATCTCCGGCACTAAAGCGGGTCGCATGACCGCCAGCGTTGCGGGCGATGCGATGGATTTGATTGTCATCGGCTGTCGATTTCAGCCAGCGTAGCGCCCCGCCCCAGTCGATCAGTTGCTCGCCGGGTAAATCTATCATCGGCGCATCGCTGGGTAAGGAAATGCGCCATAAGGTACCTGGTAACGAGAAGAACGGCAGTTGTTGTTCACGCAATTGCTGCCAGAACTGACCCGCAACCTCTTCGCCCCCCAGCAGTTCACGCGCTGCTTTTACCGATCCACCGCCGCCCTCAAGGCGGATCCACAACGCATTGTCGAAGTAACATAAGCCACTAATGGGTAATGGCTGGAGTTGCCACTGGGCGATTTCATTCATGGCTTCTTGCAGGCTGATTTCCCGACGCAGACTCAGGGTGGCGCGTGGTCGCGGTAACACTTTCATCGAGATTTCAGTGAGCACGCCAAGACAACCGTAGCTTCCGGCCATTAACCGTGAGAGATCGTATCCGGCAACGTTTTTCATCACTTCGCCACCAAAACGCAGATGTTTTCCAGTGCCGGTAATGATGCGCGTGCCGAGGACAAAATCGCGGACCGAACCACTCCACGGGCGACGCGGCCCCGCCAGCCCGCAAGCGACCATCCCGCCCCAGGTGGCTTCTTCACCATAATGCGGCGGCTCGCAGGGGAGCATTTGCCCGGCGCTCTCCAGCGCTGCTTCAATCGCCACCAGCGGCGTTCCGGCACGCGCGGTTATCACCAGCTCGGTCGGGTCGTAATTAACAATGCCGCGATGACAACGCACATCCAGCGTTTGCCCGGTGACAGGGCGACCTAAAAAGGCTTTGCTATTGCTGCCCTGAATCACCAGCGGCGTTTTATCGCTAATCGCCTGATTCACCTGCTCCAGCAGCGCCTGGCTGTAATCACACTCGCGTAGCATCAGAAACGCTCCAGTTCAGGAAAAGGTAAATGACCGTGATGCACATGCATGGCACCAAATTCAGCACAGCGGTGTAGCGTGGGAATGTTTTTTCCTGGGTTCAGCAAACCATCGGGGTCAAACGCCGCCTTGACCGCATGGAAGGTCGTGATTTCATCGCTGTTGAACTGGGCGCACATTTGATTGATTTTTTCGCGCCCGATGCCATGTTCCCCACTGATGCTGCCGCCAACTTCAACGCAGAGTTCGAGGATCTTCCCGCCCAGTTCTTCCGCGCGGGCAAATTCACCGGGTTCGTTGGCATCGAAAAGGATTAACGGGTGCATGTTGCCGTCTCCGGCATGAAAGACGTTGGCAACGCGTAAATCATATTGCTGCGATAAACGGGCAATGCCTTCCAGTACGCCAGGCAGGGCGCGGCGCGGGATGGTGCCATCCATGCAGTAGTAATCCGGGGAGATACGTCCTACCGCCGGGAACGCATTTTTGCGACCGGCCCAGAAACGTACTCGCTCTGCTTCGTCCTGTGCCAGACGGACGTCAGTCGCACCCGCGTTCAACAAGATGTCGTTAACTCGCTCGCAGTCTTCCTGTACGTCAGACTCCACGCCGTCCAGTTCGCATAACAAAATCGCTTCGGCATCGACGGGATAACCGGCATGAATAAAATCTTCCGCCGCGCGAATCGACAGGTTATCCATCATCTCCAGCCCGCCGGGGATAATGCCATTGGCGATGATGTCACCAACCGCAAGTCCGGCTTTTTCTACCGAGTCAAAGCTGGCTAACAGAACCCGCGCCACGGGCGGCTTCGGCAGCAGTTTTACCGTCACTTCGGTGGTCACGCCGAGCATACCTTCCGATCCGGTGAACAGCGCCAGCAGGTCAAAACCAGGCGAATCCAGCGCATCCGATCCCAGCGTCAGCGCCTCGCCGTCCAGCGTTTGCACTTCAATTTTCAGCAGGTTCTGTACGGTCAGACCATATTTCAGGCAGTGAACGCCACCGGCATTTTCCGCCACATTGCCGCCAATTGAACAGGCGATTTGTGAGGAAGGATCCGGCGCGTAATAGAGATTATGCGGCGCAACGGCCTGGGAGATCGCCAGGTTACGCACGCCCGGCTGCACGCGCGCGCGGCGACCAACGGGGTTAATGTCGAGGATCTCTTTAAAGCGCGCCATCACCAACAACACACCTTTTTCCAGAGGCAGCGCGCCACCAGAAAGCCCGGTGCCTGCACCACGGGTCACGACCGGTACACGCAGGCGGTGGCAGACAGCCAGAATCGCCGTCACCTGTTCCATCTGCTTTGGCAAAACAACCAGTAATGGACGCGTGCGATACGCGCTCAACCCGTCACACTCGTAAGGAATGATCTCCTCATCGGTATGCAGGATCTCAAGTCCAGGGACATGCTCACGCAGTGCCATCAGTACCGATGTGCGGTCGACATCGGGTAAAGCGCCATCAAGACGCTCTTCGTACAAGATGCTCATGAATAGGCTTCGCTTTGTTGTGTTGTGTGGCAGCTGATTTTTGCGCGCTGCTTCTGTGAACAGTTATTAAGCGGGCTTTTCGTTTTCGTCTATCTCTTTAGCTACCGGTCAGACCATTTTTTTTCCAGCTCTGTGACCTTGCCTTGGTTAACTTAATGTTAAATTGATGTAACATAATCACTTGCGTGATGTGCGTGTTTTGCGAGTTAAGAACAGAAAAATTGGTCCTACCTGTGCACGAGGTCCGGGAATGAAAGATGAACGTCGCCCTATTTGCGAAGTGGTTGCAGAGAGTATCGAACGGTTAATTATCGACGGCGTGTTGAAGGTCGGTCAGCCGCTTCCCTCGGAACGTCGACTGTGTGAAAAGCTCGGCTTCTCACGCTCCGCACTGCGTGAAGGGCTGACCGTGCTGCGCGGGCGCGGGATTATTGAAACGGCGCAGGGTCGCGATTCTCGTGTCGCACGGCTTAATCGGGTGCAGGACGCCAGCCCGCTGATCCATCTGTTCAGTACGCAGCCGCGAACGCTGTACGATCTGCTCGACGTTCGCGCATTACTGGAGGGCGAATCGGCAAGGCTGGCGGCAACGCTGGGAACCCAGGCTGATTTTGTTGTGATAACCCGCTGTTATGAAAAAATGCTCGCCGCCAGTGAGAACAACAAAGAGATTTCGCTGATCGAACATGCGCAGTTGGATCACGCTTTCCATCTCGCCATTTGTCAGGCTTCTCACAATCAGGTGCTGGTGTTTACGCTGCAATCATTGACCGATCTGATGTTTAATTCAGTGTTTGCCAGCGTAAATAATCTCTACCATCGACCACAGCAAAAAAAGCAGATCGATCGCCAGCATGCGCGGATCTACAACGCGGTGTTGCAGCGGCTGCCGCACGTCGCCCAGCGCGCAGCACGTGATCATGTGCGGACCGTGAAAAAGAATCTCCACGATATCGAGCTGGAAGGCCACCATTTGATTCGCTCGGCGGTGCCGCTGGAGATGAAGCAGGGGTGACTGCCATCAAATCTGCTTTTCATACAATCGGTAACGCTTGTACGGCTCCGCCCCAATGCGTTCCAGCATGTTATTCATGCCTGTATTGGTTTCGAGGATCCATGACATCTCCAGCGCATCGATCTTCCGACGGGCAAACGGATCGCGTAAGGCTTCAATCAATAACAGCGCAATTACCGGGCCGATGCGGCTGAACTGATACTCGTCCCGCACGCCCATCAGCGGCACTCGCGCAGTTCGCACACCGCTGACTTTCAAACGCCACAGCAATTTTGCCCAGCCGAAGGGAAAGAGCGATCCGTTCAGATCGGCAATCGCCTCGTTGATGTTCGGCAAGCCAACAATAAACGCGCAGGGTGCAGAATCAATCTCAGCGATGTAGATCATATCGTCCGGCACCAGATATTTAAGTTGATCGCCCATGGTCGCGAATTCATGTTCGGTAAACGGCACAAATCCCCAGTTGTGCTGCCAGCCAGAATTGAAAATCTCACGCAGGATCTGTATCTCTTCGGCAAACCGCTGGCGATTGATGCAGCGAATGGTCACTTTTTTGCGCACCTGATCCATCAGTTTTTTTAGCGCCGGAGAGAAAGTGAGATCGGTTCGCTGCATCCACCACGCCAGTAAATCAATGCCTTTGTGATAACCCAGTTGTTCAATATGCGCGGCATACCACGGTTTACCGTGTGGCATCATCGCACTGGGTGGTGTATCGAAACCTTCAATCAGTAATCCGCTTTCCTGATTGATATTCAGGCTGAAAGGACCGCTGATCTTACTTGCACCTTGTGACTTCAACCACGCTTCCGCTGCGCCAAACAACGCGGCAAAAACCTGCGGATCATCAATGGCGTCAATCATGCCGAAATGACCGGTATCTTTGCCGTAACGCTCGCGGTGCAAGGTATCGATTTGCGCGGTAATACGCCCAACTATCTGCCCCGCTTTTTTTGCCACCCACGCCTGCCAGATGATATGGTCCGTCCCCGGATTTTTCGCAGACAAATGCTCGTTGCGTTCAATGAATAAAGGGGGTATCCAGTTTGGATCGTCGGGATAAAGTGATGACGGAAAAGCGATAAATGCCTTAAGGTCATTTTTATTAATTACTTTTTCAATTTTAATCATCAGCAGATCGCATTCCATAGTTCTGTGGGTAACAAATAATTAACGGTGACAAACAGGTTGCAACAGCAACGAACGGCACCTTAACAATCAACCCAATGAATACAAACGACGAATAAATAGTATTATTAATGATTACGATAAGGTCAGAGACTACACAGAAGCGCCACAATGCCTTTTGTCGATTTAAGGCGACCGGACAAGGCTTCTTCTTAATATATTCATAAATTAAATATCATTCACAATAAAAACAAAAAAACTCAAACTCATTATTTAAATCAATGTTCATTTTCACACTGATGAAAATACTATCTCATTTATCTTTTATGCCTATATAATCCACCGCATTATTGTCATTTTATTTTTGATATCCAATTTTTTCGTGGTGTATATGTCTAATAAAATCTTTACGCATTCCCTACCTATGCGCTATGCCGATTTTCCAACGCTGGTTGATGCTTTGGACTACGCCGCTCTGAGTAGCGCCGGAATGAATTTTTATGACAGACGTTGCCAACTTGAAGATCAACTGGAATATCAGACGTTAAAAGCGCGTGCCGAAGCTGGTGCGAAGCGGTTGTTATCGCTGAACCTGAAAAAAGGCGATCGCGTGGCGCTGATTGCCGAAACGAGTAGCGGGTTTGTAGAGGCTTTTTTTTCCTGCCAGTGTGCCGGCTTAGTCGCCGTCCCGTTGGCGATTCCAATGGGCGTCGGTCAGCGGGATTCCTGGAGCGCCAAACTGCAGGGTTTACTGGCAAGTTGCCAGCCCGCAGCCATTATCACTGGTGATGAGTGGTTACCGCTGGTCAATGCCGCGACGCATAACAACAACCCCGAATTACATGTTTTAAGCCACGCCTGGTTTAAGGCATTACCGGAAGCCGATGTTGCGCTCCAGCGTCCAGTTCCGAACGATATCGCCTACCTCCAGTACACCTCCGGCAGCACCCGTTTTCCCCGTGGCGTCATTATCACCCATCACGAAGTGATGGCTAATCTACGTGCTATAAGCCACGATGGCATTAAATTACGCCCTGGCGACCGCTGCGTCTCCTGGCTGCCTTTCTACCATGATATGGGACTGGTCGGCTTTCTCCTGACCCCCGTCGCCACGCAGCTTTCAGTAGATTATTTGCGCACTCAGGATTTTGCCATGCGTCCTCTGCAATGGCTTAAATTGATCAGTAAAAATCGCGGCACCGTTTCCGTTGCACCGCCGTTTGGCTATGAATTGTGCCAGCGCCGCGTGAATGAAAAAGATCTCGCTGAACTGGATCTTTCCTGCTGGCGCGTCGCTGGTATTGGAGCAGAACCGATCTCCGCAGAACAACTCCATCAATTCGCTGAATGTTTTCGTCAGGTTAACTTTGACGATAAAACTTTCATGCCGTGCTACGGACTGGCAGAAAATGCGCTGGCTGTCAGCTTCTCTGATGAAGCCTGCGGGGTTGTGGTTAACGAAGTGGATCGCGACATCCTCGAATACCAGGGTAAAGCCGTCGCGCCGGGTGCTGAAACACGCGCCGTATCGACTTTCGTCAACTGCGGTAAAGCGTTGCCGGAACATGGCATTGAAATCCGCAATGAAGCAGATATACCTGTCGCGGAACGTGTGGTAGGCCATATTTGCATCTCCGGCCCCAGCCTGATGAGCGGGTACTTTGGCGACCAGGTTTCGCAAGACGAGATTGCCGCGACGGGCTGGTTAGACACCGGCGACCTCGGTTATCTGCTGGACGGTTATCTGTATGTCACCGGACGCATTAAAGATCTGATTATTATTCGTGGCCGTAATATCTGGCCGCAGGATATTGAATACATTGCGGAACAGGAACCGGAAATTCATTCTGGCGATGCGATTGCTTTTGTTACCGCCCAGGAAAAAATCATTTTGCAGATCCAGTGTCGGATCAGCGACGAAGAACGTCGTGGGCAGCTTATCCACGCACTGGTAGCACGGATCCAAAGCGAATTTGGCGTGACCGCGGCTATCGATCTGTTGCCGCCCCACAGTATTCCCCGAACGTCCTCCGGCAAGCCTGCCCGTGCGGAAGCGAAAAAACGTTATCAGAAGGCTTATGCTGCAAGCCTTCATGTGCAGGAATCCCTGGCATGAATCAAACTGTCGCGGTGACGGGCGCTACCGGGTTTATCGGTAAATATATTATCGATAACCTGCTCGCCCGCGGCTTTCACGTTCGCACATTGACGCGTACTGCCCGCGCTCACGTCAATGATAATCTCATCTGGGTGCGCGGTTCGCTGGAAGATACACATTCGCTTAGCGAACTGGTTGCCGGAGCCAGCGCGGTGGTCCATTGCGCCGGACAAGTGCGCGGACACAAAGAAGAGATTTTTACCCGCTGTAACGTTGACGGCAGCCTGCGCCTGATGCAAGCGGCAAAAGAGAGCGGCTTTTGCCAACGTTTTCTGTTTATCTCTTCGCTGGCGGCGCGCCATCCCGAACTCTCCTGGTACGCAAATTCCAAACACGTCGCCGAACAACGACTGATCGCAATGGCTGACGAAATTACGCTGGGCATTTTTCGCCCGACAGCCGTGTATGGTCCCGGCGATAAAGAGTTAAAACCGCTGTTTGACTGGATGCTGCGCGGCCTGCTGCCACGACTTGGTGCGCCAGATACACAACTCTCTTTCCTGCACGTCACCGATTTTGCGCAAGCAGTGGGTCAGTGGTTAAACGCCGAAACTGTACAGACGCAAACCTATGAATTATGCGATGGCGTCGCTGGCGGCTATGACTGGCAACGCGTACGACAGCTTGCCGCCGAAGCCCGTTGTGGTTCTGTGCGGATGGTTGGCATTCCTCTGCCGCTACTCACCTGCCTTGCGGATATCAGTACTGCGTTGAGTCGCCTGGCAGGTAAAGAACCTATGCTGACCCGCTCGAAAATTCGTGAATTAACCCACGCCGACTGGTCGGCAAATAATAACCGTATTTCTGAAGATATTAATTGGTTTCCCGGGATTAGCCTGGAACACGCATTACGCAACGGGCTATTTTGATTGTCTTGTTTAAAGGTGTGTTAACGTTTCTATGGTAAATCGTGAAATAGTAATGGATTACATCCTTTCCTGTTTACAGGATTTGGTCGAAAACGGTGTGGAAATTAAGCCCGACAGCGATCTCGTCAACGATCTTGGCCTGGAGTCGATCAAAGTGATGGATCTCTTAATGATGCTGGAAGACAGATTCGATATTTCCATTCCTATTAATATTCTGCTGGATGTCAAAACCCCTGCGCAATTAATGGAAACTCTACTTCCATGGCTGGAGAATAAATAATGGGGCTATACGATAAATATGCGCGCCTTGCTGGCGAGCGCCTGCAATTTAGTGACAACGGGTTAACACCATTTGGCACCTGTATTGATGAAGTGTATTCCGCCACCGAAGGCCGGATCGGCAATAAAAAAGTGATTCTGGCCGGGACCAATAATTATCTCGGTTTAACCTTTAATCATGATGCTATCCGCGAAGGTCAGGCAGCGTTAGCGGCCCAAGGCACTGGCACCACCGGTTCTCGTATGGCAAACGGCAGTTATGCGCCGCATCTGGCGTTAGAGAAAGAGATTGCCGAGTTTTTCAATCGCCCTACCGCTATCGTTTTTTCAACCGGTTATACCGCTAATTTAGGTGTCATCAGCGCACTTGCCGACCATAACGCCGTGGTGTTACTGGATGCCGACAGCCACGCCAGTATTTATGACGCCTGTTCTCTCGGCGGCGCAGAGATTATTCGTTTCCGCCATAATGACGTCAACGATCTGGAACGGCGCATGGTCCGCCTCGGTGAACGGGCGAAAGAGGCGATTATTATCGTTGAAGGCATCTACAGTATGCTCGGTGACGTTGCGCCGCTGGCAGAAATTGTTGATATCAAACGTCGTCTCGGTGGTTATTTGATTGTCGATGAAGCACATTCGTTTGGCGTGTTAGGCGCAACAGGCCGCGGACTGGTTGAAGCCGTTGGCGTTGAAGACGACGTGGATATTATCGTCGGCACCTTCAGTAAAAGTTTGGCTTCCATTGGTGGTTTTGCCGTGGGTTCAGAAGCGATGGAAGTGCTGCGCTACGGCAGCCGCCCGTATATTTTTACCGCCTCTCCTTCTCCGTCCTGCATTGCGACCGTGCGCTCGTCGTTAAGAACCATTTCCACACAACCAGAGCTGCGGCAAAAACTGATGGATAACGCCAACCATCTGTATGACGGTCTGCAAAAACTGGGTTATGAGTTAAGTTCACATATTAGCCCGGTAGTGCCAGTAATAATCGGTTCGAAAGAGGAAGGTTTACGCATCTGGCGCGAGCTTATTTCGCTGGGCGTTTATGTGAATCTTATCCTGCCACCTGCCGCGCCTGCAGGCATCACGCTGCTGCGCTGTAGCGTAAACGCTGCCCACAGTCGTGAGCAAATCGATGCCATCATTCAGGCATTTGCTACTCTGAAGCAGTAATGTGAGCCCGCTGTGGTGTTGCGCCACGGCGGGTTTAATGTTGTCTGTCATACCAATACACCAGGCTCAACGCCACCAGCACAAACGCTACCGGTAAACCGAGCGCGGTAACAGGTGCGCTCAACGCAAATAACAATCCCAGATTGACCATGATTTGATAGCTGATCCAGGTGAGTAAGCCAACGATGACGCCTACAGCGAGACGGCTACCCATCCCAGGCGAACGCGGGGCGCTAAAGGTAAACGGCACAGCCAGCAAAATCATCGCCAGGGTCGGTGATGCTGCCAACTTACTGATTTAGTGTATGATGGTGTTTTTGAGGTGCTCCAGTGGCTTCTGTTTCTATCAGCTGTCCCTCCTGTTCAGCTACTGACGGGGTGGTGCG
>NZ_JBJQLL010000028.1:0-43261 GCF_046486405.1 Escherichia sp. WS338 | reverse complement strand
GATGTCGATACCGGTGTCGGCCTGGAATTTATCCAGCGCATCGTGCAGCGGCTGCGGGAACTCATAGTTACCGGTGTAGGTCACGCCGAAAGTCGGCACCACGCCGATGGTATTTTCGTCGCAGGCTTCAATCATGCGTTTCGGGTCCATAAACAACTGACCGGGGCGCATAGGGATCTCACGCAACTCCACATCCCAGTAGCGGGCGAATTTATGCCAGCAGATTTGTACCGGACCGCACACCAGGTTTGGTTTATCCGTTGGTTTGCCTGCGGCTTCCATACGCTTGCGCCAACGCCATTTCATCGCCATCCCGCCGAGCATACAGGCCTCGGAAGAACCAATGGTGTTGGTGCCAACGGCCTGACCATTTTTCGGTGCAGGCGCATGCCACAGATCGGCAACCATGTTTACGCAACGCAGGTCGATTGCAGCGGATTGCGGATATTCTTCTTTGTCGATCCAGTTTTTATTGATCGACAAATCCATCAATTTATGGACGTTTTCGTCGTCCCAGGTCTGGCAGAAAGTGGCCAGGTTCTGACGAGCGTTGCCATCAAGATATAATTCATCATTGATAATCTGAAATGCAACATCATCGCGCATTTCGTGCAGCGGAAATCGTTTTGACTCCGCGATAGTAGAAATGGCCTTTGCACCAAAACGTGAATCGAGTAGTTCTGAGCGGAAATCCGTTAACAGCTTCTGGTCCATTTCGAACTCCTTAAATTTATTTGAAGGCAATAAAAAAGTAGGATTTATCCGCAATGGAAGCAAGGCATTACAGGCTTAATTTAAATAACAAAATCCTAAGCAGAAAAACGACCTTTTATAATATAAACATTTAATATGATAATATTAAAAACAGACTTTATTATCGTAATAAAAATCGCCCAAACACTCCTGTTCGGGCGATCAAATTAATTATTGTTTATCCTGCATATACGGCGTGTAAACCCCGTTCAGACTGTGCAGGAAAGCTACGATATCATCCACATCCTCCTGCGGCAGCTCTTTGCCTACCTGATAGCGCAGCATCAGTTTCACCGCCCCGTCCAGCGTCGGCACGTCACCGCGATGGAAGTACGGTGCCGTTAAAGCAACGTTACGTAAACCGGGTACTTTCTGACGCAATTTATCACGCTCTTCTTTAGTCACATTCATACGACCAATATCCGCCGCCGTAATTTCACCAAAGTTAAAGTCTTTTTTCAGCCCCAACGGTTCAAAGGAACGTCCGCCGAGAATAATACCACCATGACAAGTTGCACATTTATTATCTTTAAATAATTGATAGCCTTTTTTCTGTTGCGCCGTCAGAGCATTCTCATCTCCACGCAACCATTTATCAAATGGGGAATCCGGCGTAATTAATGTTTTCTCAAATTCAGCAATGGCATCAGTAATATTTTCGCCACTGAAACCTTGCGGATAGACTTCGAGGAACTGCGCTTTAAGCTGCGGATCTTTTTCCAGCTTAGCAATAATTTCGTCCCAGGATTTCGACGCCATTTCAATCGGGTTCAACGGCGGTCCACCAGCCTGATCCTGCAATGTTGCCGCACGACCATCCCAGAACTGCTCAACGTTAAATACTGAGTTAAATACCGTCGGCGCGTTAATCGGCCCCACTGCGCCACCAACACCAATCGATGTTTTTCTGCCATCGACGCCCCCCGCATTCAACGCATGGCAATGAGCGCATGAAATGGTGCTATCAGCCGATAAACGGGGATCGTGATACAGCGCAAAACCCAACGCCACTTTTTGCGCATCGGTAGGCAGTTTTTGCGGGATGGGCTGCACCGGTTCATTGCGATGCTCCGGAGCAGTATCATTGCTGGCGTAATATTCCGCGCGCTGTTTTGCAATCCAGGCCAGTATTTCCGCCCGCTCTTCATCACTCACCTTACCCGCCCAGTGTAGCGCGGTATAACGCGTTGGCGGCATAGTTTCATACTGCATCACCCATTCAATCTTATTCAGATCGCTTTGCGAAACGGGTTTATTAGCCAGCAGAGCCGCACGCACGGCCTCGAGGTTAAAAGATTTATATCCAAGCTTTATGTCGTAATCCATCAACTGTTTCGCGCCGGGAATATAATAATAGGCGGGTAATTCTGCCGAAGGTGTATGGCAATAGTCGCATCCTTTTTCACGGAGAAAGCCTAAAACCTTATTATTTTCACTGACAGCAGATGCCTGAACATCGGCCTGTTTACTGCGTTTATTATCGTGGTACCACACATAACCAGATAACCCTAAATAGCAAATCGCGACGCCAGCCAGGCCGATCGCGGTAATACGTGAGACCATTTTCATTATTCTTCCCTCACGGTGGTGAGTTATTGTGACCCAGAAAATTTTCCAGAATGCTGCAAACGTCTCTGCGAGACAAAGCCATCATAAAAAACAGGGAGATATGCTTTTTGATAGGAATCAATCAATTACATGAATATAAACTATCAATAAGATAGCCAGTGCCTATTACCCAGATCAGGAATGGCATATCATGATTGCGGCGAGAGCAGGATTGAATGTTCTGAAAATGAAAAACAACACGAAATCCGTATTTTTATAAATTCCATTGATATTAGTGCGTTATATTTTTTGGCAGGTTAATAAACGTGATCCACCGCACGCTTTGTCGCCCACCAGGCGGAGCGAATGACTACCCTTAAAGAAAAGCCCGATAATTAGCGACGAATTTCGGAGGTCGGATCCTTATGCTCAATCAGAAAATTCAAAACCCTAATCCAGACGAACTGATGATCGAGGTCGATCTCTGCTATGAGCTGGACCCGTATGAATTAAAACTGGATGAGATGATCGAGGCAGAACCGGAACCCGAGATGATTGAAGGGCTGCCCGCCTCTGATGCGCTGACGCCTGCCGATCGCTATCTCGAACTGTTCGAGCATGTTCAGTCGGCGAAAATTTTCCCCGACAGTAAAACCTTTCCCGACTGCGCACCCAAAATGGACCCGCTGGATATTTTAATCCGCTACCGTAAAGTGCGCCGTCATCGTGATTTTGACTTGCGCAAGTTTGTTGAAAACCACTTCTGGCTGCCGGAGGTCTACTCCAGCGAGTATGTATCGGACCCGCAAAATTCCCTGAAAGAGCATATCGACCAGCTGTGGCCGGTGCTAACCCGTGAACCACAGGATCACATTCCGTGGTCTTCTCTGCTGGCGCTGCCGCAGTCATATATTGTCCCGGGCGGCCGTTTTAGCGAAACCTACTATTGGGATTCCTATTTCACCATGCTGGGGCTGGCGGAAAGTGGTCGGGAAGATTTGCTGAAATGCATGGCCGATAACTTCGCCTGGATGATCGAAAACTACGGCCACATCCCCAACGGCAACCGCACCTATTATTTGAGCCGCTCGCAACCACCGGTTTTTGCGCTGATGGTGGAGTTGTTTGAAGAAGATGGTGTACGCGGCGCGCGCCGCTATCTCGACCACCTGAAAATGGAATATGCCTTCTGGATGGACGGTGCAGAATCGTTGATCCCTAATCAGGCCTATCGCCATGTTGTGCGGATGCCGGACGGCTCGCTGCTCAATCGTTACTGGGACGATCGCGACACGCCGCGTGACGAATCCTGGCTTGAGGACGTTGAAACCGCGAAACATTCTGGTCGCCCGCCTAACGAGGTGTACCGCGATTTACGTGCGGGGGCGGCCTCCGGTTGGGATTACTCTTCCCGTTGGCTGCGTGATACTGGTCGTCTGGCGAGCATTCGTACCACCCAGTTCATCCCCATCGATCTGAATGCCTTCCTGTTTAAACTGGAGAGCGCCATCGCCAACATCTCGGCGCTGAAAGGCGAGAAAGAGACAGAAGCACTGTTCCGCCAGAAGGCCAGTGCCCGTCGCGATGCGGTAAACCGTTACCTCTGGGATGATGAAAACGGCATCTACCGCGATTACGACTGGCGACGCGAGCAACTGGCGCTGTTTTCCGCTGCCGCCATTGTGCCGCTCTATGTCGGTATGGCGAACCATGAACAGGCCGATCGTCTGGCAAACGCCGTGCGCAGCCGGTTACTGACACCTGGCGGGATTCTGGCAAGCGAGTACGAAACCGGTGAACAGTGGGATAAACCCAACGGCTGGGCACCGTTACAATGGATGGCGATTCAGGGATTTAAAATGTATGGCGATGACCTTCTGGGTGATGAAATCGCGCGCAGCTGGCTGAAGACGGTGAATCAGTTCTATCTGGAACAGCACAAACTGATCGAGAAATACCATATTGCCGATGGTGTTCCCCGCGAAGGCGGCGGTGGCGAGTATCCGTTGCAGGATGGGTTTGGCTGGACTAACGGTGTGGTGCGCCGTTTAATTGGTTTGTACGGTGAACCATAATATTTTTACAGCCAGCCGCTAACTTCCTGCTGGCTGTAAAATTATCCTCTTCAGGAGGAGATATTTAACATCATTGCCGCCTGGGTGCGATTTTTCACTTCCAGACGGCGATACAGGGATTCCAGATGCGCTTTTACCGTTCCGGTACTGATATTCAGCGCCCTGCCGATCTCCTTATTTGATTCGCCCGCCGCTAACATGGTTAAAATCTCCCGCTGGCGGGCGCTTAACGATTTGAGATCTTTAATGTCCTTTTCCGGCGTCGTCCGCCAGTCTCCAGGCAGAAACATCATCCCCATCGCCGCACTATTTACCGCCAACGCAAATGTCTCGACGGTTGAATCACGAGGCACAATGGCCAGCACATTAAAATGGATAACTTCCTGTAACCACCGTTTATTGCAATCCGTCGCCGTAATTAACACCTTAACCTCAGGAAATTGCACCACGGTTTTTTGCAGCAACCAGTAACAAAACTCACCATCCTGATCGCCATCGAGCATCACTAAGGCTTCAGGGTAACTTTCCAGCTTTTGCCATAACTCGTCTGCCTGACTGGCCCCCTGAATACTCACTCCTGGAATACGTTGCTGTAAACTGATTTTCATTCCATGAATAAATATTGACTGCCTGTCAAACATGACTATTTGCATAACTGAATCTCCACCTGAATACGTTAAAAAGACTTAAGTAGTGGAAGGGTATTACCCGCGAGAAAAAATAAGAATTCGCCATTTGGCGGTGGCCATTCTACAGAGATGACGCGTAGAAAATAGTTACCGATATAAATAGTTACAGCTAAACGCCTGAAATTACATGTCGAGGGCACTATTTAAAACAATTTTGAGGATTTCCTTATATTAGTGGTTAGTACGCATGCAATTAAAAATGAAATTCCGCGACCACAAGCCAAAATAACAAATGGCAATGAGACAAAAATAAGCACAAATAGCCAATACGTCCTCTATTCACTTTAAAGGGAATCGCTGAAAAATACGCTCTGTTTAAGGGGATTCACCTTTCTAAGAAAGCTATTCCTCCCTTTTCCTACTGAGAAATCGCCACATTCGTCATGACAACATTGTGAAACCCGGCTTTAGGTGTTAGAAAAAACAATAAACAATGCGATATGCGCGTTACTGTTTCGTTGTGAACAACAATCGGTCAAAGAAATGGATAAAATTCACGCAATGCAGTTGTTCATCAAAGTCGCGGAGCTGGAAAGTTTTTCTCGCGCGGCGGATTTTTTTGCTTTGCCAAAGGGAAGTGTTTCGCGCCAGATACAGGCACTGGAACATCAACTTGGCATCCAGCTTCTCCAGCGCACCACGCGGCGAGTCAAACTCACGCCAGAAGGCATGACCTATTATCAACGGGCAAAAGATGTGTTGAGTAATCTCAACGAACTGGACGGTCTGTTTCAACAGGATGCCACCAGTATCAGCGGTAAATTACGCATCGACATCCCGCCAGGAATCGCGAAAAGCCTGTTACTGCCGCGTCTGTCGGAATTTCTCTATCAGCATCCGGGAATTGAGCTGGAGCTGAGTAGCCATGACCGTCCGGTAGATATTCTTCACGATGGTTTTGATTGCGTGATACGCACTGGCGCGTTACCGGAAGATGGCGTTATCGCCCGTCCCCTCGGCAAACTGACCATGGTCAACTGTGCCAGTCCGCACTATCTGACGCGCTTTGGTTATCCGCAAAGCCCCGACGATCTGGCTTCACACGCAATAGTGCGTTACACACCGCACCTGGGTGTACATCCGTTAGGTTTTGAGGTTGCCAGCGTTAATGGCGTCCAGTGGTTTAAGTCTGGCGGCATGTTGACGGTAAACAGTCGCGAAAACTATCTCGCCGCCGGTCTTGCCGGTCTGGGGATTATTCAGATCCCGCGCATTGCCGTGCGCGAAGCCCTGCGTGCCGGGCGGCTTATTGAAGTATTACCTGGCTACCGTGCCGAGCCGCTCTCCCTTTCGCTGGTTTATCCGCAGCGTCGGGAGCTTTCCCGGCGTGTAAACCTGTTTATGCAGTGGCTGGCTGGCGTAATGACAGAGCACCTGGACTGACCGACTATACTTTTTAAGAATGACCACGACAGAAGGACAAAAGAGCGGATGACGCAGGAAAACGAGATCAAACGTCCCACCCAGGATCTGGAGCACGAGCCGATTAAGCAGTTGGATAATAGCGAGAAAGGCGGCAAAGTTAGCCAGGCGCTGGAAACCGTCACCACTACTGCCGAGAAAGTCCAACGCCAACCGGTTATTGCGCACCTGATTCGCGCAACAGAGCGCTTTAACGATCGGCTGGGTAACCAGTTTGGTGCGGCTATCACCTATTTCTCATTTTTGTCGATGATCCCGATTTTGATGGTGTCGTTTGCCGCAGGGGGCTTTGTGCTGGCCTCCCATCCGATGTTGCTACAGGATATCTTCGACAAAATTCTGCAAAACATTAGCGATCCGACGCTAGCCGCCACGTTGAAAAACACCATCAACACCGCCGTTCAGCAGCGTACGACTGTAGGGCTTGTCGGTCTGGCAGTGGCGCTTTATTCCGGCATCAACTGGATGGGTAACCTGCGTGAAGCGATTCGCGCCCAGTCACGCGATGTCTGGGAACGCTCGCCGCAAGATCAGGAGAAGTTCTGGGTAAAATATCTGCGTGATTTTATTTCGCTGATTGGTTTGTTGATTGCGCTGATTGTGACGCTTTCTATCACCTCGGTTGCCGGTTCTGCGCAGCAAATGATTATTAGCGCCCTTCACCTGAACAGCATTGAGTGGCTGAAACCGACATGGCGGTTAATTGGCCTGGCGATTTCCATCTTCGCCAACTATCTGCTTTTCTTCTGGATCTTCTGGCGCTTGCCGCGCCACCGTCCGCGCAAAAAAGCCCTGATTCGCGGAACATTTCTGGCTGCGATTGGTTTTGAAGTGATTAAAATCGTGATGACCTACACCCTGCCATCGCTGATGAAATCCCCCTCTGGCGCAGCATTTGGTTCCGTGCTGGGACTGATGGCATTTTTCTACTTCTTCGCCCGTTTGACGCTGTTTTGCGCGGCGTGGATTGCCACCGCCGAATATAAAGACGACCCGCGAATGCCGGGGAAAACGCAGCCTTAAAATAGGCCGGATGCGGCGTACGAATTTATTCGGCCTGGCTCCCCGTAGGCCGGATAAGATGCGCCAGCATCGCATCCGGCTATAATGCGCACATAACCTCTTGAAACTCTTTCCCAGAGCCTCTTTAGCCATCTATTCAGGAGCAAACAATTTCATTCCAACTCATAACCCCAGCATATAAATCCAGTTGGTAACTTTTATTTAACCTAAAACCAGTTTAATCCACCATTTATAAAATTATGTGAAGCATTTCATAGAAGAAAAATCACTGGCCTAAACATTATCCCCTTTTTGCATGATTTTTGACCATTTCCGCGATTTGTTACACATTGAAATATCACTTTTGCTGTGCGTAATATGGCTATTCGTTAGCCAAAAAATAAGAAAAGATTATGCAAGCAACAGCCACAACACTCGACCACGAGCAAGAATACACGCCGATCAACTCGCGTAATAAAGTCCTTGTCGCCTCTCTCATTGGCACGGCCATTGAGTTCTTCGACTTTTACATTTACGCCACTGCGGCCGTTATTGTGTTTCCGCATATCTTCTTCCCGCAGGGCGATCCAACGGCAGCAACGCTACAGTCGCTCGCCACCTTCGCCATCGCCTTCGTCGCGCGCCCCATTGGCTCTGCCGTTTTTGGTCATTTTGGCGATCGCGTTGGGCGTAAAGCGACGCTGGTCGCCTCGTTGCTAACGATGGGGATTTCGACCGTGGTGATTGGTCTGCTGCCAGGCTATGCCACGATTGGTATTTTCGCCCCGCTGCTGCTGGCGCTGGCTCGATTTGGTCAGGGTCTGGGCTTAGGTGGTGAATGGGGCGGCGCGGCTCTGCTGGCGACTGAAAACGCCCCACCGCGCAAACGTGCATTGTACGGCTCCTTCCCGCAGCTGGGCGCACCGATTGGCTTCTTCTTTGCCAACGGCACTTTCTTGCTGCTTTCCTGGCTACTGACCGACGAGCAGTTTATGAGCTGGGGCTGGCGTGTGCCATTTATCTTCTCGGCGGTGCTGGTCATTATCGGCCTGTATGTTCGCGTGTCGCTGCATGAGTCGCCGGTGTTTGAGAAAGTCGCTAAAGCGAAAAAACAGGTGAAGATCCCGCTGGGTACGCTGCTGACCAAACATGTTCGCGTAACCGTACTGGGTACGTTCATTATGCTGGCAACCTATACGCTGTTTTACATCATGACGGTCTACTCTATGACCTTTAGTACCGCCGCCGCGCCAGTTGGGCTTGGCCTGCCGCGTAACGAAGTGTTGTGGATGCTGATGATGGCAGTTATTGGTTTTGGCGTGATGGTGCCCGTCGCCGGATTACTGGCTGATGCCTTTGGTCGCCGTAAAAGCATGGTAATCATCACCACGCTGATCATCCTGTTCGCGCTATTCGCCTTTAACCCTTTGCTCGGTTCTGGCAACCCGATTCTGGTTTTTGCCTTCCTGCTGCTGGGGTTAAGTCTGATGGGGCTGACCTTCGGTCCGATGGGCGCGCTGTTACCAGAGCTGTTCCCGACAGAAGTGCGTTACACCGGAGCATCGTTCTCTTACAACGTATCGTCGATTCTCGGGGCTTCCGTTGCGCCATATATCGCAGCCTGGTTGCAGACTAACTACGGGTTAGGTGCGGTGGGGCTATATCTGGCGGCGATGGCTGGCTTGACGTTAATCGCCCTGCTGCTGACCCATGAGACGCGACATCAGTCGTTGTAATCAGAGTGAAAAGCCTGATGCGCTACGCTTATCAGGCCAGAATTTCCATACAATATATTGAATTCGCAAGGATTTGTTGGACGGATAAGGCGTTCACGTCGCATCCGGCATGAACAAAGCACACTTTGCCAACACTCTAAATCTGTTTAATTGCCGGATGTCAGACATCCGGCAATTATCATCACTTCTTCATCTGCGACAAAATCGTCCGACACTGATTAGCCTCCCCTTCGGAAGGAGAGATCAGCGCCAGTAACGCCGCCGCCGGTGTTACCAGCGTTGCCAGTGCCGCCGCAACAGCACCACGGGCAATCAACGGCCCGGCTTTCACCCCAGCCTGCGGATTTTTAAACGTCCCACGCACATACAGCGGCGAACGCAGTGTGATAATCCGAATCCCTTTACTTTCTGGATCGATAGTCAAATCCAGTTGCTCCGAAGCAAAACTTGCCGTACCGGTAACATTGATCAACGCATTCTCAGTATCAAAAGCAAAAATCTGCGGACGCGCCACACCGTTGGCAATATCAAGATTCGCCGCCGCGCAGTTCACCCGCACCTCATCGTCACCAAATATCGCACCGACAATGTAGTTACCGACATTCAGCCCGACAATCTCCATCAGGTTGCGGCTCACCAGCCCGTCATTCATCAGCAGTTTCAGGTTGCCGTTACTGTTGCCTAAAAGCGCCGCCACCGAGTTACCGCTACCGCGTAGTTCCGCGTCACCGTTCATTTCCCCCAGCGTCTTCTGCATCAGTTCTACATCGGGCATCAGTTCTTTCAGTTTCAGTCGACGAGCCTGAATATCTGCCCGCCCTTGCATCGGTTTTTTATCACCTTCCAGATGAATATTCGCCGCAATGCTGCCGCCTGCCATGCCAAATTTCAGCGGTTGCAGGCGCAGGTCAGCATTTTTGAGGATGATATGAGTAGAAAGATCGCTAATCGGCAGGCTACTGCCATGCTCAATGCGCCGCCCTTTGAAGCGAACATCGGCATCCATGACGTCCCATTTATCGGTTTCGAAGCGGTCATAAGGCAGCACTTTGCCCGCAGGCTGAACGCTTTTTTCACCCTTCTTCTGTTCAGACCGTTTCGACTTTTCAGCTCCTTTCCCGGAATCAACGCCAATTAACGGCCCTAAATCTGCCAGCCGCAATTGCCGCGACTCAACATCACCTTCCAGTTTTGGTCGTGGCTTGCCGGTGGTGTAGACCAGAGAACCGTGGATATCGCTATCGCCAATTCGCCCATTAAAACCGCGATAATCAAAGACCGACGATTTTTCAGTGTCGATTTTCGCTACCAGCCGACCATCCGTTTCAAACGGCGGGGTATCGGGCAGCAGAACGCCCGTCAGTTCATAGAGATCACCCAGCGAATCGCCAGAAAATTTAAGCCGTAAATCGACACCACCCATCTTCATTGGGTCATTCACAACGCCATCAAAAGCAACACGGGTGTTACCAGAGCGAAAATCAGCCTGTACAGGAAATGGCGTCCCTTCGCCACGCAGCGCCAGCATACCGCCTATTTTTCCCGTACCAGTGAGCGGCTCTCCGTTATAACGTCCCTGCGCCTTCAGGCCAAAAACGTAATCGCCCACCTTTTCTTTATCCGCTTTACCTTTCGATCCAGTAACTTCGCTGAACGGCAGCGGCTTGCCTAACGGATCGACAAAAATTTCCAGATCCGCTTTGCTTACTTTGTCATCAATGGCGATCCGCCCTTGATCGAACAGAATATTATCCAGCCGAAACGACCATGCCGACGGCTTTGCATTCGTGTCTTTGTTGTCATCGTTGGCAAGATTAAACGTCCAGTTGTTGTTCTTTTCTGAGAGGCGAATCAGGCGTGCGTCGGGCTTTTCGAGCTTGATCCACGGCAACCAGACCGTTTTGGTCAGCAGCGCCAGCGGGGCCAGCGTCGCTTCTACTCGCGGCAAATGCACCATTGTGACTTCGGGAATATCCGGTGGATTGCCAAGAATGATGTCTTCCGCGTGTACATGGGGCCACGGCACCCAGCTGCGCCAGCCAGTTTCTTGTTTTTGCCGCTCCCACACCACGCCCAGATCGCCACGGATAGCGAACGGACGATTCAACTCCGCAGAGACTTTCTGGTTGATGGTCGGTTTGAGTCGATTCCAGTCAAAAGTTGCAATCAAAATGATCGCCACGACAATCAACAACAAGAAAGCCCCTGAAATCGCAGCGGTTATTTTGCCTGCCTTGCTCATCGTTCGCTTCCTCATATTCTTCCTGTGCCAGTCCTAAAGATAGTCCAGCCAGGCGGAAAATGAGGCAGCTTATAGCGCCAGAACCGCCGTATTCAGCGTTTCTATCGGTGCCGGGCGTGAAAGAAACCAGCCTTGTGCGGCGAATGCGGGCGAGTTCTGAACATCACGCCACTCTTCTGGTGTTTCTACGCCCTCGACAATCACCCCGCGACAATAGCGATTCATTAGATGTAAAAGCTGAGAAAAGAGTGTGCGTCCTTCCGGTGACTGACGCAGCATCACAAACAGTTCTCGCGCGATTTTGATGTAGTCATAACGCACTTCACTTAGTACAGAGAAATTTGCCATCCCGGTACCAAAATCATCCAGCCACAGCGGGCCAAATTCACACATCGAGGCAAAGGTTGAATCTTTCGGCAGACGGATATGCTCCACCAGTTCGAAACGCAGCCAGGGAAGACGCTCAATCTGGCGCAGGATTTTTGGTTGCTGACGCAGGGCGATGAGCGTAGGGCCGTCAATATTGACCGATGCCAACAGGCCGTGCTCTACAAAGAAGTCGGCTTTTTGCGCCAGCAAATCAATCTGCTCTTTCACAACCTCCATCCGATGGCTAACGGTGATTTCAGTAAAATAGCGATCCGGCGGCAGGCGTTGCGAAGGGTTCAAGGGATGCGTGACCACCGTTAATAGCTCCACGGCCATTAACCGTCCGCAGGTTTGATAGATCGGCTGCCAGGTGTAAGCACGCTCACACTGCAACCAAAAACGCCGTTCCTGCAAGCTCTCGATGCTTGCTTCAGGGTTGCTTATTCGCTGGATAACCTGCCTTATCATCAAAGATGTCCTGTGTTTAAAAGTGATGCTGCCCGGACTCGACAAAGATTATCGGCGCGCAAGGGCAGAACTTTACCGCCTGGTCGGGGTAAATTTCCCCACTCCACAACGGAATCTTTCAGGAATACGTTCTGGCTCAAAAAAATAATGGAACACTGTTTTAATATGGTTGACCAGCAAACCACCACAGCGCAAACTAACGCTAATTTTTTACAGATCAGGTTCACGACTATGTCCAAAAAGATTGCCGTGATTGGCGAATGCATGATTGAGCTTTCCGAGAAAGGCGCGGACGTTAAGCGCGGTTTCGGCGGCGATACCCTGAACACTTCCGTCTATATCGCCCGTCAGGTCGATCCTGCGGCATTAACCGTTCATTACGTAACGGCGCTGGGAACGGACAGTTTTAGCCAGCAGATGCTGGACGCCTGGCACGGCGAGAACGTTGATACTTCCCTGACCCAACGGATGGAAAACCGTCTGCCGGGCCTTTACTACATTGAAACCGACAGCACCGGCGAACGTACGTTCTACTACTGGCGTAACGAAGCCGCCGCCAAATTCTGGCTGGAGAGTGAGCAATCCGCGGCGATTTGCGAAGAGCTGGCGAATTTCGATTATCTCTACCTGAGCGGGATTAGCCTGGCGATCTTAAGCCAGACCAGCCGCGAAAAGCTGCTTTCCCTGCTGCGCGAATGCCGCGCCAACGGCGGAAAAGTGATTTTCGACAATAACTATCGTCCGCGCCTGTGGGCCAGCAAAGAAGAGACACAGCAGGTGTACCAACAAATGCTGGAATGCACGGATATCGCCTTCCTGACGCTGGACGATGAAGACGCGCTGTGGGGTCAACAGCCGGTGGAAGACGTCATTGCGCGCACCCATAACGCGGGCGTGAAAGAAGTGGTGGTGAAACGCGGGGCGGATTCTTGCCTGGTGTCCATTGCTGGCGAAGGGTTAGTGGATGTTCCGGCGGTAAAACTGCCGAAAGAAAAAGTGATCGATACCACCGCAGCTGGCGACTCTTTCAGTGCCGGTTATCTGGCGGTACGTTTGACGGGCGGCAGTGCGGAAGACGCAGCGAAACGCGGGCACCTGACCGCAAGTACCGTTATTCAGTATCGCGGCGCGATTATCCCGCGTGAAGCGATGCCAGCGTAAAAGCAGCATATGCAAAAGGCTGGATAGAGTGTTACCCCCCTATCCAGCTCATCCATAAATACCTGATGGTTGTTCTAACTCATCACCATCAGGCATTACTGTACAGGTGGAATATCCGTCACTTCAGGATGTACGTCATCCGTGGCGACAGATGTGGCGGCAGCCGCAGTCGATGGGGTCATGATTTGATCCCAGGCCGCCTGCAACGCTTTCATGTTAAATTCCGGCTCGCCTTTCGGCTGCAGCAGTATTAACGCCATATCATTCGACAACTGCTGACGCAGATCCTGATTTAACATCTCCACCGTCAGGCTGTTAAGGAAATCCTGACGCAGTTTCTGATATTGCTCCGGCGCGATATCGACGACCTGATTTTGCAACGAACGCATCCGCTGCCCCATCAGAATATCGGTATCAGCTCGCGCATAGGCGGCAAACAGTTTCTGCAGCTCCAGTTTCTTTTGCGCCACTAACGCATTGAACTCTTCTTCCGGCAGACCTTTATCGCGAACCTTCGCCAGTTCACGCGCCACCAGATTAAGGTTGCTGTTCAGCTTGTCGTTTGGTGATTCGATGTTGATGGCACACTGCGCACGCAGATACAGCACACGACAGTCAAATCCAAGACCGATATCTTTGCTGTTACTGGCGCTTAACGCTTGCTGAACATGCCAGAACAGCGCCTCACGGGCCAGGTCCGCACGCCAGTAGCGCAGCAGTGCGGCTGATTCACGAATCGGCTGCCACGGCGTATCCCACATGATTGATAACCGGTCCTGACGCACCGCGTCAGTCATAATACTCACCGCTTCCGCACGCAGCGGAGAAAGCGTCGGCACCGGAGCCGGTGTTTCACGTTTGCCTTTCAGTTCGCCAAACGTTTTATTGATTTGGTCGACGACCGAGCGCGCATCCACGTTTCCCACCACCAGCAGCGTCATTGCATCCGGGGTATACCATTTCTGATAGAAATCTTTAATCTTTTCCGCTTCAACGGGTTGTTTCAGCGGATCGGCAGGATCGTGACCTAACAAGGTTGATCCTTTCAGACGATAACGCCACCAGCCCTCTTTAGTATCGGCAGGCCAGGTTGCCACCATGTCCTGACTTTGCAGCGCGTGGTTGATGGTTTCTGGTGTGATGGTCAGTTTGCCAGTGGCATTTGCCAGATAAGAGAGCGCTTCTTTCAGCAAGTCGTTACGGTTATTGGGCAAACTCAGATTAAACAGCGTGGTGTCATAAGAGACAATTACTGGCGGCATCGGGCGTTTAGGGTCGATCCCCTGCTGCCACAATGAACGCGCCTGTGCTGCTTCAAGGCCACCGCTTTGCGTTAACGCAATACGAGGGATGGCGTGGCTGTAACCGCTCTGTTGTGTACTTTCGGCGAGCGAACCGGTATTAACCAGCAGGCGAATTTCAACACGATCGCTAGGACGCTGGGGCGTGGTCAGCACTTGCCACTGTAAACCGTTGGAAAGCGTCCCCTGTTGCCATGCTGGATCAGGCTGGAGCGCATCTGCCTGCACATAGCCAGCAGTGGCCATCATCAGCAAACCGCCCGCTAAAAGTCGAATTTTTGTGCCCTGCATGTGAACCCCTGATCAACTATCCTGGTAATAAAAAAACTGCCCGTTGTCGGTCAGTCTAAATGACGTTAAAAACACTTCGTGTTAGACCGCAAGAACATGAAAATGTCACGGAAGAAGTGAAATAAACCTGAACTCACCCAGGTGGTAAGTTCAGGCACAGGGGTCAATTATGCGCAAACACCCGCACTCGGGGAAGGGAGTGCGGGCATAAGTGATGAGATTAAGAGGATAATTCGTGCGTTTTGCCATCCGGCGCACGATTATTCAGCACATCGTCCAGTTTTTTGTGGTCCAGTTCTTTCACCCACTTAGCAACGACAATGGTCGCTACGCCGTTACCGACCAGGTTAGTCAGCGCACGAGCTTCTGACATAAAGCGGTCGATACCAAGGATCAGCGCCAGACCTGCTACCGGCAAATGGCCCACCGCAGAGAGCGTCGCCGCCAGCACGATAAAGCCACTGCCCGTTACCCCGGCAGCCCCTTTGGAAGAGAGCAACAACACAATTAATAGCGTAATTTGGTGGACGATATCCATCTGACTGTTAGTCGCCTGGGCGATAAACACCGCCGCCATTGTCAGGTATATCGATGTGCCATCAAGGTTAAACGAGTAGCCTGTCGGGATGACCAGCCCCACCACCGATTTCCGGCAGCCGAGTTTCTCCATCTTGTCGAGCATACGCGGCAGCGCCGACTCGGAAGAAGAAGTGCCCAGTACAATCAGCAGCTCTTCACGGATGTAGCGGATAAATTTGAAGATACTGAAACCAGTCGCTTTAGCGATTGAACCCAATACCAGCACCACAAACAGGATACAGGTGATGTAGAAACAGATAATCAGCTGCCCCAGTTGCACCAGTGTGCCGACGCCGTATTTACCGATGGTAAACGCCATTGCCCCGAACGCACCAATAGGTGCCAGACGCATGATCATATTGATGATGCCGAAAATGACCTGCGAGAAACTTTCGATCACGTTAAAAATCAGTTGGCCTTTGCTGCCCAGACGGTGGAGCGCAAAACCAAACAGTACGGCAAACAGCAGTACCTGCAGAATGTTACCGCTGGCAAATGCGCCAATGACGCTCGCCGGGATGACATCCATAATGAAGGCGACAATGCCCTGGTCTTTCGCCTGATCGGCGTAAACCGCTACCGCTTTCGCATCAAGCGTTGCCGGATCGACGTTCATTCCGGCACCAGGCTGCACGACGTTAACGATGATAAGACCAATAATCAGCGCGATGGTACTGACAATTTCAAAGTAAAGCAGTGCGACTGCGCCGGTACGACCGACCGCCTTCATGCTTTCCATGCCCGCAATGCCCGTTACGACGGTACAAAAGATGACAGGAGCGATGATCATCTTAATGAGCTTAACGAACCCGTCGCCAAGCGGTTTCATTTGCTCGCCTATTTCAGGATAGAAATGGCCAAGGAGAATACCAATGGCTATCGCTGTCAGGACCTGAAAGTAAAGGCTTTTAAACAGAGAGGTTTTCATAGGGTGTCCTTTAGTAAAACCACAGGTCTTGTAAGGTTATGGGGTACCTGCGGCCTTAAAATAACACCCAGACAACATCACAGAAATGTACCTGGATCATAATTGAAACAAAAAGGTTAAAAAGTTTGAGCTGGCTCGCACAAACCAGCACTTTTTAAAGTTTTGTAATCAGTTTGGGGTAGCTACTTTTCTTCCAGGTAACTCTCTTCGAAGATTTCAATAGGGAGTGGGCGAGCAAAAAGGAAGCCCTGGGCAATACCAACGCCCGCTTTTGCCAGCCAGTCGCGTTGTGCTTCAGTCTCCACGCCTTCGGCAATCATTTGTAAGTTCAGGCTTTGCGCCAACATGATAATTGCAGCAATCATGCTGCTATCTTCCGGCAAGCCTTCAACAAACATTTTGTCGATTTTCAGTACGTCGATTGGCAACGATTTCATATGCTGCAGCTGACGCAGCCCCGCATAGCCCATGCCGAAATCATCCAGCGCCACCCGAACTCCGGCATTGCGCAGCGGACGGAGGATTGCCACCGCAGCATGAGGGTCGTCAATACGTCGGCTTTCTGTCACTTCCAGAATCAGTGTTCCCGGCTGAATGCGATAGCGGGTTAACAGTTCCAGCATATCCGCCACCATATTCGGGTGCATCAGTTGCAGCGCTGAGAGGTTTACCGACAAGGGCAGCATAATGCCGCGCTCTTGCCAGGCAGCAAGCAGTCGACAGGACTCTTCCAGCACCCAGTGACCAACGGTAACCATCAGCCCACAGCATTCAATGCGATCGATTAAGCCATCCGGCAGATCCCAACTGCCATCCGGTTGCTGGATACGCAGTAACACTTCCGCACTGACCAGTTTACCGCTGGTCATCTCGACCTGTGGCTGTAACCAAATCGCAAACTGATGATTTTCCAGTGCATTAAGGATATCGCTCTCTTCCGTCAACCGCTGTTGGGCGGCTTCCATCTGCTGCGGATCAAAGAACTGAATCTGATTCTTGCCTTTATGGCGAGCGGTAAATGCCGCAGAAATAGCACGACTGTAAAGCTGTTCGGCGGTGAGATCGCCGTAGAACATCGCCACGCCAATGCTACAGTGCGGACGGAGTTGAATACGTTCAATCGGCAGGCGCTCGCTCATGATAGTGAGCACTTGCTGACCTAAAGTGATTGCGTGCCACGGTTCCTGTACACCATTGGCAATGACAGCAAAGTCATAACCACTAATCTGCGCGAGGATCATACGTGGCGACAGTACCGATTTGAGTTTTTCCACCAGCGTCAGCAGCAGAATTTCTCGTTGCGCCTCTTTCAGCACGCCCGCAGTATCACGCAGGGTTTCACAGGTGATGATCATCAGCGCGGTGGTTTGTTTACGCGCGACAACCTGCTCCAGCATCTCCATCAGCAAGGCTTTGTTCGGCAAATCCGACACCGGGAAGCGCATCGCGTTTTCGTTCTGTTCTTCATAATGGCGCTGCAGCAATTGCTGGTTGAGGTTGTAACTGCGCACCAGCATACCGATTTCATCGTCCTGATGCAGACGTGGTAATGCCAGTTGGTGACCAACAAGCTCCTGGGCAGGGATGGCGTTAAGTTCGCGAGCAATATTGCGTAACGGATGCAAAATCAGGCGGTTAATGCACCAGCTAATCGCCACCGTCAATATTAACGACAAAAGTAAGTAAATGGTCACTAACGTTGAGAGGGTGCTCATCACGAACTTATACATGCGGAAGGAATCCGCCTGTAGCACCAGATAGGCAATTGGCTGCGGATTTGCCGGACGTTCGAGCGAGTAGACACCCAGCGAGATTTGAACCGGTAGCTCAAACAGGCGAGTAACCATTACCGGCACCGGACGCTCTGGAATAAAACTTTTACGCAGCGCCTGGAACTGGTTAGGCAGCACTACATCGGCACGGCTGACCACGCCTGCCGGTTTAATGCTGGCAAGAATAGCTTCCGCTTCGGGAATATCGCCTTTCAAAATAGCTGAAGATAAGGGTTCGCGGACAGAGCGAGCAATGCTTTCCAGTTGCGTAGCCGTGTTATAGCGATTCTGCTGGACCAGATGGAACAGCAAAACGGTGCAAAAAATAAAAACGAACACCAGGACAACGGCTGCCACCATTGCCATCTGCTTGATTGTTAACGAGCGACTTACGCGCAAATTGTCTCCCCCCGGAAATCCCAGATTGCCGCCCGAGTATACCCGATCGCAGCGGCATTAAGAGAGGCGCTATCTGAAAACTTACCAGTCGGCGTAAGGTATCAGCGGCTGCGGCGGTAAATCTATGTCACCCTGCCATCCGGCGGCGGAATAACGTACGTAGAGCAGGAAATGGCTGGGTGCGTAATCTTTCGCCTGCTGGATATCAATTGCCGTGCCGACAAACCAGTTGGAAGTAACACGTCGTTCAAGTAATGCCCGCGCCGTATAGCCGAAGCCCTGACTGCTGCCGCCATCGTTGGATTGCCGCGCAGCTTCTTCCTGCCAGTCGGTCGGGATCAGATTCATCAGCGGATAACGCGGCATGGTTTTGGTGCGTGAATGCGACCACGAGCCAGACGCCCCCAGCTCCCACGACCAGTTTTCCGTGCGCTCCCGCCACATCACCGGTATGGCAAACGACAGGTATTCCTGCGGACTGTAGTAACCGCCCTGACCGAGTGAGTAGCCACTCAGGTCTTTGTCGTAATGCCAGATCATGTTGTTCAGGCCGATGGTGACGCGGCGATTGTTCTGGTTGATGACCTTATAGTAATAGCCCGTCATCCAGCGCACGCGCCAGTTATCTTCGACATTTTTACCAGTTAACTGATCACCGCTAAGCGATGCCCAGACGCCGTTTGCTTCACCTTTATCGTAACTCAGACTTAGCCCCACGCCGTCGGCACGCACGCCGCCCCATTTTTTCCCGGTATTGCTCGGGGAGTCTTTTTGCCCACCAAAGGCCAGCAAAGAACTGGAGATGGGCCGACGGTGGGCGTTAACGGTGTAACCCAGCGGCCCGATATCATCGCTGTAACTGATGCCGCCGACCACATCCACCACGTTGAAGCCCATCGGCGTGGTGCCGATATCCCAGCTCCAGGTGTCGTTGCGCCAACCGACCGCCACGCTGGCACCGGAATCCGACTGGCTGCGGTTGCCGCTACAATCCTGTAATGTACAGGTGCCCCAGTTGTCATCCCATTTACCATCGGCATTAGTGGAGAAACTGCCGACGTTCATATTGACGAAATCACTGCGAAAGAACATCCGCCCGTCAGAATACGGCGCATCCACCTGCAACATGGTAGTGTGCGCTTTCAGATCGGAGTAACCACCGGTGCCGCTCGAACCCCAGTAATCATGCTCAAGGGTGACGTTAAGATCCTGCTGGCGATAGAGGTCCGCCGCATCGCTGCGCACGCCGCGTTTCAGCCAGTCATCTTTCTCGTCATTGCGGGTCAGTCGGGTAAAGGTGTCGTTATCCAGCGGACGCGTCGTGGTCACACCGGATGCAACCATCGCGTCTTTGTAGGTTTCCAGCGCCTGCGTTGGATCGCCCGCCTGCGCTTCAAACTTCGCACCATCACGCAGTACCATCGCACTTTCCATCGACGGCGGCTGAGATTTTGCCAGCGGGATCAACTTATTAAACGTCTGCTGCGCCGCTGCGGTATCGCCAAGCTGCGCCTGCGCCAGCGCCACGCGCCGCTGAGTGTTCAGAGAGGCGTTATCAGTGGCGGGCAGTTTCGCCAGCTGGCTACGTGCCGCCGCTTTGTCACCGGCAGCAATATCCACTTCCGTCAGACCAAGAATGGCATCGGCGTTAGTTGGCTCCCGCGTCAGGACATTCTGATATGCAGCGCGAGCGGCGGTGTAATCACGTCGTTGTTGCGCCCAGTCAGCCAGCGTGAGGTCTATGCGCGTGGAAGGTGGTTGCTGGCGCAGCATCGCTTCCGCTTCAGCTTCTTTGCCGCTTTCTCGCAGGCGATTAGCGGTTTCCAACACCTGATCGCTTTGCAGTCGATTAACCAGCTCCTGAATATTGCTGCTCCACTGCGCGCGCGGCAGGCTGTTGATATGCGCCAGCGCCGCTCTGTCCTGGTCATGACCAGAGAGATACAGCCCGTAAGCGTAAACCTGCTCCGGGTCGTTCGGCTTCTGCTGCGCCAGATTACGCATTAACGTATCGGCCTGGCTGCGTTGTCCGGCCTGCCAGAGATCCTGTGAAAGTCGGTAAGTAATCCATACACTGCCGGGGGCCAGCGCCAGTCGTTGCCGCTGAAGTGCTGCCGCCTGCACCCATTTGCCCTGCTTTTCCAGTGCCTCTGCCTGCTGTGCCAGACGGTCGTTTTGCAGGCTGCGTTCGATATCATCAATGCTGCGCCGCTGACTGGCAGAGAGCGAGGCGATAAACGCTTCGGCTTTTTCTGGCGACTGCTGGCGGTAAATATTCGCCAGCCCGCGCACGGCGTTAGTGTTGCTACTGTCCATACGCAGCGTCTGCTGGTAATAGCGTTCAGCGGCGGGGTAATCTTTGCGTGCCATCGCCACATCGCCCAGCCCCAGCACCGCATAGCTGTCGGTGTTATCGACATTACGTGCCTGCTGGAACAACCGTTCCGCCCGGTCAGGATTATTGGCTTTCAGCGCAGCATCGCCCTGCTGGATTGCCAGCCAGTAGCGGTTTACTTTCAGCAGACTGTTCCATTTGTCGTTGTTGCTGCTGTGCGGATCCAGGGCGAGGGCTTTTTCCAGATTCGCCACCGCATTGGCGCGATCGCCTTTCTGAGAATACGCCTGGCCCAGCGCCCCCAGAGTCTCACTGTCTTTCGGGTTCGCCCGCACCGCCTGTTGTAGTTCGGGAATGGCTTTACCCGCCATACCAGAGTCCACCGCCGCTAAACCTTGCGCACGAGCGCGGAAAGCAGGGTCGGCCAGCTGTTTTTGCTGTTCTGCCAGTTGCGATTGTGCAGCCGCCACGCTATCGCCATCGCTAAAGATCGAGAGATATTTTTTCAGCGCCGACACGCTGGCATCGCTGACGGGCATGTCTTTAATCTGCCCGTACCAGATTTTAGAGGCCCCTTCGCGCCCGGCGTTTGATTTCGCCATCTGTTCCAGGACAGCAAAACCTTCGTCACGGCGATCGCTACTAAACAGCAATAGCGCCAGATTGTTTTGCAGGCCCGTATTGCCCGGCGTATCCGCATTAATGCGTTTTAGCTGATTAATCGCTTCGCCACGGCGAGCTGGAATTTTCGCCACCGTACTCCAGTACTCGACGGCAATGTCACCTTCCGGCGGCGCACCGTTGAACAGTTTGTTGTAACTCGCCACAGCTTCTTCTGCATGACCGGTCGTCGCCTGCAATCTTGCCTGTTGCAGTGCCTGACGACCATCCGGCGTGGAAAGCAACATTGTGGTCCGCGACGATTTATACGCATTTGAACTCGGCGCTAACTGCGACAGCCGATCGAGCTGTTTTTGCGCGCCATCAATATCGCCCTGACGTAACAGAGAACGGAAACGGGCGGCAACGACGTCCGGGTTATTCGGATCAATAAGTTCCAGACGATACAACGACTGTTGCACCAGGTCTTCACGATGGGTCGCTTCGCCTAACCGAACTTGCTCCAGCAACTGTTGCTGAGCGGTTGGTGCTGCCTCGACCATCGGCATGACGGCCAGACCGAGGGAAAGCGTGAATATGTTTAGTGTGAATTTGCGCATTCCTGGCCCCAGTCAGGTAATAACTCACCTTTTGTCGAGAAGCGGAAACGGTGTTGATCCCAGCCTTGTCCAAACAGGGTCAGCACATAGTTGTAATAGGCATCGCTGCCAGGAAAGTTATCGGCCACGCGCTGGCGCTGAACGGCCTGCGCATCGCGGTTTTGTAAAAAGGGCAGCATGGCGGCAGAAAAACCGACCGGTCCTTTACCCTGCGCTTTCCCCGTAGCCACATCCACTTTTTCCGGCGGATAACCGTTTTTCTCAGTGAATGTCGCCATCGGTTTAAACCGGTTGAGCATCCGCGCTTTTTGCGGATCGCTGTCAGGCATCATGCCTACCCACATGTAAACGCGGATAGCGTCGTAGCTGCTGATCAATGTTTTTTCGGCTTTTAGCTGCCAGCCTTTGTCTTTCTCATAGCGCACCCAGTCTGGCGAAAAGCCTTTCGGGGCGGTTTCCAGCAATAAACGTTGATTGGTTTCGCGCAGCGTGGTCCACGGCGCGCCAAAGCGGGTGAAATACTGCGCCAGCGTCGGCGGCAGGTAGCTGGGGTTAAAACGCCAGCTGTTATCCTCTGCAAATCCCACTTTGCCCGGTAACAACATGGAGCCCAGCCCAGGCACCGTCACCACTTCCTCCCGCGCGATACGTTTTAGCAATGCGCTGCCGATGTCGGTATAACGCTGCTCTTTCCACAAACGCCCCGCCTCCAGCAACGCCCAGGCCATCCAGACATCACCATCGGAGGCCGAATTGCTGTCCAGCACTTCCCACTTACTGTTCTCTTTCTTGCCCCACAGCCAGGCGGGCAAATGTTCTTTTAAAGAACCCTGTGCGAGATTGTTCTGCGTCCAGTCGAGAAGATTATCGAAAGCTGCACGGTCGTTAGCCGCCAGGGCAAAGAACATGCCGTAACTTTGCCCTTCGGAGGTGGTGATTTTGCGCGCGTCGCTGGGGTCGATGACGCGCCCTTCCTGACTGATGTAATCCTTTTTAAACTGCTCCCAGGCAGGCCAGGTACAGGCTGCCTGAACACTAAAGGCAGCCAGCAGCAGCATCGTCACGAGTCCACTACGCAACACATTCATCTTCAATTACTCGTTATCCGGGTTAAGACGACGACGGCTGATAATACGCAGCAGACGCCACAGTACCCATGCCAGCAGCACGACGCTGATTGCCGCCAGCACCGCCAGCAGAATCGGATGGTTTGCCAGCGCATACCATAAGCGTTCGAACCACGGCAGATGGCCAACGTAATAGACGTCGCCAACACGCAGGCTATTGATACCGGACTCGCGGATCACCGCGACCGAACCGAACATGGTGGCGCGTTTGCCGCTATCGTTCACCGCATCGTTAAGCATTTCATAACCGCGTGGGCTATCTGCCAGCAGCGCAATCACGCTACGCTGGTCGTTATACGGCGACTGGAAGCCAATCACCGCTGCCATCGCACCTGAAGAGGTCAGCGTTGACTGAGTTTCTGCCGCGCGATCGCTCTCGTCCGGTACAATGCCGGGGAACGGGGTCTGGCGCATCGGCGTTTTCACCCAGCTTTCGGTCGCCTGCACCAACAGGTCGATCTGCTTGTCGTCTTTCAGTTTGTCCGGGATACCACCGACGATCATGATGTCGGCATCTTTCCCCTGAATAGTGCTGCCATCATCGGTCACCGTCAGGTTAATCGCCGGGAAGCCCGTCTGCGCACCGATAAAGCCAACGGTATTCAGCAAGGTTTCCATCTGTGCTTCGTTAGGCGCTTTCGGCATCACGGTGATGGTTTGTGACAGATCCGCCATCCGGCTGAACGGGAAGCCCGCGTTAGCAAAGGCGCGTAGATCCGGCATCGGGATGAAGTGGTAATACTTCGAGAAGTCGATGGTGGAATCATCACCAATCACCACATGATTCTGCACCGGCTGGAAGGTAATGCAGTTATCCACCGAACCGCCCGGCATCGGGTTCATATACTCAAAGTCAAAGCGCAGCTGGTTGGTCGCGCCCAGTTTCAGCGCCGGAATAGAGACATCCGTTTTGCCATCCAGCAAACCTTGTAATACCGGAATACGCAGCAGCAGGCGGTTCGCCTCCTGTTTACTGCTCAGGTTGAAGGATTGCAGGAACTGGTTATTCAGGCTGATATCCATCCGTGAGCTGTCTTTCACTGGCGGCATGGTGTAGCGATAATTAATATCCATATCAATGCCGGTACTGCGCATCAGGTAGAGATCCGGCGGCAGGTTTAGCGAAACGTTAATCGCTGCTGGCTCAAGACCGCTGGATTATAACTGTTCTTCATAGGTTTTCAGTTCACCAAAGGTAACCGGACGATCGGTACGCACCCAGTTCGGCGCATCGTACGGCTTACGCGGTAGCAGCGGTTTCACTTCATTCACTACCACGCTTTCACCACGGAACAGAATGTTACCCTGAGCGATACCTTTCGCTGCCTGCAACAGGTCTTTGTCGTCACGACCAAACACCACCAGCAGTTTGACATAAGGATTCTGCGGATGGTTGATCATTTCAATCACCGGGGCTTTTACCGCCGGATGATCGCGCAGGAAGTCCGGGCGTTTGTCATTGGTGGCAAAAACGATGGCATTGCGATCCGGCAATTGGTTATAGAGCACCGGGAAGTTCTGCCCACGCCAGCCAGAACGCGAACCAAACCACGAGGCGACAATGGCAGATGCTTGTTGCAGCCCGACATCCGGCGCACCCGCAAAGACCATCGGCAAGGTGTTAGTACGGTTATCACGCGGGTCAAAGAATGGCACCGGGAAGTGTGACAGGTCATTCTTCACATTCAGGGTCTGATAGGTCAGATCCAGTCCACTGCTCCGCCCAACATCCAGCCAAAGCGTGGTGCTGGCCGGGTTTTCGCACACGTCCTGATAATGACCGACAAACTCCAGCCGCACACGGTTGAAGTCGGTAATAAACAGTGGGTTAATTGGCATTTGTGCCAGCGTTTTTTTACCCAACTGTTCTTTGGTCACTGGCAGCACGCCCATCAGTTCATCATTGAGATAAACCTTTAACTGCGACTGGACAGGCAGTAACGATGGCGATGGCGTGTATTCGAGATTGAGCATCGCCTTCGTCACCACTTCATCGCTGCGCATACCAAACTCAATGCTGCCGTTCGGGTTAATGCCACGTAGCACCATGCTGCCCGGCGGCGGCGCAATTTGCGCAAAGGTCAGCTTCACATCACGCGAAGGACCGTTCTGCGCCACGACTGGCGCATCAGCGCCCTGCACTCCCGGCATCACTTGCCCCACCTGCGGATTTTGTTCCGTCTGGGCGGCTACAGCTGGCTCAGCATTGATCAGTGGTTGCGTTGCTGGCGTCGCCTGCGTCATGAAAGAGGGGAACGCACTCATCCCCATAGCCACTGCACAAATCCAGAATAGTTTTCTTTTCATCGCGTTATCATCATTGTTGAGCCAAAGCCTGATCCGATGGTTGTGCCGTTTCGCTCCGCTCCGGGCGGCGCGGAATAAACGATACAACCCAGGAAACCAGAGAAGTCAGCACACGGAATATGCCCTTCACCGAAGAAGGCGCAAACTCCGCCAGATGGCGGTAGCCACGGAAGCCGAGCTTCAGAATATCCAGCAGACTTTCCAGCGGCTTATCTTCCGGATAGCTGTCCTGCCAGAGCGCCCATGTATCCGCACGGGCAAACGTACACTGCACAAAATCGATATGTTGCTGGGTGGTGAGCGGCATTAATTTCAACCCAACTTCATTACCCATCACGCGCGCCACCTGGGTCGGGAAGACGTATTCCTGCTGACCGCGTTTAAGCAACAGATTCACTTTCTGCCCTTCCAGAATCTGCGCCTGACCGTTGATCTTGATCCCCAAACCACCGTCGGAGAAATCCTGAACGGTACACGAGAAGAGGTGACCATCTTCGCGGGCAATTGCTGCGGGCATCGTCATCTCCACGCGGTGCGATCGGCGTACCTGTTTGCTTTCTACCGATACTGCGACTGCGCCGCCGAGAATAATCAGGTTGTAGAATACCCACACCATACTGACGACCACGGTGAGCATCTCAGTTGGCGGACCATAGAAGTAGCGCCAGATCCCAACCGCTACGCCCACCAGGTTGAGCAGAACAAGGAAGATGTAGGGCCGCGAGATCACCCAGTCGACGTACTCTTCTTCCACCAGTCCACCTTTGGCGGTGACGTTAAATTTGCCTTTGTGCGGGTTAATCAGCGCCACCAGCGTCGGTGGTGCGATATACCACGCCAGCACTGTTTCGTAGATTTCACTCCAGAAAGAGTGGCGATATTTGCCCTGGATCTTCGAGTTAGTCAGGCTGGCATGGATCATATGCGGTAGCACGAACAGGGCGATCATCAACGCTGGCGCGTAGATGATGTAGGCATGAAACAGCAGGAACGCCAGCGGCGCAGTCAGGAAGATCAGCCGTGGAATGCCCGACAAGAAATGGAACATGGCGTTGACATAGCACAGCCGCTGAGCAAACTTCAGCCCTTTACCGGTGAGTGGGTTATCGAGACGGAAGATTTGCACCATCCCGCGCGCCCAGCGAATACGCTGACCGATATGCGCCGAGAGACTTTCGGTCGCCAGCCCCGCTGCCTGCGGAATACGCATATACGCTGAGGTGTAGCCTCGACGGTGCAGACGCAGAGAAGTGTGCGCATCTTCGGTTACCGTTTCGACAGCAATTCCGCCAATCTCATCCAGCGGCTTACGGCGAATCACCGCACATGAACCGCAGAAGAAAGTGGCATCCCACATATCATTGCCGTCCTGCACCAGACCATAAAACAGCGTGCCTTCGTTCGGCGTTTTACGAAAACGCCCCAGGTTGCGTTCAAACGGATCCGGCGAGAAGAAGTGGTGCGGCGTCTGCATCATCGCCAGCTGTTTCTCTTTCAGGAACCAGCCCATGGTCATTTGCAGGAACGATCGCGTTGGTACGTGGTCGCAGTCGAATATCGACACGAACTCGCCTTTGGCATATTTCAGCGCATTGTTGATGTTGCCCGCTTTCGCATGTTCATGAGTGGTACGGGCGATATATTTCACCCCCACGTTTTGCGCAAACTGGCGAAACTCTTCCCTGCCGCCGTCATCGAGGATCCAGATGTTCAGCTTGTCTTTCGGCCAGTCGATACCCAGCGAAGCGTAAATGGTATTTTTCACCACGTTGAGATCTTCGTTGTAAGTCGGGACAAAGATATCCACCGACGGCCACAGCGACATATCTTTCGGCAATGGCACCGGCTGACGATTCAGAGGCCATACGACCTGGAAATAGCCGAGCACCAGCACAATCCACGCGTACGTTTCAGCGAAGAGCAGAATAAGCCCGCACACCAGGCTGACCGGATCGTCCCAGTTTAACGTCGAGGTGTAACGCCACCAGATATAACGGCAAGAAACGGTCAGCGACAGCACAATCAGCATCAGCGCCGAGAAGCGCCCCGGCATCCGCCGTACGATCAGCGCTACCCCCCACAGCAGCATCAGGAAGATAAACTGCGCTAGCGGGTTAAACGGCTGAGTAACGCAGATTAACGCCAGAATCAGCGAGAAGGTGACGATGATACCAAGGATCAACCGCCGCGCCCCGGCACTCAAATGACCGAGCTCTTTTTTCTCATCAAGATGCTGTGTTTTATGGCTAACGCGCTCAGGCAGCTCGTTCATCCATTGATGGTAACGTCCACGAATATTTTGTAGACCTGAAAATGCCCGCCTGCGCGGTTTCGGCGTTTCTTTGCGCGATGCACCGATCAGTAACCAGCATGTTTGAATAAGATAACGGACCGGGTCCAGCGGACGCGGACGCGAGGCGTTGATATGCGGATACAGGTTTTTATGTTCTGCGCGAATACGCTGCCAGCGCGGGTGCTCCAGCGGAATAAAAATCCAGGCCAGGATCATCCAGAAACAGCCGAGCGTCGCGCTGAAAGCCGACGCGCCGTGACGACGATAATCGCGATAACGCCCAATAAGCCGTGCGTTGACCGGCGGGATAAGCAACCACCGGGTCAGGATACTCATGATGCACTCCCGACTGGCGTTTTCAGCCCGGAATAGTTCAACAGGCACCAGTTCGCCAGCGTCAGTATTTCTTCAGCCGCCAGCGCATCACTGCGAAATTCACCGACTGGTTGCTTAGCTGCCAGACATTCAGCCATCGCTTCATCACGATGAATGAGCATCGGCAGCAATCGGCGCTGGCTTTGCAACCAAAGCTGGTAAATATCGTCCTGAACCTGGCTGCCAATACGGAAGTCATTAATCAAAATATGTGCACCATCCGGCAGCGCTTGCTGATGCAGTCGGATATGGCAGTTGGCATCCACATTGACGATTGCCAGCGAGTGATCGCACAAACTCAGCAGCTGGTGGGTTATCTGCGAGGCATCACGCGGTAAGTCAATTAAAATCCACTGGTAACGCCCGCTGGCTTTTAGTTGCTGTAAGCCGGTGCAAATATCGCTCAGCCGGGTTTGCCAGTGCTGTGGATTTTCTTGTTCTTCAATGGATAACTGACCAAAAGGCAGCAAATCGAGCTGCGAGGTATAGCGCAACCCGGCGTCACGCCAGTCCTGGCCATCCAGCATAGCTCTGGCCCAACCCTGACGGTGGGTAAAATCAACGTTAAATGACAGGCGCAACAAGTTGTCCGGGCAGGCATCGACCACCAGGACATTTTCTCCCAACATTTGTAATGACCAGGCTAATGCGGCGGTGATGGTTGTTGTCCCCACGCCTCCCCGAACCCCCTGCAATCCCAGTACGGCCATTCACCAATCCCCTACTTTTGTTGCGCAAACTCTGCCAGCAACGGCCAGCGTTTTAATGCCGCGGCCAACCGTTCGCGTTGGGAAATATCGGCATAATCAATATCAGGCAGTGAAAATGCCTGCTTTAACGCCAAAATATCATTCTGGAAGATATAGCCTATCGCGGGATCAGGCAGAGTATCTGGTTCATTGTTATTCATTTTTCTTGATCCCTATGAAATAACCGTACCGTTCATGAGACAATTCTAACTGTGAGCATTTCGTCGGTTTATTGTTTACGGCGAGACGGGAATGTGCTCACTTTTTGACTTTCCGTTACGCAACAGAAAAAGTTAAAAACGAAAAGACTAAAATCACATGTCTTGTGACCTGCTAAATTGATTCACATGCTAAATCTGATAAGTTTTAATTTCAATGGTAGGTTTATTTCTTAGCTTTCGCTAGTAAACTGATAATCAGACAAAATGTTGACATGAGGGACATTGTGGACCCTGTATTCTCTATCGGTATCTCATCATTATGGGATGAGCTGCGACATATGCCAGCAGGCGGCGTCTGGTGGTTTAACGTCGATCGCCATGAAGATGCTATCAGTCTGGCGAATCAAACAATTGCATCCCAGGCTGAAACCGCACACGTCGCGGTCATTAGCATGGACAGCGATCCAGCGAAAATCTTTCAATTAGATGATTCTCAAGGGCCGGGAAAAATAACATTATTTTCAATGCTAAATCATGAAAAAGGTCTATACTATTTGGCCCGTGATTTGCAGTGTTCTATTGATCCCCATAATTACCTTTTTATTCTTGTTTGCGCAAATAACGCATGGCAAAACATTCCTGCCGAGCGGCTTCGCTCATGGTTGGATAAAATGAATAAATGGAGCCGGCTAAACCATTGTTCGCTTTTGGTAATTAATTCCGGAAATAATAACGATAAACAATTTTCATTGTTACTTGAGGAATACCGTTCACTTTTTGGTCTTGCCAGTTTGCGTTTTCAGGGCGACCAACATTTGCTGGATATTGCTTTCTGGTGCAACGAAAAAGGGGTCAGCGCCCGTCAGCAGCTTAGCGTTCAGCAACAAAAGGGTATCTGGACATTAGTTCAAAGCGAAGAGGCGGAGATCCAACCACGCAGCGACGAAAAACGCATTCTGAGTAATGTTGCTGTACTGGAAGGTGCGCCGCCGCTATCGGAACACTGGCAACTGTTCAACAATAACGAAGTTCTGTTCAATGAAGCCCGTACCGCTCAGGCGGCGACGGTGGTCTTTTCTTTACAGCAAAATGCGCAAATCGAGCCACTGGCCCGCAGCATTCATACTCTGCGTCGCCAGCGCGGTAGTGCGATGAAAATCCTCGTACGGGAAAATACCGCTAGCCTGCGCGCCACCGATGAACGTTTGTTATTGGCCTGCGGTGCAAATATGGTTATCCCATGGAATGCCCCACTCTCCCGCTGTCTGACGATGATCGAAAGCGTGCAAGGGCAGAAGTTTAGTCGCTATGTGCCGGAAGATATCACTACCTTGCTGTCAATGACCCAGCCGCTCAAACTGCGTGGTTTCCAGAAGTGGGATGTGTTCTGTAATGCCGTCAACAACATGATGAATAACCCTCTATTACCTGCCCACGGTAAAGGCGTTCTGGTTGCCCTACGTCCGGTACCGGGTATCCGCGTTGAGCAAGCCCTGACGCTATGTCGCCCTAATCGCACCGGCGATATCATGACCATTGGCGGTAATCGGCTGGTGCTGTTTCTCTCATTCTGTCGGATTAACGATCTGGATACCGCGTTGAATCATATTTTCCCATTGCCTACTGGCGACATTTTCTCAAACCGTATGGTCTGGTTTGAAGATGATCAAATCAGTGCCGAGCTGGTGCAGATGCGCCTGCTTGCCCCAGAACAATGGGGCATGCCGCTGCCTTTAACGCAAAGTTCTAAACCGGTCATCAATGCCGAGCACGATGGTCGCCACTGGCGACGAATACCAGAACCAATGCGACTGTTAGATGATGCTGTGGAGCGCTCATCATGATGACCATCAGCGATATCATTGAAATTATTGTCGTTTGCGCACTGATATTTTTCCCGCTGGGCTATCTGGCGCGGCACTCTTTGCGACGCATTCGCGACACCTTACGTTTGTTCTTTGCTAAACCTCGTTATGTTAAACCGGCCGGGACGTTACGCCGCACGGAAAAAGCCAGGGCAACCAAAAAATGACTCAATTTACGCAAAATACCGCCATGCCTTCTTCCCTCTGGCAATACTGGCGCGGCCTTTCCGGCTGGAACTTCTATTTTCTGGTTAAGTTCGGCCTGTTGTGGGCGGGATATCTTAACTTCCATCCGCTCCTCAATTTGGTCTTTGCCGCGTTTCTGCTGATGCCCATTCCGCGCTACAGCCTGCATCGCTTGCGCCACTGGATTGCCCTGCCGATCGGCTTTGCTTTGTTCTGGCATGACACCTGGTTGCCTGGCCCGGAAAGCATAATGAGCCAGGGTTCGCAGGTGGCGGGGTTCAGTACCGATTATTTAATCGACCTTGTCACACGCTTTATTAACTGGCAGATGATTGGGGCCATTTTTGTTTTATTCGTGGCCTGGTTATTCCTGTCACAATGGATTCGCATTACCGTTTTTGTGGTTGCCATTCTGCTATGGCTGAACGTACTTACCCTGGCGGGACCAAGTTTCTCCTTGTGGCCAGCCGGTCAACCGACGACCACTGTAACAACGACGGGTGGTAACGCAGCGGCAACCGTTGCGGCGACGGGTGGCGCACCGGTAGTGGGTGATATGCCCGCACAAACTGCACCGCCAACAACGGCGAACCTTAACGCCTGGCTGAATAATTTCTATAACGCGGAGGCGAAACGTAAATCGACCTTCCCGTCTTCGCTGCCCGCTGATGCTCAGCCATTTGAACTACTGGTGATTAATATCTGTTCGCTTTCCTGGTCGGATATTGAAGCCGCCGGGTTGATGTCGCATCCGCTGTGGTCGCATTTCGATATTGAGTTCAAGAACTTTAACTCCGCCACCTCCTACAGTGGCCCGGCGGCGATCCGTTTACTGCGCGCCAGCTGCGGGCAGACTTCGCACACTAATCTGTATCAACCGGCAAATAACGACTGCTATCTGTTTGATAACCTGTCGAAACTGGGCTTTACCCAGCACCTGATGATGGGACATAACGGCCAGTTCGGCGGTTTTTTGAAAGAAGTTCGCGAAAATGGCGGCATGCAGACCGAATTGATGGATCAAACAAATCTGCCGGTTATTTTGCTGGGCTTTGATGGTTCGCCGGTTTATGACGATACCGCCGTGCTTAACCGCTGGCTGGACATTACCGAAAAAGATAAAAACAGCCGTAGTGCCACGTTCTACAACACGCTTCCACTGCATGACGGCAACCATTATCCGGGCGTCAGCAAAACAGCGGATTACAAAGCGCGGGCGCAGAAATTCTTTGATGAACTGGACGCCTTCTTTACTGAACTGGAGAAATCGGGTCGTAAAGTGATGGTGGTCGTGGTGCCGGAACACGGCGGCGCGCTGAAGGGCGACAGAATGCAGGTATCTGGCCTACGTGATATCCCTAGCCCGTCTATCACAGACGTCCCCGTTGGGGTGAAATTCTTCGGCATGAAGGCACCACATCAGGGGGCACCGATTGTCATCGACCAACCGAGCAGCTTCCTGGCTATCTCCGATCTGGTGGTTCGCGTTCTTGATGGCAAGATTTTCTCCGAAGACAATGTTGACTGGAAAAAACTCACCAGTGGGTTGCCACAAACAGCACCGGTCTCCGAGAACTCAAATGCAGTAGTTATTCAATACCAGGATAAACCGTACGTTCGCCTGAACGGCGGCGACTGGGTGCCTTACCCGCAATAAGAACGAAAAAGGCCGCAGAGTTTCACCCCTGCGGCCTGATCCGGGCGCAAATTGCCATTACGGCAGCCTGACGCCCGCATGACACGTTACTTCCGCTTGTTCAGCCAGTTCACGATCATGCTGGCAAGAATGCCAGCAATGACCGGAGCCGCTAAATCATGCCAGAAGGCCATGCCCAGCTCTGCGAGCGTCATATAGCCGCCTGAGTTGTAATGACAACGTTTCGCGGCTATTCTTGAGTTGTTTGGGTTCAAGAATGGCCCCCGTGGTGTTGTCAGGTGCATACCTGCAACGTGCGGGGGTTTTCTCTCTCCAGCAAACAATGCCACCAGGGATTAAGCCCCCGCAACATTGCGCCTCACCGGAACCTTTCCGGCTTGCCGCTGATTCTACGACTGTTTTTCTGCTCCGGAATCCGTCACGTCTTCACTCTGTGCTGCGCATTCCGCAGAATATTATCCGCTTGCAACCGTTGCATTTTTCTTACGAAAAAGGCCGCAGAGTTTTATCCCTGCGGCCTGATCCGGGCGCAACTTGCCATTACGGCAGCCTGACGCCCGTCTGACACGTTACTTCCGCTTATTCAGCCAGTTCACGATCATGCTGGCAAGAATGCCAGCAATGACCGGAGCCGCTAAATCATGCCAGAAGGCCATGCCCAGCTCTGCGAGCGTCATATAGCCGCCTGAGTTGTAATGACAACGTTTCGCGGCTATTCTTGAATGGTCTAGATGCAAGAATGGCCCCCGTGGTGTTGTCAGGTGCATACCTGCAACGTGCGGGGGTTTTCTCTCTCCAGCAACCAATGCCACCAGGGATTAAGCCCCCGCAACATTGCGCCTCACCGGAACCTTTCCGGCTTGCCGCTGATTCTACGACTGTTTTTCTGTTCCGGAATCCATCACTTCTTCACTCTGTGCTGCGCATTCCGCAGAATATTATCCGCTTGCAACCGTTGCATTTTTCTTACGAAAAAGGCCGCAGAGTTTTATCCCTGCGGCCTGGTCCGGGCGCAAATTGCCATTACGGCAGCCTGACGCCCGTCTGACACGTTACTTCCGCTTATTCAGCCAGTTCACGATCATGCTGGCAAGAATGCCAGCAATGACCGGAGCCGCTAAATCATGCCAGAAGGCCATGCCCAGCTCTGCGAGCGTCATATAGCCGCCTGAGTTGTAATGACAACGTTTCGCGGCTATTCTTGAGTTGTGTAGGTTCAAGAATGGCCCCCGTGATGTTGTCAGGTGCATACCTGCAATATGCGGGGGTTTTCTCTCTCCAGCAACCAATGCCACCAGGGATTAAGCCCCCGCAACATTGCGCCTCACCGGAACCTTTCCGGCTTGCCGCTGATTCTACGACTGTTTTTCAGCTCCGAAATCCGTCACTTCTTCACTCTGTGCTGTGCATTCCGCAGAATATTATCCGCTTGCAACCGTTGCATTTTTCTTACGAAAAAGGCCGCAGAGTTTTATCCCTGCGGCCTGATCCGGGCGCAAATTGCCATTACGGCAGCCTGACGCCCGTCTGACACGTTACTTCCGCTTGTTCAGCCAGTTCACGATCAGACTGGCAAGAATGCCAGCTATGACCGGAGCCGCTAAATCATGCCAGAAGGCCATGCCCAGTTCTGCGAGCGTCATATAGCCGCCTGTGTTGTAATGACAACGTTTCGCGGCTATTCTTGAGTGGTCTAGGTTCAAGATTAGCCCCCGTGATGTTGTCAGGTGCATACCTGCAACGTGCGGGGGTTTTCTCTCTCCAGCAACCAATGCCACCAGGGATTAAGCCCCCGCAACATTGCGCCTCACCGGAACCTTTCCGGCTTGCCGCTGATTTTACGATTGCTTTTTACCGTCAGCACCCGGCAATCTTCCTCATTGCGTGATGCCTTCCAGCTTAATTTCTTTATTTGCATTAGTTGCAGTTCATATCCGGGCTGACTCCAGACTGGTAGTGAAATGCGCAATTTTGTAGAATTGCGCCTCCTCGCGACCTCCCCAGTGAATCTGTTGCCTCATTTTTTACATACTGCGTATTCGACTTCTCCACCTGTTGCGCAAGAGAAACTGGGTTTATTCATTTTTGCGAGGCCGACTTCTTTCTGGACAGGACTTTATGCAGCACAACACACTACCGAAACACGATCAGAAAATGCCGTTTACACGCTACGACTTCGGCTGGGTTTTATTATGCATAGGCATGGCGATTGGTGCCGGAACCGTGCTGATGCCAGTACAAATTGGCTTGAAGGGAATTTGGGTATTTATTACCGCAGCGATCATTGCTTATCCTGCCACCTGGGTAGTGCAGGACATTTATTTAAAAACCCTTTCTGAAAGCGATTCCTGTAATGACTACACCGATATTATCAGTCATTACCTGGGGAAGAACTGGGGAATTTTCCTCGGGGTTATCTACTTTTTGATGATTATCCACGGGATTTTTATCTACTCTCTCTCCGTGGTTTTCGACAGCGCCTCGTACCTGAAAACCTTCGGTTTAACCGATGCCGATCTTTCACAATCTCTACTTTATAAAGTCGCCATTTTCGCCGTACTGGTGGCAATTGCGTCTGGTGGTGAACGATTACTGTTTAAGATTTCCGGGCCAATGGTGGTGGTCAAAGTAGGGATTATTGTCGTCTTCGGTTTTGCGATGATCCCGCACTGGAATTTCGCCAATATAACCGCCTTCCCGCAAGCCTCCGTCTTCTTCCGCGACGTCCTGCTTACTATTCCTTTTTGCTTCTTTTCTGCGGTATTTATTCAGGTGCTAAACCCGATGAATATTGCCTACCGCAAACGGGAAGCGGATAAAGTACTGGCAACCCGGCTCGCGCTGCGTACCCACCGAATTAGTTATGTCACGCTCATCGCGGTGATCCTGTTTTTTGCCTTTTCGTTTACCTTCTCAATTAGCCCGAAGAAGCCGTTTCTGCCTTTGAACAAAATATCTCGGCACTGGCACTGGCCGCGCAGGTGATCCCTGGGCATATCATTCATATCACCTCTACGGTGCTGAATATCTTTGCCGTACTGACCGCATTCTTTGGCATTTATCTCGGTTTCCACGAGGCAATTAAAGGCATTATTCTCAATCTGTTAAGCCGAATTATTGATACCAAGAAAATTAACTCACGCATGCTGACTCTGGCGATCTGCGCTTTTATCGTCATTACGTTGACGATTTGGGTCTCGTTTCGTGTATCGGTGCTGGTGTTCTTTCAGTTGGGAAGCCCGTTATATGGCATTGTGTCGTGCCTCATTCCATTTTTCCTGATCTATAAAGTCGCACAACTGGAAAAACTTCGCGGGTTTAAAGCCTGGCTGATTCTGCTGTACGGCATTTTGTTATGTTTGTCGCCACTGTTGAAGTTGATTGAGTAAACCGGAGCGCATGGCCCCGGTTTTGTGAGTTAACGCTGCGGATTTTCATCCTGATCAACAGCAAAACAAGCTACCAGTTGACCGCCGTAGTCTTTTAGCTGCGGCTGCAACTGGGTGCAGGGGCCGAAGCGCCGACGACAGCGGGCGTTGAAGGCGCAACCCGGCGGTGGATTCAGTGGGCTTGGCAGTTCACCGGTGAGCTTGATGCGCTCGCGGCGATCGTCCGGGTTCAGGCGCGGCGTCGCGGAGAGTAGCGCCTGAGTGTACGGATGACGCGGGTTATTGAAGATTTGGTCCTTCGTTCCCTTCTCCACGCAGCGGCCCAGGTACATCACCATCACTTCATCAGCAATGTGCTCTACCACCGACAGGTCGTGCGAGATAAAGACATAAGACAGCCCCAACTCCTGCTGCAAATCCATCATCAGATTCAGCACCTGCGCGCGCACTGAGACGTCCAGCGCGGAAACCGGCTCATCGGCAATCACCACATCCGGGTCGAGCATCAGACCTCGGGCAATGGCGATACGCTGACGCTGACCGCCGGAGAACATATGCGGATAGCGGTCATAATGTTCGGTTTTCAGGCCGACTTTCGCCATCATCGACAGGGCTTTTTCCCGACGCTGTTCTTTGCTTAAGCTGGTATTAATCAGCAGCGGCTCCTCAAGAATTTGCCCGACTTTTTTACGTGGATTCAGCGAACCGTAAGGGTTCTGGAAGACAATCTGGATTTTCTGCCGACGCAGCTTCTGCGCCTGCGGATCGTGCTTGAGCAGATCCTGCCCTTGGTAATACAGTTCACCACCGGTGGGCGTTTCGATCATCGTCAGCAACCGACCGAGGGTCGATTTACCGCAGCCAGATTCCCCTACTACCGCCAGCGTTTTGCCGCGTTCAAGGTTAAACGAAACGCCGTCCAGCGCTTTAACCAAACGTTCCGGCGCGAACATACCTTTCTTCACCGGATAATGTTTTTTCAGGTCGATAGCCTGCAACAGCGGTTGTTGCGAGGTGGCCTCTTGCGTACTCATAGTGTCGGCCTCCCGGCATCATCAAGTGGGTAATGGCATTTGGACTGACGCCCGTCAGCAAGCATATTCAGCGCCGGTTCTTCAGCGCGACATCTGTCAGTGGCATAGGGGCAGCGCGGGTTAAGCAGGCAGCCGTTCGGGCGGTCATACTTGCCGGGAACAACACCTGGCAACGACGCCAGACGTTCTTTATCCTGAGCAAATTCCGGCAGCGCACGCAGCAATGCCTGAGTATACGGGTGACGCGGCGCATGGAAGATGGCGTGCGCATCGCCCGTTTCCACCACCTGACCGGCATACATCACGATGATTTTATGTGCCGCTTCCGCCACCAGCGCCAGGTCATGGGTAATTAACACCAGCGCCATGTTCTCTTTCTGCTGTAGCTCCAGCAGTAGTTCAATGATTTGCGCCTGAATGGTCACGTCCAGCGCAGTGGTTGGTTCATCGGCAATCAGCAGTTTTGGCCGACAGGCAATCGCCATGGCAATCATCACGCGCTGGCTCATGCCGCCGGAAAGCTGATGCGGGTAAACATCCAGACGCGAAGCCGGATCGGGAATACCGACCTGATTCAACAAGTCAATCGCCCGCTGACGACGAGTGCTCTTATTACCGCCCTGATGCACCTTAATCGCTTCCATAATCTGGAAACCCACGGTGTAGCACGGGTTAAGGCTGGTCATCGGGTCCTGGAAGATCATCGCCACTTCGGCACCCACAAGGTTGCGGCGCTCTTTTTCCGAGATACGCTGCAAATCCTGACCGTTAAACTCCAGCTTTTCCGCCATTACGCGGCCCGGATAATCAATCAGCCCCATAATCGCCAGCGAACTGACCGATTTACCGGAGCCAGACTCCCCCACAATCCCGACCACTTCGCCCTGTTTTACGCTGTAGCTGATGCGGTCTACGGCGCGGAACGGTGCGCTTTCGTCGCCGAAATGCACCGATAATTTATCTACATTTAATAACGCCATCTCGAACCTCTTACTGCTTCAGTTTGGGATCGAGCGCGTCACGCAGACCGTCACCCATCAGGTTAAATGCCAGCACCGTCAGCAGGATCGCCAGACCCGGGAAGGTCACGACCCACCAGGCGCTTTGCGCGAACTGCAACACGTCGGAGAGCATGGTGCCCCACTCCGGCGTTGGCGGCTGCGCCCCCATGCCGAGGAAACCAAGAGCAGCCATATCGAGAATGGCGTTAGAGAAACCGAGCGACGCCTGAACAATCAGCGGCGCAAGGCAGTTCGGGAAGATGTTAATAAACATCTGGCGCATTGCCCCGGCACCTGCCACGCGAGACGCGGTAACGTAATCGCGGTTAACTTCCACCAGCACGGCGGCGCGTGTTAAGCGCACATAGTGCGGCAAGGCAACGAAGGTCAGCGCCAGCGCTGCGTTACCAATCGACGGGCCGAAAATCGCCACCAGCACCAGTGCCAACAGCAGACTTGGCAGCGCCAGCATGATATCGACCACGCGCATGATGATGTTATCGACCAGGCCGCCGAAGTAACCGGCGATCAGGCCGAGAATAACGCCCATAATCAGCGATAACACAACTACCAGACAGCCAACCAGCAGTGACAATCGCGCACCGTACATCAGACGCGACAGCACATCACGGCCTACGTCATCGGTGCCCAGCAAGTGCGCCATGCTGCCGCCTTCCTGCCAGGCTGGCGGGGCGAGCAGTGCATCGCGGAACTGTTCCGCCGGGTTATAGGGTGCAATCCAGTTGGCAAAGATCGCGATAAACAGCACGATGACGACGTAAACCAGCCCGACGACCGCGCCTTTGTTGCGTTTAAAATAGTGCCAGAACTCCTGTAACGGGGTCATCGGCACCGGTGCGCTAATCACTTTATTTTCAGTAACCTGTGACATGATGTCCCCTTACTTCTTATGACGAATACGCGGGTTCACCACGCCGTACAGCAGATCGACCAGCAAGTTGACGAGGATAATCATCGTCGCCACCAGCAATACGCCGCCCTGCACTACCGGATAGTCGCGGCGTTGCAGTGCGTCAATCAACCAGCGCCCCAGACCGGGCCACGAGAAGATGGTTTCGGTCAGAATCGCCCCCGCCAGCAACGTTCCCACCTGCAGGCCGATAACGGTCACCACCGGCAGCATCGCGTTACGCAGCGCATGGACGATAATCACCCTAAGGCGGGTCAACCCTTTGGCGCGCGCGGTGCGGATGTAATCTTCACCCAGCACTTCCAGCATCGAGGAGCGTGTCATACGCACAATGACCGCCAGCGGGATAGTACCCAGCACAATGGCGGGCAAGATCATATGGGCGACGGCATCGATAAAGTTACCGTCTTCACCCCAGATGGCGGTGTCGATCAGCATAAAACCGGTTAACGGATTGGAATCATCGAGGAACACCATGTCGCTCACGCGACCGGAGACGGGCGTCAGGTTCCAGTGCACCGAAACCAGCATGATCAGCATCATGCCCCACCAGAAAATTGGCATCGAGTAGCCGGTCAGCGCCAGGCCAACCGCTGTGTGATCGAAAATGGAACCACGTTTAACCGCAGCCAGCACACCAACCGGAATCCCGACTGCGGTCGCAAAAATCATCGCGCAGACGCCAAGTTCCAGCGTGGCCTGAAAGCGCGGCACGAACTCTTCCCATACCGGAATTCGGCTTTTCATCGAAATGCCTAAATCACCGTGCATTACGCCCCAAATGTAATGGAGATACTGCTGCCACATCGGTTTATCTAAGCCGAGTTCAGCCAGCAATTGCGCGTGACGCTCTGGGGAGATCCCACGTTCGCCCGCCATGATCATCACCGGATCGCCCGGGATCATGTGGACAAAGGCAAATGTGAGAAGGGTAATACCGATAAACGTGGGGATGACGAGTCCCAAACGTCGGAGAATAAACTGCAACATAACCCGGATTCTCTATAATGACCCGCAGCCTGGAACTGCGTGTCTGTATTGCTCACAAATCAATTCCCGCCCTTGTGGAACAGGGAATGAAGTATTGCTGCCGGATGGCGCTGCACGCAGAGGCACAGCGCCACCGGGTATGCAGATTGTTGACAAAGTGCGCTTTGTTTATGCCGGATGCGGCGTTAACGCCTTATCCGGCCTACAAAATCGTGCAAATTCAATACATTGCAGAATTTTCGTAGGCCTGATAAGCGGAGCGCATCAGGCAGTTTTGCCTTTGCCATCAGTCTTGTATGGCTTTTAATTATTCGATAGAGACGTTTTCGAAGTGATGTTTGCCTAATGGATCAACCACATAGCCTTTAACTTCTTTGCGTACCGGTTCAAATACGGTGGAGTGAGCGATGATCAGTGCCGGAGCCTGATCGTGCATCACCACCTGCGCTTGTTTGTACAGTTCAACACGTTTGTTATGGTCGTCGGTGGCACGCGCCGGTTGAATCAGATCTTCAAACGGTTTGTAGCACCATTTTGAGTAGTTGGAGCCTTGTTCAGAGGCGGCGCAGCTGAACAGGGTGGCGAAGAAGTTATCCGGATCCCCGTTGTCGCCAGTCCAGCCCATCATTACCGTCTGATGCTCGCCATCTTTCGCACGCTTGAGATACTCACCCCATTCGTAGGTGACAATTTTGGCCTGCACGCCCACTTTCGCCCAGTCTGCCTGAATCATCTCTGCCATGCGGCGAGCATTCGGGTTATACGGACGTTGTACCGGCATTGCCCACAGGTCGATGGAGAAGCCTTTTTCCAGGCCCGCTTCTTTCAGCAAGGCTTTCGCTTTTTCGGGATCGTAGGTGTAGTCCTGAACGTCGTCGTTATAGCCCCACATGGTTGGCGGGATCAGGTTTTTCGCTGCCACGCCCGCGCCCTGATAAACCGCTTTGATGATCGCGTCTTTGTTCACCGCGTAGGTCAGAGCCTGGCGAACTTTCACGTCATCAAGTGGTTTTTTCTGCACGTTATATGAAAGATAGCCGACGTTAAGCCCCGGCATTTCCATCAGATTGATGGATTTATCCTGCTTCATGCGAGCGATATCTGCCGGGTTCGGGTACGGCATCACCTGGCATTCATTCTTCTGCAATTTCGCGTAACGCACGGAAGCATCAGGGGTAATAGAGAAAACCAGCGTATCGATCTGCGGTTTGGTGCCCCAGTAGCCATCAAACGCTTTGTAGCGGATACGGGAATCTTTTTGGTACTGCTGTAACTGGAACGGACCGGTGCCGATTGGGTTGAGGTCCAGTTTTTCCGGTGTACCGGCTTTCATCATCGCGTCAGCATATTCTTTTGACAGAATAGAGGCGAAGTCCATTGCCAGGTCAGCGAGGAACGGCGCTTCCGGTCGAGTCAGCACAAACTGAACGGTGTTGTCGTCCACCTTTTTCACTTCGCTGATCAGCTCCGGCAAGCCCATGCCTTCAAAGTATTCGTAGCTACCGCCAGAAACTTTATGGTACGGGTTTTGCGCGTTTTTCTGACGATCGAACGAGAACACTACGTCATCGGCATTCAGTTCGCGCGTCGGTTTGAATTCTTTATTGTCGTGCCACTTCACACCTTTACGCAGATGGAAGGTATAGGTTTTACCGTCTTCGCTGACTTCCCACTTTTCAGCGAGGCCCGGGATCACTTCAGTGGTGCCGATTTTAAATTCAACCAGACGGTTATAAAGCGGTACGGAAGAGGCGTCATAGGTGGTGCCGGAGGTAAACAGCTGCGGGTTAAACCCTTCCGGAGATCCTTCTGAGCAATAAACCAGAGTTTTAGCCTGAACACTTGCTGCGACGGTCATAGCCACCAGGCTGAGACCAAGCTTCAGCATCCCTGACTTTTTCAAGGAAATACGCATTATTCTGCTCCAATTGTGATGTTTGTTGTTTTAACCCTTTGCAGTGGGTTGTCGCTGCCTGACCTTTTTTGTTTTTTGCCCGGTCGGGTCAACGTTATGAGGTGGGGATGCCGTACTAATTAACATCAGTGTAACAGTGCGGATCCTCCATAAAATGCCCCTCGTGACCTACAATCTGTCAACAGAATGTGAAAACGTCAATACAGCCAACCGGGATTTACACCAACGGTGAGAATCCACAAACAAAGATTAAAAAAACTTCAAACAGCTATTTGCAGCAGAGAAATTTGTGCTACGCCAACACAACCAGAACAATCAGCTTAATATTTAGCAACATTTGGTGATTAAGTTTTATGCATTTAATGAAAAAAATCTGAGGTAAAGGTGGATATCTGAGCGATTAATACCATGAACGCTAAAACGCACAGCGGAAAATGCCAGCGCCAGCCATAAGTAACGCAAAAAAAGATTTAAGCAAATATAAAAAAAGACAATGGTTTCTGTCACAAATCCGTTAATGGATAGTGAGATATGGGGCGCAAATTTGGCAGGGAAATGTGTGGTGTGTAGATCGGATAAGGCGGTCGCGCCGAATCCGACAATGGGCCGGTACATTTGCCTGATGCGACGCTGGCGCGTCTTATCAGGCCTACGTCGAGTCGAACCTCCCCGCCCCCGGAGGTTCTCATCCTCATAGGCTACATGACTAGTCCTGATATACGTTGACACTTTTCTGTCTGTAAAACGCCTGATGAACGTCATCGGGTGTTTTGTATTTCAGAGCCAGATGTGGCCGCTCATGGTTATAAATTGCCACGGACTCTTTGACCATTTCCCGGGCCTGCGCCAGGTCTGCAGGACGCGAGAGTAAAAACTCATTTTTCAGGATACCGTTTATTCGCTCAGCCAGTGCGTTCTGGTAGCAGTCATAACCATCCGTCATTGAACAGGTTATTCCATTTCTTTCATGAACTGACTGATAGAGCGCTGA
>NZ_JBJQLL010000027.1:0-43448 GCF_046486405.1 Escherichia sp. WS338 | reverse complement strand
ACGAAGTTGGATGCAAATGTCAGATCGTGTGCGCCTGTTAGGGCGCGGCTGGTAAGAGAGCCTTATAGGCGCATTTGAAAAACCTCCGGCTATGCCGGAGGATATTTATTAGCTTTTATTCCGACTTGTTCCGTAGTGAACATGCTGCCACACTAACAATTCTCTGATAAGGAGCCGGTATGTTCTTAATTAACGGTCATAAGCAGGAATCGCTGGCAGTAAGCGATCGGGCAACGCAGTTTGGTGATGGTTGTTTTACCACCGCCAGAGTTATCGACGGTAAAGTCAGTTTGTTATCGGCGCATATCCAGCGACTACAGGATGCTTGTCAGCGGTTGATGATTTCCTGTGACTTCTGGCCTCAGCTTGAACTAGAGATGAAAACGCTGGCAGCAGAACAGCAAAATGGTGTGCTGAAAGTGGTGATCAGTCGCGGTAGTGGCGGGCGAGGATACAGCACATTGAACAGCGGACCGGCAACGCGGATTCTCTCCGTTACGGTTTATCCCGCACATTACGACCGTTTGCGTAACGAGGGGATGACGTTGGCGCTAAGCCCGGTGCGGCTGGGGCGCAATCCTCATCTTGCAGGTATTAAACATCTTAATCGGCTTGAGCAAGTATTGATCCGCTCTCATCTTGAGCAGACAAACGCTGATGAGGCGCTGGTCCTTGACAGCGAAGGGTGGGTTACGGAATGCTGTGCGGCTAATTTGTTCTGGCGGAAGGGCAACGTAGTTTATACGCCGCGACTGGATCAGGCAGGTGTTAACGGCATTATGCGACAATTCTGTATCCGTTTGCTGGCACAATCCTCTTATCAGCTTGTCGAAGTGCAAGCCTCGCTGGAGGAGGCGTTGCAGGCAGATGAGATGGTTATTTGTAATGCGTTAATGCCAGTGATGCCCGTACGTGCCTGTGGCGATGTCTCCTTTTCGTCAGCAACGTTATATGAATATTTAGCCCCACTTTGTGAGCGCCCGAATTAGTCATGAAAAAAGTGTTATTGATTATCTTGTTATTGCTGGTGGTACTGGGTATCGCCGCTGGTGTGGGCGTCTGGAAGGTTCGCCATCTTGCCGACAGCAAATTACTTATCAAAGAAGAGACGATATTTACCCTGAAGCCAGGGACCGGACGTCTGGCGCTCGGTGAACAGCTTTATGCCGATAAGATCATCAATCGCCCACGGGTTTTCCAATGGCTGCTGCGTATCGAACCGGATCTTTCTCACTTTAAAGCCGGGACTTACCGCTTTACACCGCAGATGACCGTGCGCGAGATGCTGAAATTGCTGGAAAGCGGTAAAGAAGCACAGTTCCCTCTGCGACTGGTAGAAGGGATGCGTCTGAGCGATTACCTCAAGCAATTGCGTGAGGCCCCCTATATCAAGCACACGCTGAGCGACGATAAGTACGCCACCGTAGCGCAGGCACTTGAACTGGAAAACCCGGAGTGGATTGAAGGTTGGTTCTGGCCAGACACCTGGATGTATACCGCCAATACCACCGATGTCGCGTTACTCAAGCGAGCGCACAAGAAAATGGTGAAAGCGGTCGATAGCGCCTGGGAAGGGCGTGCGGACGGTCTGCCTTATAAAGATAAAAACCAGTTGGTGACGATGGCATCAATTATCGAAAAAGAAACCGCCGTTTCCAGCGAACGCGATCAGGTTGCCTCGGTATTTATCAACCGTTTACGCATTGGTATGCGCCTGCAGACCGACCCAACCGTGATTTACGGGATGGGAGAGCGTTATAATGGCAAACTTTCTCGTGCAGACCTGGAAACGCCGACAGCGTATAACACCTATACCATTACCGGTTTGCCGCCAGGTGCGATAGCGACGCCGGGGGCGGATTCGCTGAAGGCTGCTGCGCATCCGGCAAAAACGCCGTATCTCTATTTTGTGGCCGATGGTAAAGGTGGTCACACGTTTAATACCAATCTTGCCAGTCATAACAAGTCTGTGCAGGATTATCTGAAAGTGCTTAAGGAAAAAAATGCGCAGTAAGTATATCGTCATTGAGGGGCTGGAAGGCGCAGGCAAAACTACCGCGCGTAACGTGGTGGTTGAGACGCTCGAGCAACTGGGTATCCGCGACATGGTTTTCACTCGGGAACCTGGCGGTACGCAACTTGCCGAAAAGTTAAGAAGCCTGGTGCTGGATATCAAATCGGTAGGCGATGAAGTCATTACCGATAAAGCCGAAGTTCTGATGTTTTATGCCGCGCGCGTTCAACTGGTAGAAACGGTCATCAAACCTGCGCTGGCTAACGGCACCTGGGTGATTGGCGATCGCCACGATCTCTCCACTCAGGCGTATCAGGGCGGCGGACGTGGTATTGACCAACATATGCTGGCAACACTGCGTGATGCTGTTCTTGGGGATTTTCGCCCCGACTTAACGCTCTATCTCGATGTTACCCCGGAAGTTGGCTTAAAACGCGCGCGTGCACGCGGCGAGCTGGATCGTATTGAGCAAGAGTCTTTCGATTTTTTTAATCGCACCCGCGCCCGCTATCTGGAACTGGCAGCACAAGATAAAAGCATTCATACCATTGATGCCACCCAGCCGCTGGAGGCTGTGATGGATGCAATCCGCACTACCGTGACCAACTGGGTGAAGGAGTTGGACGCATGAGATGGTATCCATGGTTACGACCTGATTTCGAAAAACTGGTAGCCAGCTATCAGGCCGGAAGAGGTCACCATGCGCTGCTCATTCAGGCGTTACCGGGCATGGGCGATGATGCTTTAATCTACGCCCTGAGCCGTTATTTACTCTGCCAACAACCGCAGGGCCACAAAAGTTGCGGTCACTGTCGTGGATGTCAGTTGATGCAGGCTGGCACGCATCCCGATTACTACACCCTGGCTCCCGAAAAAGGGAAAAATACGCTGGGCATTGATGCGGTACGTGAGGTCACCGAAAAGCTGAATGAGCACGCACGCTTAGGTGGTGCGAAAGTTGTCTGGGTAACCGATGCTGCCTTACTAACCGACGCCGCGGCTAACGCATTGCTGAAAACGCTTGAAGAGCCACCAGCAGAAACGTGGTTTTTCCTTGCTACCCGCGAGCCAGAACGTTTACTGGCAACATTACGTAGTCGTTGTCGGTTACATTACCTTGCGCCGCCACCGGAACAGTACGCCGTGACCTGGCTTTCACGCGAAGTGACAATGTCACAGGATGCATTACTTGCCGCATTGCGCTTAAGCGCCGGTTCGCCTGGTGCGGCACTGGCGTTGTTTCAGGGAGATATCTGGCAGGCTCGTGAAACATTGTGTCAGGCGCTGGCATATAGCGTGCAATCGGGCGACTGGTATTCGCTGCTAGCAGCCCTTAATCATGAACAAGCTCCGGCGCGTTTACACTGGCTGGCAACGTTGCTGATGGATGCGCTAAAACGCCATCATGGCGCTGCGCAGGTTACCAATGTTGATGTGCCGGGCCTGGTCGTCGAACTGGCAAACCATCTTTCTCCCTCGCGTCTGCAGGCTATACTGGGGGATGTTTGCCACATTCGTGAACAGTTAATGTCTGTCACAGGTATTAACCGCGAGCTTCTCATCACCGATCTTTTACTGCGTATTGAGCATTACCTGCAACCGGGCGTTGTGCTACCGGTTCCTCATCTTTAAGAGAGACATCATGTTTTTAGTCGACTCACACTGCCATCTCGATGGTCTGGATTATGAATCTTTGCATAAGGACGTGGATGACGTTCTGGCGAAAGCTGCCGCACGCGATGTGAAATTTTGTCTGGCAGTCGCCACAACATTACCAGGTTATTTACACATGCGGGATCTGGTAGGCGAACGTGACAACGTCGTATTTTCTTGTGGCGTGCATCCACTCAACCAGAATGATCCCTACGATGTAGAAGATTTACGCCGTCTGGCGGCAGAAGAGGGCGTTGTTGCGCTGGGTGAAACCGGGCTGGATTATTATTACACGCCGGAAACTAAAGTACGTCAGCAAGAGTCCTTCATCCATCATATCCAGATTGGTCGTGAACTGAACAAGCCGGTTATCGTCCACACCCGTGACGCCCGCGCCGATACGCTGGCAATTCTGCGCGAAGAAAAAGTGACGGATTGCGGTGGCGTACTACACTGTTTTACAGAGGACAGAGAAACGGCGGGCAAATTACTGGATCTCGGATTTTACATCTCCTTTTCCGGCATTGTGACCTTCCGTAATGCGGAGCAACTGCGCGATGCTGCGCGTTATGTCCCCCTGGATCGGTTACTGGTGGAAACTGACTCACCTTACCTTGCGCCGGTACCGCATCGAGGAAAAGAGAATCAACCTGCGATGGTTCGTGACGTTGCAGAATACATGGCTGTGTTGAAAGGTGTTGCCGTTGAAGAACTGGCGCAGGTAACCACCGATAACTTCGCCCGTCTGTTTCACATCGACGCTTCCCGCCTTCAATCCATCCGTTGAATGAGTTTTTTTAAAGCTCGTAATTAATGGCTAAAACGAGTAAAGTTCACCGCCGAAAATCGGGCGGTGAATAACCACGTTTGAAATATTGTGACATATGTTTTGTCAAAATGTGCAACTTCTCCAATGATCTGAAGTTGAAACGTGATAGCCGTCAAACAAATCGGCACTGAATTATTTTACTCTGTGTAATAAATAAAGGGCGCTTAGATGCCCTGTACACGGCGAGGCACTCCCCCCTTGCCACGCGTGAGAACGTAAAAAAAGCACCCATACTCAGGAGCACTCTCAATTATGTTTAAGAATGCATTTGCTAACCTGCAAAAGGTCGGTAAATCGCTGATGCTGCCGGTATCCGTACTGCCTATCGCAGGTATTCTGCTGGGCGTCGGTTCCGCGAATTTCAGCTGGCTGCCCGCCGTTGTATCGCATGTTATGGCAGAAGCAGGCGGTTCCGTCTTTGCAAACATGCCACTGATTTTTGCGATCGGTGTCGCCCTCGGCTTTACCAATAACGATGGCGTATCCGCGCTGGCCGCAGTTGTTGCCTATGGCATCATGGTTAAAACCATGGCCGTGGTTGCGCCACTGGTACTGCATTTACCTGCTGAAGAAATCGCCTCTAAACACCTGGCGGATACTGGCGTACTCGGGGGGATTATCTCCGGTGCGATCGCAGCGTACATGTTTAACCGTTTCTACCGTATTAAGCTGCCTGAGTATCTTGGCTTCTTTGCCGGTAAACGCTTTGTGCCGATCATTTCAGGCCTGGCTGCCATCTTTACTGGCGTTGTGCTGTCCTTCATTTGGCCGCCGATTGGTTCTGCAATCCAGACCTTCTCTCAGTGGGCTGCTTACCAGAACCCGGTAGTTGCGTTTGGCATTTACGGTTTCATCGAACGTTGCCTGGTACCGTTTGGTCTGCACCACATCTGGAACGTACCTTTCCAGATGCAGATTGGTGAATACACCAACGCAGCAGGTCAGGTTTTCCACGGCGACATTCCGCGTTATATGGCGGGTGACCCGACTGCGGGTAAACTGTCTGGTGGCTTCCTGTTCAAAATGTACGGTCTGCCAGCTGCCGCAATTGCTATCTGGCACTCTGCTAAACCAGAAAACCGCGCGAAAGTGGGCGGTATTATGATCTCCGCGGCGCTGACCTCGTTCCTGACCGGTATCACCGAGCCGATCGAGTTCTCCTTCATGTTCGTTGCGCCGATCCTGTACATCATCCACGCGATTCTGGCAGGCCTGGCATTCCCAATCTGTATTCTTCTGGGGATGCGTGACGGTACGTCGTTCTCGCACGGTCTGATCGACTTCATCGTTCTGTCTGGTAACAGCAGCAAACTGTGGCTGTTCCCGATCGTCGGTATCGGTTATGCCATTGTTTACTACACCATCTTCCGCGTGCTGATTAAAGCACTGGATCTGAAAACGCCGGGTCGTGAAGACGCGACTGAAGACGCAAAAGCGACAGGTACCAGCGAAATGGCACCGGCTCTGGTTGCTGCATTTGGTGGTAAAGAAAACATTACTAACCTCGACGCATGTATTACCCGTCTGCGCGTCAGCGTTGCTGATGTGTCTAAAGTGGATCAGGCTGGCCTGAAGAAACTGGGCGCAGCGGGCGTAGTGGTTGCTGGTTCTGGTGTTCAGGCGATTTTCGGTACTAAATCCGATAACCTGAAAACCGAGATGGATGAGTACATCCGTAACCACTAATCCGTAAGACGTTGGGGAGACTAAGGCAGCCAGATGGCTGCCTTTTTTACAGGTGTTATTCAGAATTGATACGTGCCGGTAATGCTGAAATTACGCGGTGCGCCGTAGACAATAGAACCTTCCACGTTGGTATCGTAGGTTTTGTCGAACAGGTTATTGACATTCCCCTGTAACGAGAAGTTTTTCGTCACCTGGTAGCGGGTGAAGAGATCCACCAGCGCGTAGCTACCTTGCTCGGCGCGGAAGGTGCCATACGGTGTCACGGTGTCGGTATACACGCGATTTTGCCAGTTAACACCACCGCCGACCGTCAACTCTGGCATGACAGGCAACCGGTAGCTGGTGAACATTTTAACCGTGGTGCGTGGCAGATTAGGATTAACGGCGTTTCCTTCGTTATCCTCTGCAATATAGCGCGTTGCGCCAAACGTCAGCTGCCAGTTGTCGGTAATTGCGCCGTTGAGTTCAAATTCCACACCTTTACTGACTGTCCCATCCACCGCTTTATAGGCGGTTTCGCCGTTGCTGCCGGGGATAGGTGTACCGGTGGACTGAGCGACATTATCCTGCTCAATACGGAAGATGGCTAACGTGGTGGTCAGACGGCTATTCATCCAGTCCGATTTCAGACCCAGCTCGTAGTTGTTACCGGTGATTGGAGCCAGATATTTGCCTGAACTGTCACGATCATTTTGCGGCTGGAAAATAGAGGTATAGCTGGCGTAGGTCGACCAGTTGTCATTGATGTCAAACACCAGACCAGCGTAAGGCGTGGTGTGGTTTTTCTCCATGCTGTAAGTCAGCGTATCAACCCGCCAGTTGGTATAACGTGCGCCGAGGATCAGATGCAGCGGATCGGCAAGGGTGACACGAGTGGCAGCATATAACGATTTCATATGTGTGGTATCGTCCTGCGCCAGGCTCTGTGGTGACCAGTCGGTTTGTGGGAAATTGCCATTAAAGTTGTAGAAACTGCCAATTTCATCCGGGAAGATGTAGGCCCATGAACTGAAGTAACGATTGTTTTGTTTGCTGTAACTGCCACCAAACATTAGATTGTGCTGACGACCAAACAATTCATAACTACCGTCAGCAAACAAATCCAGCGCATCAACTTTACGTTTGCCGCTGTTCCAACCGGTACCGCCGACATAATCAAAGCCAGGTCCATAATTACTGTATGGCCCAACCAGCATACCATCCGCTTTGTTTACATAGGCATCGACATACATCATTTTACTGTCAAATTCGACTTCGGAGTGGGTGGCATTCAGTGTCGCTTGCCAGGTATCAGCAAACCGCTGCTTGAGGGTCATAAAGACCTTGTTGATCTCTTTATCGTTATACGCCCAGTCAGGTGCGGTACTGCGTGCGCGATCGTAACTGTTGCTGCTGCCATCAGTATTCCAGCGCGGTAAACCGCCCCAGGTTGGGCTATTAACATCAATGCGCTGATATTCGTAACCGGCTGAAAGCGTCGTAAGATCGCCTAAATCAGCATCGACAATGCCGGAGAAGAAGGTCTTTTCACTGTTGTAGCGGTCCAGCCATGAGTCGTTATTCTGGTAGCCGCCGACAATTCGTGCGCGGATTTTACCATCTTCGGTGAGTGGGCTTTGTAAATCCGCCACATACCGTTCTTTGTTCCAGCTACCGTATTCCGCCGAGACATCGCCTTTAAATTCACGACTGGTCGCGTGTTTTCGAACCATATTAATTGCCGCAGATGGATTACCCGTCCCGGTCATGAGTCCTGTCGCGCCACGCACTACTTCTACGCGTTCAAACAGTGCCATATCAGAAAGTGCGTCGCCCAGATTCCAGCGCGATTCAAAATAGGTGGGGATACCATCAACCATATAGTTATCGATCTGGAATCCGCGGGAATAATAAAGAGCACGATCGGAATCCGCTTGGCTTTTGCTGATCCCCAGCGTGTTTTCCATCACTTCGCCCAGCGTTTGTAACTGCTGATCTTCCATCCGCTGCTGACTAACAATAGTGACCGACTGAGGAATATCACGTTGAGTCATCTGCATTTTGGTACCCGCAGAGGTAGACGTTACGCTGTAATCATTTTCGTCATCAACTGGAGTAGTGGCTGAACCCTCAACAATCACCGTTTCTTCAGTGGCTGGTGCAGCAAAAGCGGCGGAAGGTAAGAGTGCCAGTGCTATGCAGGCGGCAAGCAGTGACGGTTTGGAGGTGGTTTGATATTGATTATCCCTGTTAAATTGTGTTGAAAGCATCTGAAATCTCTTGGTTTATGTTGTCGTCAGGCTCATGCCGGAGGAGGGTGATGAGCGGTTATATTTAGTGTGCGAATAATTTTGCATGTAAATGCAAATGAGAAATATACGCATTCATATTTGACGTGTAAACCAAACAGAGAATGTCTTTTCAGCGCATTCGCAGGCAGAAATGGGAATAATGGCGATATATACGGCAGCAAAACGATTTTTTGCTTAAGAAATCGTGAGTTAAGGTTGAAAGAGCAGGTTTAACTCGACCATACTCTATACTCGCAGTGTGGCGCGGCGTAGCATGGCGCAACGCATGGCTATTTGAAAAAGGAAAATGTCGTGGCAGAAGAAACTATATTCAGCAAAATTATTCGTCGTGAGATCCCCTCCGATATCGTCTACCAGGATGATCTGGTAACGGCGTTTCGCGATATTTCGCCGCAAGCGCCAACGCATATTCTGATCATTCCGAATATCCTCATTCCGACTGTGAACGACGTGTCAGCTGAGCATGAGCAGGCGCTGGGACGCATGATCACCGTAGCGGCAAAAATTGCTGAGCAAGAAGGTATTGCCGAAGATGGCTATCGTCTGATCATGAACACCAACCGCCATGGCGGACAAGAGGTTTACCACATCCATATGCACTTGTTGGGTGGCCGTCCGCTGGGACCAATGCTGGCGCATAAAGGTCTGTAACAATGAGAAAAGGATGCTTTGGGCTGGTGTCTCTGGCGTTGTTAGTGCTGGTGGGCTGTCGTTCACATCCGGAAATTCCGGTGAATGATGAGCAATCGCTGGTGATGGAGTCATCTTTATTGGCTGCGGGCATCAGTGCAGAAAAGCCCGTCCTTTCGACGTCTGATATTCAACCTTCAGCATCCTCAACGCTTTATAACGAAAGGCAAGAACCCGTTACCGTTCATTATCGTTTTTACTGGTATGACGCCAGAGGGCTGGAGATGCATCCTCTGGAAAGGCCACGCAGCGTTACCCTTCCCGCACATTCGGCGGTAACGCTGTACGGCAGCGCCAATTTTCTGGGGGCGCACAAAGTCAGACTTTATCTATATTTGTAAGGGGTGAATCTTGATGACAAAAATGAGTCGCTACGCCTTGATTACCGCGCTGGCGATGTTTCTTGCCGGGTGTGTGGGGCAACGTGAATCTGCGCCGGTAGAAGAAGTGAAACCAGCGCCGGAACAACCAGCCGAGCCGCAACAGCCTGTCCCCACAGTGCCATCGGTGCCGACAATCCCGCAGCAGCCAGGCCCAATTGAGCACGAAGATCAAACTGCACCGCCTGCGCCGCATATTCGCCATTATGATTGGAATGGCGCAATGCAGCCGATGGTCAGTAAGATGCTTGGGGCTGACGGCGTGACTGCGGGTAGCGTCCTGCTGGTTGATAGCGTTAACAACCGTACTAACGGTTCGCTGAATGCCGCAGAAGCGACCGAAACGCTGCGAAATGCGCTGGCTAATAACGGTAAATTTACCCTGGTTTCCGCCCAGCAGCTGTCGATGGCAAAGCAACAGTTAGGTTTGTCGCCGCAGGACAGTTTAGGCACCCGTAGTAAAGCCATAGGCATTGCCCGCAATGTCGGCGCTCATTACGTGCTGTACTCCAGCGCCTCTGGCAACGTTAACGCTCCGACCCTTCAAATGCAGCTGATGCTGGTGCAGACGGGCGAAATTATCTGGTCAGGTAAAGGTGCCGTTTCGCAGCAATAATCCCATCACGCGCGACGAATTGCTGTCGCGCTTTTTCCCGCAGTTTCATCCCGTCACGACGTTTAATAGTGGGCTTAGTGGCGGGAGTTTTCTCATTGAACATCAGGGCCAGCGTTTTGTTGTGCGTCAGCCGCACGATCCTGATGCGCCGCGGTTCGCGTTCTTGCGCCAGTATCGGGCTTTATCACAACTACCCGCATGCATTGCACCGAAGCCGCATTTATATCTCCGTGACTGGATGGTGGTCGACTATCTGCCCGGCGAGGTAAAAACGTATTTGCCGGATACCAACGAACTGGCAGGCTTGCTGTATTATCTACATCAACAACCGCGTTTTGGCTGGCGAATAACGCTGTTGCCGTTACTGGAACTGTACTGGCAGCAAAGCGATCCGGCGCGGCGGACAGTGGGTTGGCTGCGAAGGTTAAAACGTCTGCGCAAAGCGCGGGAACCACGGCCTTTACGCTTAAGTCCATTGCATATGGATGTCCACGCCGGAAATTTAGTGCATAGCGCGTCAGGGTTAAAACTCATCGACTGGGAGTATGCCGGAGATGGTGATATCGCGCTGGAACTGGCGGCGGTGTGGGTGGAAAATACTGACCAGCACCGGCAATTGGTCAATGACTATGCCACTCGCGCGAAGATTTATCCGGCGCAATTATGGCGTCAGGTCAGGCGATGGTTTCCCTGGCTGCTGATGCTCAAAGCAGGGTGGTTTGAGTACCGCTGGCGACAAACCGGCGATCAACAATTTATCAGGCTGGCCGATGACACCTGGCGGCAGCTATTAATAAAACAATAAGGAGAGCAGTGTGGGTCCAGTAATGTTGGATGTCGAAGGTTACGAACTGGACGCGGAAGAGCGTGAAATACTGGCGCATCCGCTGGTGGGAGGGCTGATTCTCTTTACGCGTAACTATCATGATCCTGCCCAGTTACGTGAACTGGTGCGCCAGATCCGCGCAGCTTCGCGCAATCATCTGGTGGTGGCGGTTGATCAGGAAGGTGGACGCGTGCAGCGTTTTCGTGAAGGTTTTACCCGCTTGCCAGCGGCACAATCATTTGCTGCGCTGTTGGGAATGGAAGAAGGCGGAAAACTGGCGCGAGAGGCAGGTTGGTTGATGGCCAGCGAAATGATTGCTATGGATATTGATATCAGCTTTGCGCCAGTGCTGGACGTCGGGCATATCAGCGCGGCGATTGGCGAGCGTTCTTATCATTCCGATCCCGAAAAAGCCCTGGCAATTGCCAGCCGGTTTATTGATGGTATGCATGAAGCCGGAATGAAAACGACCGGGAAACACTTTCCAGGACACGGTGCAGTAACGGCAGACTCACACAAAGAAACACCGTGCGACCCACGTCCGCAAGCGGAGATTCGCGCTAAAGATATGTCGGTCTTCAGTTCCTTAATCCGCGAAAATAAACTCGACGCCATTATGCCTGCGCATGTGATCTACAGTGATGTCGATCCGCGTCCGGCGAGCGGTTCTCCCTATTGGCTGAAAACCGTTTTGCGTCAGGAACTGGGTTTTGATGGCGTGATTTTCTCTGACGATTTATCGATGGAAGGAGCCGCGATTATGGGCAGTTATGCCGAACGCGGGCAGGCATCACTGGACGCGGGTTGCGATATGATCCTGGTCTGCAATAATCGTAAAGGGGCCGTCAGCGTGTTAGATAATCTGTCACCGATCAAGGCAGAACGTGTTACACGTTTGTATCATAAAGGTTCATTTTCGCGACAGGAACTGATGGACTCGGCTCGCTGGAAAGCGATCAGCGCCCGTCTGAATCAGTTACATGAACGCTGGCAGGAAGAGAAAGCAGGTCACTAACCCTGGCTTATGTGAGGAAGCGATGATTATCTATTTACACGGTTTTGACTCTAACAGTCCGGGTAACCACGAGAAAGTCTTACAATTGCAGTTTATTGACCCGGATGTACGCTTGATAAGCTACAGTACGCGGCATCCGAAACATGATATGCAGCATCTGCTCAAAGAAGTGGACAAAATGTTGCAACTGAACGTCGACGAGCGTCCGCTGATTTGCGGCGTTGGTCTGGGCGGATACTGGGCGGAACGGATTGGTTTTCTTTGCGATATCCGCCAGGTGATCTTCAACCCTAATTTGTTCCCTTATGAGAACATGGAAGGCAAGATTGATCGCCCGGAAGAGTATGCCGATATTGCCACTAAGTGTGTGACCAACTTCCGCGAAAAGAATCGCGATCGTTGCCTGGTGATTTTGTCGCGTAATGATGAAGCGCTTAACAGCCAGCGGACATCTGAAGAGCTGCATCATTATTACGAGATTGTCTGGGACGAAGAGCAGACGCACAAATTCAAGAATATCTCCCCGCATTTACAGCGTATTAAAGCGTTCAAAACCCTCGGGTAAATGCCCTCGTCGCATCAGGTAACCTTGCCGGTACCTGATGCGCATTTTATCAGGCCTACCAAACGTCCTCCATACACCCCTCACGCTATACCACTCTCATAAATTCGCTCAAATAATAAACAATAAGCTCTGTTTTTTGATCTCGCCCGGTAAAGTCGCCTATCTTTTCAGCAACAAAACTTGATTAACATCAATTTTGGTATGACCAATGCACCATTCATGTTATTCTCAATAGTGAAGAACATTTTCATTGTTGTAACCTGTTGTTAATTAAGAGCTATGTTAATAACCATTAATTAACAATTGGTTAATAAATTTAAGGGGGTCACGTTGACTACGCCATTGAAAAAAATTGTGATTGTCGGCGGCGGTGCTGGTGGGCTGGAAATGGCAACACAGCTGGGGCATAAGCTGGGACGCAAGAAAAAAGCCAAAATCACGCTGGTCGATCGTAACCACAGCCACCTGTGGAAACCGCTGCTGCACGAAGTGGCGACTGGCTCGCTTGATGAAGGCGTCGATGCGTTGAGCTATCTGGCCCATGCGCGCAATCATGGTTTCCAGTTCCAGCTGGGTTCCGTCATTGATATTGATCGTGAAGCGAAAACAATCACTATTGCAGAACTGCGCGACGAGAAAGGTGAACTGCTGGTTCCGGAACGTAAAATCGCCTATGACACCCTGGTAATGGCGCTGGGTAGCACCTCTAACGATTTCAATACGCCAGGTGTCAAAGAGAACTGCATTTTCCTCGATAACCCGCACCAGGCGCGTCGCTTCCACCAAGAGATGCTGAATCTGTTCCTGAAATACTCCGCCAACCTGGGCGCGAATGGCAAAGTAAACATTGCGATTGTCGGCGGCGGCGCGACGGGTGTAGAACTCTCCGCTGAATTGCACAACGCGGTCAAGCAACTGCACAGTTACGGTTATAAAGGTCTGACCAACGAAGCCCTGAACGTAACGCTGGTAGAAGCGGGCGAACGTATTTTGCCTGCATTGCCGCCACGTATCTCTGCTGCGGCCCATAGTGAGTTAACGAAACTTGGCGTTCGCGTGCTGACGCAAACCATGGTCACCAGTGCTGATGAAGGCGGCCTGCACACTAAAGATGGCGAATATATTGAGGCTGATCTGATGGTGTGGGCAGCCGGGATCAAAGCGCCAGACTTCCTGAAAGATATCGGTGGTCTTGAAACCAACCGTATCAACCAGCTGGTGGTGGAACCGACGCTGCAAACCACTCGCGATCCAGACATATACGCTATTGGCGACTGCGCGTCATGCCCGCGTCCGGAAGGGGGCTTTGTTCCGCCGCGCGCTCAGGCCGCACATCAGATGGCAACCTGCGCAATGAACAACATTCTGGCGCAGATGAACGGTAAGCCGCTGAAAAATTATCAGTATAAAGATCACGGTTCGCTGGTATCGCTGTCGAACTTTTCCACCGTCGGTAGCCTGATGGGTAACCTGACACGCGGCTCAATGATGATTGAAGGACGAATTGCGCGCTTTGTATACATCTCGCTGTACCGAATGCACCAGATTGCGCTGCATGGTTACTTTAAAACCGGATTAATGATGCTGGTGGGGAGTATTAACCGCGTTATCCGTCCACGTTTGAAGTTGCATTAATCGGCTTGTACTGGCGGATGGGGCATAAACGCCTTATCCGCCCTGGACAAATGGTACGAGCGGTAGGCCTGATAAGACGCGTTAAGTGTCGCATCAGGCATTCCTTCAGACTCCTCCGAATCCCTAAGTATTTCCAGCCATTCCCGCGCTTTTCATCTTCTGTCTGATAGCTGCTTTTCTCCTTCGCTTGCATGATTGGCATAACTGCAAAGAAGGAGGTATTCCCGTGAATAAATCAATGTTGGCGGGTATCGGGATTGGTGTCGCAGCTGCGTTGGGCGTAGCGGCAGTGGCCAGTCTGAACGTGTTTGAACGTGGCCCGCAATACGCTCAGGTTGTTTCTGCAACCCCAATCAAGGAAACGGTTAAAACACCGCGTCAGGAGTGTCGCAACGTCACAGTGACCCATCGTCGACCGGTGCAGGATGAAAATCGCATTACCGGGTCGGTGCTCGGCGCTGTTGCTGGTGGCGTGATAGGGCATCAGTTTGGTGGTGGTCGCGGTAAAGATGTCGCTACTGTTGTGGGGGCGCTGGGTGGTGGATATGCCGGTAACCAGATCCAGGGCTCTCTCCAGGAAAGCGATACTTACACGACTACGCAACAGCGTTGTAAAACGGTGTATGACAAGTCAGAAAAAATGCTCGGTTATGATGTGACCTATAAGATTGGCGATCAGCAGGGCAAAATCCGCATGGAACGCGATCCGGGTACGCAGATCCCGCTAGATAGCAACGGGCAACTGATTTTGAATAACAAAGTATAACAAGGCTGTACTCTGCAATTTGGCCCCTCATTCGCTCAGGCTGAGGGGCTTTTTTTGCGACTTATTTCAGCAGTTCCGGCCATAAACGCAAAGTCGTTCGGGCAATTTGCATCAGTTTTTCCAGCGATGCACCTTCGCGTGCGCTGATCGACATCCCCTGAATAATACAATTAAGGAATTCTGCCAGATGCGTCACGTCACAGTGGGTCGGGATTTCCCCGCGCGCTTGTCGTTGACATAAAAACTGCTGCAAAGTGCGCTCTTGCATCGCATGGCGTGATTTCAGCGTATTGGCGATATCTCCTGAATCCGGGGAGAGGGTGGTGCAGTTGTTGATCATGAAGCAGCCTGCCGGGGTGTCTTTGCTGGTAAAGCAGTTGGCGATGGCAGCAAAATAGTCAGCCAGCGCAGACTCCACGCTTTTCTCTTCACAAAACAGCTGTGCTTCATGCTTAGCGGCAAAACGATCGATATAACGGTCGAGTACGGCGCGAAATAACCCCTCTTTGTTGGTAAATTCCGCGTATAGCGTGGGCGCTTTGGCTCCGGTCGCTTCGACGAGGTCCGCAAGAGAAGTCGCTTCATAACCGTGCTGCCAGAACAATTTCATGGCCTTATCAAGCGCGGCATCCCTGTCGAACACTTTTGGGCGGCCGCGGCTTTTTTTTACACATTGTGTTGAGTCAGTTGCCATGATGCCGTTGTACCTGGTGACTGTGAATGAAAGGTTATTATAAAAATAATCACCTCCGTTCACCAGTCCACAAACCATAAAAATAATTGCTTTCTATTTAACTGAAATTTAAAGATTTTTAAATTAATTAATGATTGTTATAAAAAATATCTTGTATGTGATCCAGATCACATCTATCATTTAGTTATCGATCGTTAAGTAATTGCTTGCGACGTCATTCATCTGCATAAGGCCACTATTATGAAAAACGTAAAAACCCTCATCGCTGCGGCGATTTTAAGCTCAATGTCATTTGCCAGCTTTGCGGCTGTCGAAGTTCAGTCAACGCCAGAAGGCCAACAAAAAGTCGGTACTATCAGTGCTAACGCGGGGACAAATCTGGGATCGCTGGAAGAGCAGCTGGCGCAAAAAGCGGATGAGATGGGCGCAAAATCTTTCCGTATTACTTCTGTAACCGGTCCGAATACCCTCCATGGAACAGCAGTAATTTATAAATAAGCATTAACCCTCATTAATGCCTGCTACTGCTGATTTTTTTCCCCGCGACATGCCGTGTCGCGGGGATTTTTTTATCCGAGCTTTACAGAGTTTGTGGGCTCACTTGATGACGGCGGACATCCACCGGCATCCCGGAACGGACATCCATCACATGTTGCATCACTTCAGCGTCAGTTTGTGCTGCATCTTTAAATGATTGCATTGCGCTATTCAGCGTAATTGGCAGCAGCTGCGGATCGTCATCAATCTTCTCTGACAGCGGCTGATGTACTTCAACCAGACGCGCACCGTTTGGTTCGGCAGAGACTTTTATCGGAGTGTTGATGATATTCACTTTGGTGCCTGGGGTGACCTGGCTAAAGAGTGTTTTGATATCGTCATCCCGCAGACGAATACAGCCAGAACTTACCCGCATGCCAATGCCGAAATCGGCGTTCGTACCGTGGAGCAAATAAACGCCGCCATAGGCCGCCAGGCGAATCGCATGATGGCCCATTGGATTATCCGGTCCAGCCGGAACTACCGCAGGCAACTCAATTCCCTGTGCTTTATAACGGGCGCGGATGTTTGCCGTTGGCGTCCAGGTTGGGTTTGCACGTTTGTCTGAAACGGTGGTCACCATTGTCGGCGTCAGCGTGTCACCACCTAACTGACCAATGCCGATGGGATACACGGTTACCGAATTTTTACCCGGCGGGTAGTAATAGAGACGCAGTTCCGCAATATTGATCACAATGCCTTCGCGCGGCGCATCTGGAAGTAGGGTTTGCAACGGGATCGTTAACACGCTGCCCGCGCGCGGTACGTAAGGATCAACGCCGGGGTTAGCCTGTAACAGAGCGAGAAAGCCGACGTTATATTTTTTGGCGATGGCTTCCAGAGAACCACCGTCATTTTCCACCACATGAAATTTGTTTTCGCCAACCAGACGACTGCCCGCTGGCGGCAGCGGCCAGGTGTTGGCTTTTGCCGGTAGCGCCAGCGCCACGGCAGCGGCGAACGTAAAAAACGTTAGCCAGCGAGAAAAACGCGTTTTGATCATCACCAAAAATCCATAATAAATATAAGGTTATTGTAATAAACAGATAAGCCTGAATTATGGATGGTGACAGTGTCGGATAGTGCAGGGAAGTGCAAAGAATTTGTAAATGTTGCAGATGGGGGCGCAGAAACGCCCCCGATTTACCATTAAGCGATCGCGTTCTCTTCCAGTTCACGCATAAACTGGCGTACCCATTCGATACGCGTTTTCCGCTCACTCAAATCCTGAATAAACTTCAGGCGCGTCGGACCATCGAGGCGATAATGCTGCGGCTGTTTTTGCAGCAAACCAATCAACCAGGCCGGATTAACGTGATTCTTCTCGGCAAATTCGATCACGCCGCCTTTCTCATTACCTTCCAGCTTCCTGATCCCCAGTTTCTGCGCTTGCTGGCGCAGACGGGCAATATCCAGCAGGGTACGCGCCGGATCCGGCAGCAGGCCGAAGCGATCGATAAGCTCGACTTTGATCTCTTCCAGTTCGTTTTCCGTTTTGGCGCTGGCAATACGTTTGTAGAACGACAGACGCGTGTTCACGTCAGGGATGAAATCATCGGGCAATAGCGACGGCATCCGCAGCTCGACTTCTGTTTGCTGACTGGTGAGATCTTCCAGCGACGGCTCGCGTCCGGCTTTCAGCGCATCGACAGCGTTTTCCAGCAACTCCATATACAGCGAGAAACCGATGGTTTCCATTGAGCCGCTTTGTTCTTCGCCAAGCAGTTCACCTGCGCCGCGGATCTCCAGATCGTGCGTTGCCAGCGCAAAACCTGCCCCGAGATCTTCCAGCGAGGCAATCGCTTCAAGACGTTTTTGCGCATCGGTAGTCATCGCTTTTGGATGCGGCGTCAGCAGCCATGCATATGCCTGGTGGTGCGAACGCCCGACGCGACCGCGTAACTGGTGCAACTGTGCCAGACCGAAGTGATCCGCGCGTTCAATGATAATGGTGTTGGCGGTAGGAATGTCGATCCCGGTTTCGATAATGGTGGTACAAACCAGCACGTTGAAACGTTGATGATGGAAATCATTCATCACCCGTTCCAGTTCGCGCTCACGCATTTGCCCGTGACCGATGGCAATCCGCGCTTCAGGTACCAGTTCTGCCAGCCGTTCGGCGGCTTTCTGGATGTTTTCCACATCATTGTAGAGATAATAAACCTGTCCTCCGCGCAAAATTTCACGCAGGATCGCCTCCCGGACCACCAGACTGTCATACTCACGGACAAAGGTTTTAACTGCCAGACGACGGGCGGGCGGCGTGGCGATAATCGACAGGTCACGCATTCCGCTCATTGCCATATTCAGCGTACGTGGGATCGGCGTTGCAGTAAGCGTCAGAATATCCACGTTCGCGCGCATCGCTTTAATGCGCTCTTTATGACGCACCCCGAAGCGGTGTTCTTCATCGACAATCAGCAGGCCTAAATCTTTAAACTTGACGTCACTTTGCAGCAGTTTGTGCGTACCGATCAGAATATCGATTTTCCCTTCCGCTACTTCCGCAAGGATTTGCGTCTGCTCTTTGGCGCTGCGGAAACGGGAGATCATTTCGATACGTACCGGCCAGTTGGCGAAACGGTCGCGGAAGTTGTCGTAATGCTGCTGCGCGAGAAGGGTGGTTGGCACCAGCACCGCCACCTGCTTGTGGTTATCTACTGCCAGGAAAGCGGCGCGCATCGCCACTTCTGTTTTACCAAAGCCAACATCGCCGCACACCAGACGATCCATTGCCAGCGGCTGACACATGTCGCTAAGCACCGCATTAATGGCCTGCGCCTGATCCGGCGTGGTTTCAAACGGGAAGCTGTCGCAGAACAACTGATACTGCTCGCGATCGTGTTTAAACGCGAAGCCCTCTTTGGCGGCGCGTTGCGCGTAAATATCCAGTAATTCTGCCGCCACATCACGCACTTTTTCCGCCGCTTTCTGCCGCGCGCGTGACCACGCATCGCCGCCAAGTTTATGCAGCGGGGCGTTTTCTTCCGCGCCACCTGCGTAACGGCTAATCAGATGCAGTGACGACACCGGAACATACAGTTTGGCGTCGTTGGCATAGGTGAGCATCAGGTACTCGCCAGTAATACCGCCCGCTTCCAGCGTGGTCATTCCGGCATAGCGCCCGACACCGTGCTCCAGATGGACCACCGGCTGACCAATATGCAGCTCCGCGAGGTTACGGATCAGTGTATCGGGGTTGATGGCGCGGCGAGAATCCTGACGACGACGGGCAACGCGTTCACCGAGCAGATCGCTTTCGCAAATCAGCGCCAGATTACGTACCGTATCGACAAAACCATGTTCGGCAGCGCCAATCATCAAATAACGCCCACGGTCGCTGGCTTCATCAAGACGCATAATGCGTTGCGGAGCAATTTTAATTCGCGCGAGCAGTTCACCCAGCGCTTCACGGCGACCTTCACTTTCTACCGAGAACACCACCGGACCGTCGAAAGACTCGAGGAACTTACGCAGCGCATCCAGCGGTGCTTTTTGTTGTGCCTGAACGGCCAGGTCTGGCAGTTTCTGGAAACATAAATTGGCATTCGCGGCTTTTGTCGGTAAATGTTCAGTTTTTAGCTGCACACGCGGCCAGTTTTTCAGCTCTGAAAAGAGCTCGTCTACCCGCAGCCAGAGCGATTGTGGTGGCAACAGTGGGCGCATCGGATCGACGCCGCGATTTTCAAAACGCGCCAGCGTGTCAGCCTGGAAACGTTCGGCACTGTTTTCCAGATCGCCAGTATTCACCAACAGCGTATTGGCAGGGAAATAACTGAACAGTGGCGGCAGCGGTTCGCTGAAGAATAGCGGCTGCCAGTACTCGATCCCGGCAGGTAATGTGCCTTTACTCACTTGCTGATAAATATGTTCCGGATCGCGCTTCACTTCGAAGGTATCGCGCCACTGGCTGCGAAACAGTTCAATTGCCGCTTTATCGGTCGGAAATTCGTGCGCGGGCAGCAGATTGATCTCTTCTACTTCCTCCAGCGTGCGCTGGCTATCGACGTCAAACACTCGCAGGCTGTCGATTTCATCATCAAAGAAATCAAGACGATAAGGCAGCTCACTGCCCATCGGGAAGAGATCCAGCAACGCGCCGCGCGTGGCGTATTCGCCGTGCTCCATTACCTGGTCAACATGGCGATAACCGGCGCTGTCCAGTTGGGTTCGTAATGCATCTCGTGACAGGCGCTGACCTTTTTTCATCACCAGCGCATGACCGTGGAGAAAACTGTGCGGGCAAACGCGCTGCATAAGCGTATTCACCGGAACAATCAGTACGCCACGCTGCATGGTCGGTAGCTGGTAAAGGGTGGAAAGGCGCGAGGAGATAATGTCCTGATGAGGCGAAAAACTGTCGTAGGGAAGGGTTTCCCAGTCCGCCAGATTCATCACCATCTGATCGGTAAACTGGCTGATTTCATCATGCAAACGCAGAGCATTTTGCATATCTGGTGCAATAAGTACCACCGGACCGGCGTGACGTTCGGCAATTTCCGCTACCAGCGTCGCGCAGGCAGCGCCGGTTAACTCGCCCAGCAGACGCTGCTCACCCGCTTTGACGGGCAGCGTATAACGATATTGTTCAGGCATAACGGTTGTCAGATTCTCGTTAGGATATGCCTCAACATATGGGGGCATATCTCTGATAAGCAATGCTGTTCATTATCCGTAATCGACATGGTTTAGCAAATTGAATCGCCCCGGCTGGGGCGATGGCTTAGCGGGAGTAACTGACGGCAGCGGGCAGTGAAGGCGGGGAGAACAACAGATCGCTGAATGCACGCTGTGAAAGTTTTCTTACCAGCAAGCCCGCAACAGTACAGATGAACAAACTGACAAAGGGATAAACCATCAGGAGTGTCAGTTCGACTTGCGGCGACCAGCGTGCCGCGTTCATTGGCGCAAGCAGAGTTAAGCTGAATATCTCTACCAGAATGCGATGGGTGGTGTAGATAGCAATGGTGTTGGTGCCAATCACATTCAGCAGGCTGGTGGAGCGCATACCGAAACGTTGCTCGTATTGATAAAACAGCTTCATGATCACCACAATCGATACCAGCGACAACAGCAGCGAGATAGTAAACAACCAGGCACCGACCGCCAGAACGGTCAGCAAAGAAGCCATCAGCAGATGGCGGCGCAACGGCACCTCTTTAACGTAGGTCATTAATGTTGCGCCAAACCATGCGCCAAGGCTGTAATAAGGCAAATTGCGGATCACACTGTTCATTCCCCACCACGGCGTGGGAACGAAATTAACCGCCACACTCATCAGTACAAACAAGGCGAATAGTGGCAGCGCCAGACGGCTAAAAATTTTACATACCACGAAATAAACAATTAACGCATACAGATACCACAAACTGGTGCTGGCGGTGATCATCCCGTGCAGGAACTCACCGGTGGAATCGGCATACGCGGCATTGGAGGCATTGCTTAAATCGCGCTCAGGTGCCAGCCACTGGTTCAGCGCACTTAACGCCAGCCACTGCACCACGCCCCAAAGCGCCAGCACCCAGAAGATGTTCCAGATCCGTTTATCGAGACAATTTCCCCACGGTACGCTGTCGATATAACGGCGAATCAAATAGCCGGATATAAAGAAAAAAACCGGCATACGAAAGGGTGCAAGGTAAAGATTGAAATAGATCCAGCATTTGCTCAGGACTTCCGATAACGGATGCTGAAAAGTGCTCAGATGCGGATAAAAGGTAATCACCGAGTGATAAATCACTACCAGACAAATACATAATCCTTTGATCTGGTTAATCCATAGCTCTTTTTGTTTCATCAGGACAACACGCTCTTTTTATTTAACATGCTGTTGATCCTGAGGGGCCAGTCGCGTGGTGTAATGCGTATCTGTCTGTATTTGGTTATTTTTCAGATAAAGATCAGGCTACAAGGCCGATGAGAAAATGAGGCCCTTTAGCCGATTGATTTGCTGGCACTTTTCAGATTAGCCCTGACGATCACTTACAGTTCAGACGTTTACCCATCCCGCTTTCGCTTATATACTCGTGTCTTTGCTAACAGCAACCAGACGGATTTCATGTACCAACCTGTCGCTCTATTTATTGGCCTGCGTTACATGCGTGGGCGTGCAGCGGATCGCTTCGGTCGTTTCGTCTCCTGGCTTTCTACCATCGGCATTACCCTCGGGGTGATGGCGCTGGTCACAGTATTGTCAGTGATGAACGGCTTTGAGCGCGAGCTACAAAACAACATCCTTGGCCTGATGCCACAGGCAATTCTCTCTTCTGAGCATGGCTCTCTTAACCCGCAGCAACTCCCGGAAACGGCAGTCAAACTGGACGGCGTTAATCGCGTCGCACCTATTACTACCGGTGATGTGGTACTGCAAAGCGCGCGCAGCGTGGCGGTCGGGGTGATGCTGGGTATCGACCCGGCACAAAAAGATCCACTAACGCCGTATCTGGTCAATGTGAAACAAACTGACCTCGAGCCGGGGAAATATAATGTCATCCTCGGTGAACAGCTGGCCTCACAGTTGGGCGTCAATCGCGGTGATCAAATCCGCGTGATGGTGCCATCTGCCAGCCAGTTCACGCCGATGGGGCGTATTCCAAGCCAGCGCCTGTTCAATGTGATTGGCACTTTCGCCGCCAACAGTGAAGTCGATGGCTATGAAATGCTGGTGAATATTGAGGATGCCTCGCGTCTGATGCGTTATCCGGCAGGCAATATTACCGGCTGGCGTTTGTGGCTGGATGAGCCGCTGAAAGTCGACTCATTAAGTCAACAAAAACTGCCTGAAGGCAGCAAATGGCAGGACTGGCGTGACCGTAAAGGCGAGCTGTTCCAGGCCGTACGCATGGAAAAAAATATGATGGGCTTGCTGCTGAGCCTGATTGTTGCCGTAGCGGCGTTTAACATTATTACCTCGCTGGGGCTAATGGTGATGGAGAAGCAGGGCGAAGTCGCGATCCTGCAAACGCAAGGCTTAACTCCGCGACAAATCATGATGGTCTTTATGGTGCAAGGGGCCAGCGCCGGGATTATCGGTGCGATCCTCGGAGCGGCGCTTGGCGCACTGCTTGCCAGCCAGTTAAATAATCTGATGCCGATAATCGGCGTCCTGCTTGATGGCGCGGCGCTGCCGGTCGCTATCGAACCTTTACAGGTCATTGTTATTGCGCTGGTGGCGATGGCTATCGCGCTGCTGTCTACGCTTTACCCTTCATGGCGCGCTGCCGCCACACAACCCGCTGAGGCTTTACGTTATGAATAAGATCCTGTTGCAATGCGACAACCTGTGCAAACGCTATCAGGAAGGCAGTGTGCAAACCGATGTGCTGCACAATGTCAGTTTCAGCGTGGGCGAAGGTGAAATGATGGCAATTGTCGGTAGCTCTGGTTCCGGTAAAAGTACCTTGCTGCACCTGTTAGGCGGGCTGGATACGCCAACCTCCGGCGATGTGATCTTTAACGGTCAGCCGATGAGCAAACTGTCGTCGGCGGCGAAAGCAGAACTGCGCAACCAGAAGCTGGGCTTTATTTATCAGTTTCACCACCTGCTGCCGGATTTTACTGCCCTGGAAAACGTGGCTATGCCGCTGCTGATTGGCAAGAAAAAGCCCGCTGAAATCAACAGCCGTGCGCTGGAGATGTTAAAAGCGGTGGGGCTGGAGCATCGTGCGAATCACCGCCCATCTGAACTTTCTGGCGGCGAACGCCAGCGCGTGGCGATTGCCCGTGCGCTGGTCAATAACCCGCGGCTGGTGCTGGCGGATGAACCTACTGGTAACCTCGATGCACGTAACGCCGACAGCATCTTCCAGTTGCTTGGAGAATTGAATCGCTTGCAGGGCACCGCCTTCCTGGTGGTTACTCACGACCTGCAACTGGCAAAACGTATGAGCCGCCAACTGGAGATGCGTGATGGTCGTCTGACGGCGGAACTGAGCCTGATGGGGGCGGAGTAATGGCGATGCCTTTATCGTTATTGATTGGCCTGCGTTTTAGCCGCGGACGGCGGCGCGGCGGCATGGTGTCGCTGATCTCCGTCATTTCTACCATTGGCATTGCCCTTGGCGTGGCGGTATTGATCGTCGGCTTAAGCGCGATGAACGGCTTTGAACGCGAACTGAATAACCGCATTCTGGCGGTGGTGCCGCATGGCGAAATAGAGGCGGTGGATCAACCGTGGACTAACTGGCAGGAAGCCCTGGATAACGTGCAAAAAGTGCCAGGTATTGCCGCCGCTGCGCCGTATATCAATTTCACCGGACTGGTAGAAAGTGGTGCCAATCTGCGCGCAATCCAGGTGAAGGGCGTTAACCCGCAACAGGAACAGCGTCTGAGCGCATTACCCTCGTTTGTTCAGGGGGATGCCTGGCGCAATTTTAAAGCGGGCGAACAGCAAATTATCATCGGCAAAGGCGTGGCGGATGCGCTGAAAGTGAAGCAGGGCGATTGGGTGTCGATTATGATCCCCAACTCGAATCCCGAGCATAAACTGATGCAGCCAAAACGTGTGCGTTTGCACATTGCCGGTATTTTGCAGTTGAGTGGTCAACTCGATCACAGTTTTGCCATGATCCCGCTGGCCGATGCTCAGCAATATCTTGATATGGGTTCCAGCGTGTCAGGTATTGCCCTTAAAATGACGGATGTTTTCAACGCCAATAAGCTGGTACGCGATGCGGGGGAAGTGACCAACAGCTATGTTTATATTAAAAGCTGGATTGGTACTTACGGCTATATGTATCGCGATATCCAGATGATCCGCGCCATTATGTATCTGGCGATGGTACTGGTGATTGGTGTGGCCTGTTTCAACATCGTCTCCACCTTAGTGATGGCGGTGAAAGACAAGAGTGGCGATATCGCAGTATTAAGAACGCTGGGGGCGAAAGATGGCTTAATTCGCGCCATCTTTGTCTGGTATGGATTGCTGGCAGGGCTGTTCGGCAGCCTGTGTGGTGTGATTATCGGCGTAGTGGTTTCACTGCAACTTACCCCGATTATTGAGCGGATTGAAAAGCTGATCGGTCATCAGTTCCTCTCCAGCGATATCTATTTTATTGACTTCCTGCCATCGGAATTGCACTGGCTGGACGTCTTCTACGTACTGGTCACAGCATTGTTGCTGAGTCTTTTGGCAAGTTGGTATCCGGCGCGGCGCGCCAGTAATATTGACCCTGCGCGAGTCCTTAGCGGCCAGTAAAGGCAGTACATTAAAACAAGGAGCGGCAATGTATTACGGGTTTGATATTGGTGGAACAAAAATTGCGCTAGGCGTGTTTGATAGCGGTCGGCAGTTGCAGTGGGAAAAGCGGGTGCCGACACCGCGTGACAGCTATGACGCATTTTTAGATGCAGTGTGCGAGCTGGTAGCCGAAGCTGACCGGCGTTTTGGCTGTAAAGGTTCTGTCGGCATCGGTATTCCGGGAATGCCGGAAACAGAAGATGGTACGCTGTATGCCGCCAATGTCCCTGCTGCCAGCGGTAAACCGCTGCGTGCCGACCTGAGCGCACGTCTTGATCGCGATGTACGCCTTGATAACGATGCCAACTGTTTTGCCCTTTCTGAAGCATGGGATGATGAATTTACTCAATATCCACTGGTGATGGGGTTGATTCTCGGCACCGGCGTTGGCGGCGGGCTGATTTTCAACGGTAAACCCATTACCGGTAAAAGCTATATTACCGGCGAGTTTGGCCATATGCGTCTGCCGGTTGATGCGTTAACCATGATGGGGCTGGATTTCCCGTTACGCCGCTGCGGCTGTGGTCAGCATGGCTGCATTGAAAATTATCTGTCTGGTCGCGGTTTTGCGTGGCTGTATCAACACTATTATCATCAACCGTTGCAGGCTCCTGAGATCATTGCGCTTTATGATCAAGGCGATGAGCAGGCAAGGGCGCACGTTGAGCGTTATCTGGATTTATTAGCGGTTTGTCTGGGAAATATCCTGACCATTGTTGACCCTGACCTGGTCGTCATTGGTGGTGGCTTATCGAATTTCCCGGCAATCACAACGCAACTGGCGGAAAGGTTGCCTCGTCATCTCTTACCTGTAGCTCGTGTTCCGCGCATTGAACGCGCGCGCCACGGTGATGCGGGGGGAATGCGTGGTGCGGCCTTCCTACATCTAACCGATTAATCAACAGAGGTTGCTATGCTGTCGCGTCGGGGTCATCGGTTAAGTCGTTTTCGTAAAAATAAACGCCGCCTGCGCGAGCGTTTGCGTCAGCGTATTTTTTTCAGAGATAAAGTGGTGCCGGAAGCAATGGAAAAACCAAGAGTACTCGTACTGACAGGGGCTGGGATTTCTGCGGAATCAGGTATTCGTACCTTTCGCGCCGCAGATGGCCTGTGGGAAGAACATCGGGTTGAAGATGTGGCAACGCCGGAAGGTTTTGATCGCGATCCTGAACTGGTGCAAACGTTTTATAACGCCCGTCGTCGACAGTTGCAGCAGCCAGAAATTCAGCCTAACGCTGCACATCTTGCGCTGGCGAAACTGCAAGATGCTCTCGGCGATCGCTTTTTGCTGGTGACGCAGAATATCGACAATCTGCATGAACGCGCAGGCAATACCAATGTGATTCATATGCATGGGGAACTGCTGAAAGTACGTTGTTCGCAAAGTGGCCAGGTCCTCGACTGGACCGGAGACGTTACGCCAGAAGATAAATGCCATTGTTGCCAGTTCCCGGCACCCTTGCGCCCGCACGTAGTGTGGTTTGGCGAAATGCCACTCGGCATGGATGAAATTTATATGGCGTTGTCGATGGCCGATATTTTCATTGCTATTGGTACTTCGGGGCATGTTTATCCGGCGGCTGGGTTTGTTCACGAAGCGAAACTGCATGGCGCGCACACCGTGGAACTGAATCTTGAACCGAGTCAGGTTGGTAATGAATTTGCCGAGAAATATTACGGTCCGGCAAGCCAGGTGGTGCCAGAGTTTGTTGAAAAGTTGCTGAAGGGATTATAAAGCGGGAAAAATTGCCTGATGCGCTACGCTTGACAGGCCTGTGAAGGGGCGAAATTAATTGAATTTGCGGGTTTTGTGGGCCGGATAAGGCGTTCGCGCCGCATCCGGCAACTTTACTGCCTCTTTTACCGTTTACTCGTCCATAGTAACGCGGCAATAAACGTACAGACACCAATCAGCCCTGCCCAGAGTGGCGATATTCTGGTAATCGCAAAGCTGTTATCGATATACAAACATAAAGCCTGATAACCCATATTGGCAACAGCCATCGCCACTGCAAATTTTAACGCATAATAAAGGCGCGTTGTGTAGTTAAAAAATGTAGCAAAGACGATGAATGCAACTGCCCAGGCAAAAAGGCCTAATGTCGTGGTACTGCCGGGTGGATCATTTTCATGCTGTTGTCCGGGATGCGGATAATATGTCAGTGGTGGCGTCGGTTGTTTTAATATCTGTGCTTGTAAAACAGCCAATGCATTATTGATATCCTGATACCAGAGATCCGCATGTAAATAAGCCAGCGTGTGATTTTCTACCAGAAGGCCGAGATGTTTATCGTCCATACTGCTTTCGACCTGGCCGTTGGTTATCATAATTAACCGTGGCTCGCGGGTAGTAAAGAGTAACAGAACACTTCCTTTTACATTACTCATTGAAGATGCCGCATGCGCCAGCATCGCTTTGCCATTTTGCCTGAGACTGGCTTCATTATTAATGTCGGGTAAAACCACAATAAACGGTACAACTCCGGTTTGTTGGCGAAAAAGTTCGGCTTTATGCGCGATCTCTTCAGCATCTGGTACAGTACCGGTAACATCCGTAAAAAGTGTCTTCATTATTGGAATTAAGGGCTTACTGATTGCCGTCAGAGGCAGGAACATCAGTAAACTGAGCAGTATCATGATTTTTTTCATGGGCGGGACTTCCGTTTCCTGCGTGTCTTTTTAGAGGAGGGCATACTGATTAATAAACCGACGGCGATAAAAATAACGCCCATAATGCCGATAAACCCCCATTTAAAAAAATTAACCCACGGGTTATTTATCTCAGCCTTTTCAGGATGTCCTGGAGAATAATAAACATTAACTTTATCGCCTTCGCTGTCTTCATAAAAATCGCTGCCAATACTCGAATTGAAAATTAGCGTGTAATCTGGCGTCGGACGAAAGGCAATGACGGGATACCACGAACCATTTTTACCCGTGCGATGAGAATGACTGGAGTGCCAGACGGTATCAACAATGACGCCTTCAGTATGAATCGCGTCTTTGCTATAGGTGAACTGGTTATAAAAGATAACAACAGAAATGAGGATCAGTACCAGACCGATACCGAAGAATATACGAAAGAAAACTCTACTGTCCTGGCTCATTAGCCACATCCTTGCTAAATAAAAAACGGGCGGTAATACCACCGCCCACTTGCTGAATTAACGTCCTGCTTTCAGCTTCTGATAATACTCTTCATAAATGCTGCTGGCGGAGCCTACGTCATTTTGCCATTCACCATTTTTAATGGTTTCAGCATCCGGGTAGAGCGTTTTATCGTTCGCCACTTCCGGACTTAACAGCTTACGCGCCGCAAGGTTTGGCGTTGGATAACCGATAGTTTCAGCAACCTGTTTTGCCACATCCGGGCGCAGCAGGAAGTTGATCAATTTCAGCGCGCCTTCTTTGTTTTTGGCATTTGCCGGGATCGCCAGGCTGTCCATCCAGAAAATGCCGCCTTCTTTCGGCCATACCACATCAATTGGCGTACCCGCCTGGCGTGCAACGAAAGCAGAACCGTTCCAGATCATGCCGAGGTTAACTTCGCCTTCCATATACGGGTTAGCGGGGTTATCGGAGTTAAACGCCGCGACGTTTGGCATCAGTTTTTTCAGCTCGTTGTATGCAGCTTCAATCTCTTTCGGATCGGTGGTGTTACCGGAGTAGCCCAGCTTACGCAGCGCCATCTGGAACACTTCACGGGCATCGTCGGTCAGCAGCAGGCTGCCTTTGTACTCAGGCTTCCACAGATCGGCCCAGCTGGTGACAGATTTCGGATCCACCGCATCACCGTTAACGCCAATCGCCGTTGCACCCCAGATATACGGAATGGAATAGTCGTTATTCGGGTCAAACGGCTTGTTGAGCATGTCTGGATCGAGGTTGCTGAAATTGCTTAACTTCGACTTGTCGATCTTCTGGATCATCCCTTCTTTACGCATTTTATCGACGTAATAGGTTGAAGGAACCACCAGGTCATAGGCACCGTCTTTGTACGTTTTCAGCTTCGCGTACATGGTTTCGTTCGACTCGTAAGTCGAATAGATAACCTTAATACCGGTTTCTTTGGTGAACTGTTCAAGCAGTCCTGGCGGCACGTACTCGGTCCAGTTGTAGAAATACAGCGTGTTGTTGTCATCGGCGTGAGCGGCGCTCATGCCCAGTGCCAGAGCACCCGCCGCGAGCAGGTGGCGTGACCATTTTTTCATTTAACGTCCCCTGTGTTACCTTTCGTTTTATCACGAGCAATAAGCTGGCTGGCAATTACCATCACCAGCGACAGCACCAGTAATATGGTTGCCAGCGCGTTAACTTCCGGCGATACGCCGACTTTGACCATCGAATAAATTTTTAACGGCAGAATTTCATAACTCGGCCCGGTGACAAACGAAGAAACCACCACGTCGTCCATCGACAGGGTAAAGCTTAACACCCAGCCCGCCGCTACCGCTGGCATTGCCAGAGGCAGAATGATTTTTCGCAGAATGGTAAATTCGCTGGCACCGAGATCTTTCGCCGCTTCCAGCATTCGCACGTCAAAACCTTTCAGGCGCGAATACACTGTCACCACCACAAATGGCAGGCAGAAGGTGATATGCGAGAACAGCAGCGACCAGAAGCCAAGCTGAATACCCAGCAGCATAAACAGCACCAGCAGCGAAATCGCCATCACGATATCTGGTGACATCATCACCACAAACAGCATTCCGCTAACGAACGGCTTACCACGAAAGCGATAACGGTACAGCGCAACTGCCGTCAGTGAACCGATAAGCGTAGCAAACGTCGCCGAAAACACCGCCATTGTTAGTGAATGCTGCGCTGCCTGTAACAGGCTGTCGTTGTTCATCAGCAGGCTATACCATTTGGTGGTAAAACCCTGCCAGTTGATGCCAAAGCGCGAGCTGTTAAAGGAGTTCACAATCAAAATAATGATTGGGATATACAGGTACGCGTAGATAGCGGTCATAAAACCGCCGCGAAGCAGTCGACCGATCATTCGAGTTCCACCTTCTTATTCAGCAGACGAGAAGCGCGCCAGTAAACCAGCAACATCAGGCCCATTACGATAGTCAGCGTAATGCTGGTGGCTGCACCAAACGGCCAGTCACGAATATTGAGGAACTGTACCTTGATGACGTTACCGATCAGCAGGTTTTTCGCACCGCCCATCAGGTCGGACACATAGAACAGGCCCATCGCTGGCAGCATCACCAGCAGACATCCGGCAATAATTCCCGGCATCGTTAGTGGGATAATGATGCGGATAAAGGTCTGCAACTTGCTGGCACCGAGATCGCGCGCCGCCTCAAGCAACGGCTTATCCAGTTTTTCGATACTGGAGTACAGCGGCATCACCATAAACGGCAGCAGAATGTAAACCAGACCGATAATCACCGCACTAGGCGTGAACATGATGCGAATTGGTGTATCGATAACGCCCAGCCAGAGCAAAAACTCGTTGAGATAGCCTTTGGTGCTGAGGAAAATTTTCAGCCCGTAAATACGAATCAATGAGTTGGTCCAGAACGGAACAATCAGCAGAAACAGCAGCAGCGGACGCACCTTGTGTGGCAGCTTCGCCAGAAACCAGGCAAAAGGATAGCCCAGCACCAGGCTGGCGAGGGTGGCGATCAGCGCCATATTCAGCGAGTGCAATAGCACTTCAAAATAGAGCGGATCGAGCAGACGCGTGTAGTTATCCAGCGTAAAGACCATTTTGACGAAACTGGCGTCGTCGCGGGTCAAAAAGCTGGTGCCAATGATCATCAGGTTGGGCAGAAAGACAAACAACACAAGCCAACCGACAATAGTGACAATCACTACATTCTGGAACTTACTTGTGTTCTTCATCAGCCAGTACGACCTCCCAGCTTTCTACCCAATTAATGGCCATTTTTTGGTCGAGAGAGTGGTCAAAGTCAGGATCGTCTTCATTGAAGAATTCGCTGACCATCACCATCTTGCCATTTTCCAGCTCAACAACCGACTCCAGCGTCATGCCTTTGTAGTTACGCTCGCGAACGTAACCAATCAGCCCTTCGGCGTGGTTGTCGTCGTTAATCTCTTCAACACGTAAGTCTTCCGGGCGCAGCAGAACATGCAGTTTTTGCCCCGGTTCAACGGCGAAGTTAACGTAGATATTACATTCGCGGCCTTCAACGTTGGCGCGTACGCGCTGCTCGTCGAGACGTTCGATGACAGTGGCGTTAAACATATTGATTTCGCCAATAAACCCGGCAACAAACAGGTTTTTCGGCTCTTCGTAGATTTCACGCGGCGTGCCGTCTTGCTCAATGCGACCATCGCGCATCACCACGATCCTGTCCGACATGGTAAGTGCTTCTTCCTGGTCGTGAGTTACGAACACGAATGTAATGCCAAGCTTACGCTGTAACGCTTTCAGCTCGTTCTGCATTTGCTTGCGCAGTTTGTAATCCAGCGCTGAGAGCGACTCATCCAGCAACAACAGACGAGGCTTGTTAACCACCGCGCGAGCAATGGCGACGCGTTGCTGTTGACCACCAGAGAGCTGATGCGGTTTGCGTTGAGCGAAGGTTTCCAGCTGCACCATCCGCAGGGCTTCCATCACGCGGGGCGTAATTTCAGCAGCGGGGGTTTTTTGCATGCGCAACCCAAAGGCCACATTTTCGAACACGGTCATGTGGGGGAAAAGTGCGTAGCTTTGGAAAACAGTGTTCACGTAGCGGTTTTCCGCCGGAACGTGGGTGATGTCCTCGTTATCCAGCATGATGCGTCCGGAATCAACAGTTTCCAGACCTGCAATCAGGCGAAGAACGGTTGTTTTACCGCAGCCAGAAGGGCCAAGCAGCGTGAGGAACTCGCCATTGTTGATAGTCAGATCCAGCTGGGGAATGACCTCTTTACCATCAAAGCATTTGCGAATTCCCGCCAATTGCACCAGCGGTGAAAGCGAACTCGGTTGTTTATTCAATTTTTTACTCTGTCCCATGTAAACGCAACGGATGGCTTACCGATGCGGGGTTTGTGGTTAACCACCTTGGTGACTCTTAATGAGGGCGGTAATTCTACGGCAAACCGCTTGAATCGCCAATCTTTGTTGTGAATTACTGGCTTAGCTTTATATTCATTAAGGTAATGCTGATAAATATTCCCGCTTGCAGGGCTAAAAGTGACCTGACGCAATATTTGTCTTTTCTTGCTTCTTAATAATGTTGTCACAAAAAGTGAGGGTGACTACATGGATAAACTACTTGAGCGATTTTTGAACTACGTGTCTCTGGATACCCAATCAAAGGCAGGGGTGAGACAGGTTCCCAGCACGGAAGGCCAATGGAAGTTATTGCATCTGCTGAAAGAGCAGCTCGAAGAGATGGGGCTTATCAATGTGACCTTAAGTGAGAAGGGCACTTTGATGGCGACGTTACCGGCTAACGTCCCTGGCGATATCCCGGCGATTGGCTTTATTTCTCATGTGGATACCTCACCGGATTGCAGCGGCAAAAATGTGAATCCGCAAATTGTTGAAAACTATCGCGGTGGCGATATTGCGCTGGGTATCGGCGATGAAGTTTTATCACCGGTTATGTTCCCGGTGCTGCATCAGCTACTGGGTCAGACGCTGATTACCACCGATGGTAAAACCTTGTTAGGTGCCGATGACAAAGCAGGTATTGCAGAAATCATGACCGCGCTGGCGGTATTGCAACAAAAAAACATTCCGCATGGTGATATTCGCGTCGCCTTTACCCCGGATGAAGAAGTGGGCAAAGGGGCGAAGCATTTTGATGTTGACGCCTTCGATGCCCGCTGGGCTTACACCGTTGATGGTGGTGGCGTAGGCGAACTGGAGTTTGAAAACTTCAACGCCGCGTCGGTCAATATCAAAATTGTCGGTAACAATGTTCACCCGGGCACGGCGAAAGGAGTAATGGTAAATGCGCTGTCGCTGGCGGCACGTATTCATGCGGAAGTTCCGGCGGATGAAAGCCCGGAAATGACAGAAGGCTATGAAGGTTTCTATCACCTGGCGAGCATGAAAGGCACCGTTGAACGGGCCGATATGCACTACATCATCCGTGATTTCGACCGTAAACAGTTTGAAGCGCGTAAACGTAAAATGATGGAGATCGCCAAAAAAGTGGGCAAAGGGTTACATCCTGATTGCTACATTGAACTGGTGATTGAAGACAGTTACTACAATATGCGCGAGAAAGTGGTTGAGCATCCGCATATTCTCGATATCGCCCAGCAGGCGATGCGTGACTGCGATATTGAACCGGAACTGAAACCGATCCGCGGCGGTACCGACGGCGCGCAGTTGTCGTTTATGGGATTACCGTGCCCGAACCTGTTCACTGGCGGTTACAACTATCATGGTAAGCATGAGTTTGTGACTCTGGAAGGTATGGAAAAAGCGGTGCAGGTGATCGTCCGTATTGCCGAGTTGACGGCGCAACGGAAGTCGTGATTGCCCGATGCGTATGTGGACTGCCAATTACCGGGATGAAACCTTTATATTGACACTGGTCCACATACTTATCGTGCCTACAGGCGTTCAGTGCATGTAGGCACGATAAGGCGCAATCAGCGCCGCATCCGGCTTAAATCCAAACTTACCCTTCGAAGAACCAGTATCCGCTATTGACCAGCGCCGCGAGCATCGCGAGGAATGACGGATCTTCCAGCGCATCGCCAAAATTCTCCGCGGTCAGCGCAATGTTGCTGGCGAGCGCATCCAGTGCCGGACGGTGCGGGGAATCGATCTTCTCACCATTGGCATACACGTCGTCGCCAATGCGCAATACGCGCAGACCCCCCAGGCGCACCAGCACATCACCTTGTTTCAGCGCATCGTAGATTTCATCCGGCTGATAAGGCGGCTCTGGCGGCGCGATATCCAGTTCATGACGTGACTGGGATATAAACTCGCCAAACCATTGCTTAAAGTGTTCCGGCTGGTTGATCAATTCGAGCATCATCTCACGCAGTTTATCCATCTCTTGCGGCAGAACGTCCGCAGGATGAGCGCGAGGTGGAACATCAGGATCGCTGTAGTAGTTGCCGCCCAGTTCACGTTGCAGCACATAATCGGCAAATCCACTAATCAGTTCCCGCGTATTTGGCGCGCGAAAACCCACGGAATAGTTCATCGCATTTTCCAGCGCGTAGCCTTCATGCGGGAATCCTGGCGGAATATAAAGAATATCGCCTGGCTCCAGTTCTTCATCAATGATGGCTTCGAACGGATCAACCTGTAACAGATCCGGGTGCGGGCAGTGCTGTTTCATTTGCAGCTTTTCGCCCACTCGCCAGCGACGGCGACCAGTACCCTGAATGATAAACACGTCGTACTGATCGAGATGCGGGCCGACGCCGCCGCCAGGTACGGAAAAAGAGATCATCAGGTCATCAATACGCCAGTCCGGCAGTTCACGGAACGGTCGCATCAGCGCGGCGGTCGGCTCATGCCAGTGGTTCACTGCCTGCACTAACAATGACCAGTTAGTTTCACCGAGATGATCGTAGCTTTCGAACGGGCCGTGGCTGACCTGCCATTTGCCATCCTGGTGACTGACCAGTCGACTGTCGACTTCGCTTTCCATCGCCAAACCCGCCAACTCGTCTGGAGAGATCGGGTCAATAAAATTATTAAAGCCGCGTTTTAACACCACCGGACGTTTCTGCCAGTGACGTTCAAGAAAATCGGGCCAGTTTAGAGTGAGTTGGTATTCCATGTTAAGCATCCACAGGCTGGTATCTGCAACCGATTATAACGGATGCTTAACGTAATGCGTGAAGTATGGACATATTTATTCATCTTTCGGCGCAGAATGCTGGCGACCAAAAATCACCTCCATCCGCGCACCGCCCAGCATGCTCTCTCCGGCGACGATTTTACCCTCATATTGCTCGGTGATTTCGCGGGCTACCGCCAGCCCTACACCTTGCCCAGGGCGTAAAGTATCAACCCGTTGACCACGGTCGAAAATGACCTCTCGCTTGCTTAATGGAATACCGGGGCCATCATCCTCGACCACAATATAGAGATGCTCGTCGGTTTGCCTTGCAGAAATTTCGACAAACTCGAGGCAATATTTACAGGCATTATCCAGCACATTGCCCATCACCTCGACAAAATCGTTCTGCTCACCGACAAAGCTGATCTCTGGCGAAATATCGAGAGAGATATTGACCCCTTTGCGTTGATACACTTTGTTCAGCGCCGAGGTGAGATTGTCCAGCAGTGGAGCGACCGGATGCAGCTCGCGGCTGAGCAATGTCCCGCCGCGCATACTGGCACGATGCAGGTAGTAGCCAATTTGCTGTGAAATGCGGCTGATTTGCTCCAGCATTACCGGTTCAGCATCACTGACGCTCATCTTTTCACTACGCAGAGAACGCAGCGTACTTTGCAGCACCGCCAGTGGCGTTTTCAGACTATGGGTCAGGTCGGTGAGCGTCGTACGATATTTGTCGTAACGTTCGCGTTCACTTTTTAACAATCGGTTCAGGTTTCGTACCAGACTGGTCAGTTCTCGCGTTGTGGCTGGATTGAGCAATTCGCGGTTATGTTCTTCCAGTTCGCGGACTTCTTTTGCCAGGGCTTCGATGGGGCGTAAACTCCACCAGGCGGCGACCCACAGCAGCGGGATCACTAACAGCAGATTGGCTGAGAGCACATAGATAAACCAGCTCCAGACCATATAGGAACTTTTTAGCTCCACCGGAATGGTATCCACCACCACAATGGTCAACTTTGGCATCCGCGATGTTGCCGGGTAGACGTTTACCGCCACCGAGTGGGTCATCTCCGCGTCGTCATCATCTTCCCGCACTTCCTGCAACTGTTGCTGTATCGAATGATCTCCACTCAGCAAGAGGCTGGTATCGTTAACATCCGCTTCAATTTCATGAAAACCATTCGATTTCAGCCAGTCAGGCTGGATCATCTTCATCAGCCAGGGCACGTCACGTTGCGCCCATAAAAGCTGCCCGTTCTCATCATAAATTAGTGTCATCGTGGGGCTTTGCTTGTCGATATTTTCGGGTAACTCGACATGCAACTTATTGTTTTCCCACTTCGCAAGGGTATAGAACAGATTGCTCTCGCCACGTAACAGCCGAAACGTGGTTTTATCGAAACTGACGCTATAACCGATCAGCGCGACCATTCCGTAGGCAAGCGAAAGCACCAGTACTACCGCTGCCGTTGCCAACAGAAAACGTACCCGCAGCGAGAGCGGGAAAAAAAGACGCAGTAATTTTTTCATCAGCGCAATTCGAACAGATAGCCCTGGCCGCGAACGGTGGTAATCACTTCTTGCGGATATTGTGCCTGAATTTTTTTGCGCAGACGTCCCATCAGTACATCAATGGTATGGCTTTCCCGCAGCTCCGCATCCGGATAGAGTTGGAGCATTAACGAATCTTTGCTCACCACTTTGCCATTATTGCGTATCAACGTTTCCATAATGGTGTATTCGAACGCGGTCAGTTTGATCACTTCGTCATTAATAGATAATTCACGGCGAGAGAGATCAACCTGAAACGGTGGTAGCGAAATGACCTGTGAAGCCAGACCGCTATTACGCCGCATTAATGCCTGCATTCGCGCCATCACCTCTTCAATATGAAACGGTTTAGTCACGTAATCATCAGCGCCAGCACTTAATACTTCGACTTTGTCCTGCCAGCTTTCACGGGCGGTTAATACCAGAATCGGCAGTGAAACATCATTGCTACGCCAGCGGCGAATCAGTGACAGACCGTCCTCGTCAGGCAAACCGAGATCGACAATCGCAATATCCGGTAAATGTTCATTGAGATAATAATCGGCTTCTTTGGCATCTTCTGCGTCATCGACCTGATGACCAGCATCCTGAATCTGAACTTTAAGATGGTGACGTAACAACGCATTGTCTTCAACAACCAGTACGCGCATTTTTATTTCTCCCTGTCTTAATTATTAAAATAGTGTAACGCGATTATGTGGTTATGGGGGTAAACATTAAATAAACCAGCGGGAAGGGGAGGTAAAGTGAAAAAACAAAAAGTGGATAATCTTAATAAGCAGGCCGGACAGCATCGCCATCCGGCACTGATTTGAGGCTTATTTCAGCTCATCAACCATGGTGATGGCGCGACCAATATAGTTAGCCGGCGTCATCGCTTTCAGGCGGGCTTTCTCTTCTTCTGGCAACGCCAGACCGTCGATAAACTGCTTCATGCCTTCGGCGTCAACGCGCTTACCGCGAGTCAGCTCTTTCAGCTTCTCGTACGGTTTTTCGATGCCATAGCGACGCATAACTGTCTGGATTGGCTCAGCCAGCACTTCCCAGTTGTGATCCAGTTCATCCAGCAGATGGTCACGGTTCACTTCCAGTTTGCTCACCCCTTTCAGGGTGGATTGATACGCAATCAGCGCATAACCGATACCCACGCCGAGGTTACGCAGCACGGTGGAGTCGGTCAGGTCACGCTGCCAGCGGGAAACCGGCAGTTTGCTTGCCAGATGCTGCAATACCGCGTTGGAAAGGCCCAGATTCCCTTCGGAGTTTTCGAAGTCGATCGGGTTAACTTTATGCGGCATGGTGGAAGAACCAATCTCACCAGCAATGGTTTTCTGTTTGAAGTGGTTAAGGGCGATATAACCCCAGACGTCACGGTCAAAGTCGATCAGAATGGTGTTGAAGCGCGCAACGCAATCAAACAGCTCGGCAATGTAGTCGTGCGGTTCGATCTGGGTAGTGTACGGGTTCCACTGAATACCCAGCGAGGTGACGAACTCTTCGCTGAACTGATGCCAGTCAACTTCCGGGTAAGCGGCGATGTGGGCGTTATAGTTACCGACTGCGCCGTTGATTTTACCGAGGATCTCCACCTGATTAAGCTGGCGGTACTGGCGCTCCATACGGTAGGCGACGTTAGCCATCTCTTTACCGATGGTTGACGGCGTGGCTGGCTGACCGTGGGTACGGGACAGCAGCGGGATATCGCGATACTGAACGGCGAGATCTTTAATGCCATCAATCAGTTGACGCCAGTACGGCAGGATCACTTCATCACGCGCGGTTTTCAGCATCAACGCGTGGGAGAGGTTATTGATATCTTCCGAAGTACAGGCAAAGTGGATGAATTCAGAAACCGCATGCAGTTCCGGGATCTCCGCCACTTTTTCTTTCAGGAAATACTCAACCGCTTTAACGTCGTGGTTAGTGGTACGCTCGATGGTTTTGATGCGTGCTGCATCTTCTTCGCTGAAACTGGCGACAATTGCATCAAGGTAACCGATTGCGTCGGCAGCAAAAGCAGGAACTTCCTTGATCGCTGCGTGCGCGGCCAGTTTTTGCAGCCAACGTACTTCAACTTGTACACGGAATTTCAGCAAACCATATTCGCTGAAAATCCCGCGCAGCGCGCTGACTTTATCGCCGTAGCGTCCATCGACAGGGGAAACGGCGGTCAGTGAGGATAATTCCATAGATCACAACTCCGGGGTTAAATGAGCAAGAATTTGTTTTGCCTGAGTGGTCAGGCGATTACGAGAAAACATCAGTTGCAGACGTCCGCCGCCGACCTGGTGCCAGAGCACGGCGGCGCGAATGCCTGCCAGCAGGGTAGCGCGAACTTTCGCCTGCACTTGTGGGCTTTGCAGTACAGCAGGGGAACCGGTGACCTGAATGCGCGGGCCAAGCGGGCTAATCACATCAACATAGATAGCAGCCATCGCGCTCATCAGCGTTTCGGACTGTAAATCGAAGTGTTCGAGCTGGCGTTGCAGGCCGTTGATCCCGTTGCCCAGAGTGTCGAGCGCACCTTTCGCTGAGGAGAGTTTGCGCTCAAGCACCATCAGGCTGAGTGTGTAGCGGGTTAACTCAGCGTTTAAGCCCTGGCGACTGCTGGCATTGAGCACGCCGAGCAAGGTTTCCAGCCCGACGCGCAGGTTGGCTTCGCTACCGCCAAAAACCGCCAGCGTCGAGCTGGGGTTCATATCAATAATACTGTTGAGTGAGACGTGTAGCGCATCGGCATCACAATGCCCCTGGTGAGCGAGTTGTTGCACCAGGCGTGCCGACTGACAAATACCGGCCAGAGCGAGGGTGATGTCATAGTAATTCTTTGCCACGTTCACTGCTTCCTTGTTTTAAGTAAAGAAAATAATCAGACCGGCAGCGGCAGACGCTGCTCAATAATACCGCCACCGAGGCACACTTCACCGTCATAGAAGACGGCAGACTGGCCCGGCGTCACGGCGGCAACCGGCTCATCGAAAATCACTTCAATGCGATCATCGTCCAGCGCCTTGACGGTGCACGGAATGTCGGTCTGGCGATAGCGGGTTTTTACCGTGCAACGCATAGTGCCGGTGAATGGTTCGCGATCGACCCAGTGCAACTGCTGGGCAATCAGACCGACAGACATCAGACGCGGGTGTTCATGGCCCTGCGCAACAATCAGAATGTTGTTTTCGACGTCTTTATCGACCACATACCACGGTTCTTCGGTGCCTTCTTTGGTGCCACCAATACCCAGACCTTTACGCTGACCGAGGGTGTGATACATCAGCCCCTGGTGTTCACCAATTTCATCGCCATCGACGGTAATGATTTTGCCCGGTTGCGCCGGGAGATAACGGCCCAGGAACTCGCGGAATTTACGCTCGCCGATAAAGCAGATACCGGTAGAGTCTTTTTTCTTCGCGGTGACCAGACCGAGATCTTCAGCAATCTTACGCACCTGCGGTTTTTCCAGTTCGCCGACCGGGAACAGGCTTTGCGCAATTTGCTCATGGCTGAGCGTATAAAGGAAGTAGCTCTGGTCTTTATTGCTGTCCAGGCCACGCAGCAGGCGGCTCTTGCCATCGACATCTGCCCGACGTACGTAATGACCGGTAGCGATATAATCGGCACCTAAATCTTCGGCGGCAAATTCGAGGAAAGCTTTAAATTTGATCTCTTTGTTGCACAGAATATCCGGATTTGGCGTGCGACCGGCTTTATATTCGGCAAGGAACAGTTCGAAGACGTTGTCCCAGTACTCGGCAGCAAAGTTAACGGTGTGCAGTTCAATGCCGAGCTTGTCGCAGACAGCCTGGGCATCAGCCAGATCCGCTGCCGCTGTGCAATATTCCTCACCGTCGTCTTCTTCCCAGTTCTTCATAAACAGGCCTTCGACCTGATATCCCTGTTGTTGCAACAGCCAGGCAGAAACGGAGGAATCGACACCGCCGGACATGCCGACGATTACTTTTTTTGCGGTTTCAGACATTGGATCACTCACGACATTGAACTTCAAGGCGGCGTATTCTATCACGCAGCCTTTTAGATGACACCCTTTGTAAAAGGCCAGTTAAAATCGCCAATCATCTCCAGCGGATAGCGTTGCCCGCTTTGATAACAACGAATACTTTCCGCCACCAGCGGCGAACGCAGATTTGACGCCTGTAAAATTTCTTCGGCGCTGACCCAACGGCAGCAGTCGATATCGCTGTCATGAGGCTGGGTCGGGCATATTTGCTCAAGCTCAATAGCAAACAGGAAACGCAAAAACGGCGTTTTATCTGGCGCAATCCACTGATGCATACGAATAAAGTGTTGCGGCTGCGCGCTGATGCCGGTTTCTTCCCACAGCTCACGGGCGGCGGCTTCCACTAAGGTTTCATCGGCTTCCAGATGCCCGGCAGGTTGGTTCCATAACGCTTTACCATTAATCGTCTCTTCAACGACTAAAAATTTGCCTTCTGCGTGCACCACGCAAGCAACGGTAACGTGCGGTTTAAACATTTTGCATCCTTAATCTGTCACTTCTCGCCATTCGCCATTGGCAAGATTATCCAAAGAGTAATCACCCATCGCATAGCGAATCAGTCGCAGCGTGGGGAAACCAACATGGGCGGTCATGCGGCGCACCTGGCGATTACGTCCTTCATATAAGGTGATCTTCAGCCAGCTGGTGGGAATACTTTTGCGTTCACGAATTGGTGGATTCCGCGGCCATAACCACGCAGGTTCGTCAACCAGCTCCGCGCCGGCGGGCAGGGTAGGGCCATCATTTAAGGTTACGCCATTGCGCAAGGCTTCAAGTGCGTCTTGTGTGGGAATACCTTCCACCTGCACATAATAGATTTTTCCGGTGCGTTTACCCGGCTGGGTTAAACGCGCCTGCAACGCGCCGTTATTGGTCAGTACCAGTAACCCTTCGCTATCGCGGTCAAGACGACCTGCCGCATAAACGCCCTGAACCGGGATGAATTCTTTTAATGTTTTGCGTCCGGCTTCATCGGTGAACTGCGGAAGAACATCGTAGGGTTTATTGAACAGGATCACACGCGTGGGCTGGTTTTCAGGTTTACGCCTGGTAGAACGTTGCGAGCTGAATCGCTTAACCTGGTGATTTCTAAAAGAAGTTTTTTGCATGGTATTTTCAGAGATTATGAATTGCCGCATTATAGCCTAATAACGCGCATCTTTCATGACGGCAAACAATAGGGTAGTATTGACAAGCCAATTACAAATCATTAACAAAAAATTGCTCTAAAGCATCCGTATCGCAGGACGCAAACGCATATGCAACGTGGTGGCAGACGAGCAAACCAGTAGCGCTCGAAGGAGAGGTGAATGGAAAGTAAAGTAGTTGTTCCGGCACAAGGCAAGAAGATCACCCTGCAAAACGGCAAACTCAACGTTCCTGAAAATCCGATTATCCCTTACATTGAAGGTGATGGAATCGGTGTAGATGTAACCCCAGCCATGCTGAAAGTGGTCGACGCTGCAGTCGAGAAAGCCTATAAAGGCGAGCGTAAAATCTCCTGGATGGAAATTTACACCGGTGAAAAATCCACACAGGTTTATGGTCAGGACGTCTGGCTGCCTGCTGAAACTCTTGATCTGATTCGTGAATATCGCGTTGCCATTAAAGGTCCGCTGACCACTCCGGTTGGTGGCGGTATTCGCTCTCTGAACGTTGCCCTGCGCCAGGAACTGGATCTCTACATCTGCCTGCGTCCGGTACGTTACTATCAGGGCACTCCAAGCCCGGTTAAACACCCTGAACTGACCGATATGGTTATCTTCCGTGAAAACTCGGAAGACATTTATGCGGGTATCGAATGGAAAGCTGACTCTGCCGACGCCGAGAAAGTGATTAAATTCCTGCGTGAAGAGATGGGCGTGAAGAAAATTCGCTTCCCGGAACATTGCGGTATCGGTATCAAGCCGTGTTCTGAAGAAGGCACCAAACGTCTGGTGCGTGCAGCGATCGAATACGCAATTGCGAACGATCGTGACTCTGTGACCCTGGTGCACAAAGGCAACATCATGAAGTTCACCGAAGGCGCGTTTAAAGACTGGGGCTACCAGCTGGCGCGTGAAGAGTTTGGCGGTGAACTGATCGACGGCGGCCCGTGGCTGAAAGTTAAAAACCCGAATACCGGCAAAGAGATCGTCATTAAAGATGTGATTGCTGATGCATTCCTGCAACAGATCCTGCTGCGTCCGGCTGAATATGATGTTATCGCCTGTATGAACCTGAACGGTGACTACATTTCTGACGCTCTGGCTGCACAGGTCGGCGGTATCGGTATCGCCCCAGGCGCAAACATCGGTGACGAATGCGCCCTGTTTGAAGCCACCCACGGTACTGCGCCGAAATATGCCGGTCAGGACAAAGTTAACCCTGGCTCTATTATTCTCTCCGCTGAGATGATGTTACGCCATATGGGCTGGACTGAAGCCGCAGACCTGATTGTTAAAGGTATGGAAGGCGCGATTAACGCGAAGACCGTAACCTATGACTTCGAGCGTCTGATGGAAGGCGCTAAACTGCTGAAATGCAGCGAGTTTGGTGATGCGATCATCAAGAACATGTAATCTCTACATGTGTTAAATATTGAAACGGGCGTATAACACGCCCGTTGTTTTTGTGCACAGAAAACCCCCAGCTAGGCTGGGGGTTCCGGAAAGCTTTCAGCTTTGAGCCAGTTATTAAAACCCCTTTTGATTTGTTAAAACACCTTGCGGTCTGGCAA
>NZ_JBJQLL010000026.1:0-53366 GCF_046486405.1 Escherichia sp. WS338 | reverse complement strand
AACGAAGTTGGATGCAAATGTCAGATCGTGTGCGCCTGTTAGGGCGCGGCTGGTAAGAGAGCCTTATAGGCGCATTTGAAAAACCTCCGGCTATGCCGGAGGATATTTATTCTTTTTTAATGGCATGGAGTGCATATGTTTAAGCCCAGGATTTGCAGCTGGATAGGTTTACTTCCCCTGTTTATGCTGAGTCTTCCAGTACAGGCGGAACTTCGATGTGTTGTAAATGCAGTTGATATTGAACCATTTTTTTCTGCGGCTACCGCTGAAGATAAACAACAAGTTGAACAAGCTATCAACAGTAGCGTGAATCTTGTCCCCGTCGGTTTATCTGCATCGGACTGGAAAGTGCATCGTGGCGATTTAATGGTAGAAGGTAATATAGAGAGTAATCAAAAATTGATTGTTCTTGGCAATTTGACAGTCAAAGGTAATATTTCCACTTTCTCTCTTTCTAATCCATGGGTTATTCTCGGTAACGTAACGTAACGTAACGTAACGTAACGTAACGTAACGTAACGGCAACGAATATAGTTACGGATTCACCACTGTTAATTACCGGTTCGATAAATGCAAGTGGACTGGTATTTATCGACTCATATTACGATAATCCGTCTACGATTAAGGGAAGTATTAATGCGCGCGGGATATTTATCAATGACATAATTGCACCTGTTGTTGCATCTTCGACAAATAGTGAATTCATGGTCCGTGCGAGTGACAAAAATGACACTGAAAATGTCAAAAAAGCGCTGATGATAATAAATCCTGATGCATATTATTGGGGCCTAATAAATGATGAAGATGCTCTGAAAGAAATTTTTAAGCGAAGCAATATTCGCATAGCAGGGAATGTCTGTAATCAGATGAAAAAAGAAGCGCTGTTTCGCCCTAAGTCTTCTCCTGAATTATTGCAGGAATTGCAAATGCTGGATGAAGGCAACGTTGCTGCATTTGAAGGACGAGACATTGCGACATTTGATCTTGCCATAATGCGAACTCTCCCAAGGCTTAAAGGAATTACAGCAAAACACGCCACGAAATGATATTTGGGCGAAGTTTTTTCTGAGGCAGGAAAACAGTTCCCGTGCGCAGGTTAACGAAGCGTTACGTGTTTATTATGCACTAGAACCCGATGCGTTAGCACAACTGGATGTACTGGCAAAACAACCGGATCGTATATGGTGGAGTACACTGGCGAAAAGCAATCTCACATTTTTCAAGTTCGGCGCACTTAACAACCGCCACACACCGCCTGCAGTACTGGCGGCAGAAATTGATCCCGAGTGGTGGATTGTGGCGATGAATAATCCCCGTTTTCCAGTTGATGTATTAAAGGCGAGGCTGAAACGTGATCCTTTGCTGGCGTTAGAGCTTGTTAACCCTGAACTGGATTTAGTCCGCCAGCTGGCGCTTAACGGTAAGACGCGCGCAATACGGGAACAAGCGATGAGAAAACTTGATGAGTTGCATTGAATAACAGCGTAATATTTTTAACTATTTGATTAATTGGGGATAATCATTCCTGACAGTGAGCCCCAATACCTTGATATATTCTGAATTTTTAATGAAGCGGCGTGTTGCGATATCTCTGCCAGGGCAATTGATGCACCATAGCGCAAACAGAATTATCAAGGATTGATAATGACGCTCTACCAGATAAAACCGCTCTTTCAGTCACTGTTAAGGCCGACGATGTTTTGGCTTCATAAGCGGCAAGTGTCTGCAAATCAGATCACCCTTGCCGCGTTGGCACTTTCTCTTCTCACCGGTTTGTTGTTGGCGTTGGTGCCATATCATGGCATGTTTCTGCTATTGCCCATCGTGCTTTTTGTCCGTATGGCACTCAATGCGCTGGATGGCATGATGGCGCGTGAGTGCAATCAGCAAACACGTCATGGGGCGATTTTGAATGAAACTGGCGATGTTATTTCCGATATTGCGCTTTATTTACCGTTTTTATTTTTACCGGAAAGTAACGCATCACTCGTAATACTCATGTTATTTTGCACCATATTGACTGAGTTTTGCGGTTTACTCGCGCAGACGATTAACGGTATTCGCAGTTATGCCGGTCCATTTGGCAAAAGCGATCGCGCGTTAATATTTGGGTTGTGGGTGCTGGCCGTTGCCATTTATCCACAGTGGATGCAATGGAATAATCTTTTATGGAGCATTGCTTCAATTCTGCTTCTCTGGACTGCGATTAATCGTTGTCGGAGTGTGCTCCTGATGAACGCTGAAAAATAATGCTGGAAAAATCTCTGGCAACACTTTTCGCGTTGTTAATTTTAGCAATGCTGATAAACCGTTTTCTGGTATGGCGGTTACCGGAGAGAAAAGGGGATGAAGTTACATTACGTATTCGTACCTGGTGGGGCATCGTCATTTGTTTTTCACTGGTGATTTCAGGTCCACGCTGGGTGACGTTGACGTTTTTTGCGCTGATAAGTTTTCTGGCATTGAAAGAATATTGTACGCTTATATCCGTATATTTTCCGCGTTGGTTATATTGGGTTATTCCTCTTAACTATTTGCTTATCGGTTTAAATTGCTTTGAGCTGTTTCTGTTATTTATACCTTTGTTTGGGTTTCTGATATTAGCCACCTGGCGAGTTTTTGTGGGTGAACCCTCCGGTTTTCTGCATACCGTGAGCGCCATTTTTTGTGGCTGGATAATGACCGTTTTCGCCTTGAGTCATACCGCCTGGTTATTAATGTTGCCAACCACAAATATCCAGGGCGAGGCGTTACTGGTGTTATTTCTTTTGGCATTAACCGAGTCAAACGATATTGCACAGTATTTATGGGGGAAATCCTGCGGCAGAAGAAAAGTGGTCCCCAAAGTCAGCCCGGGAAAAACGCTGGAAGGTCTGGTGGGGGGCGTAATCACTACCATGATTGTGTCACTGATTATTGGACCGTTACTGACACCGCTAGATACATTACAGGCATTATTAGCGGGTTTGTTAATTGGTATTAGTGGTTTTTGCGGCGATGTAGTGATGTCAGCCATCAAACGAGATGTTGGTGTTAAAGATAGTGGAAAACTATTACCAGGACATGGCGGACTCCTTGACAGGATTGACTCATTAATTTTCACCGCTCCGGTATTTTTTTATTTTATTCGCTATTGCTGTTACTGAAGGAAAATAGAGAGAATGGAAAATTCACGCATCCCTGGGGAACATTTTTTTACCACCAGTGATAATACAGCGTTGTTTTATCGGCACTGGCCCACTTTACAGCCAGGGGCGAAAAAGGTCATCGTCTTATTTCATCGCGGTCATGAACATTCTGGTCGTCTACAACATCTCGTTGATGAACTGGCGATGCCAGATACTGCTTTTTATGCATGGGATGCCCGAGGGCATGGACAAACTTCGGGGCCGCGTGGTTATAGTCCGTCTCTTGCGAGTTCAGTGCAAGATGTCGATGAATTTGTCCGTTTTGCTGCCAGCGACAGCCAGGTCGGACTGGAAGAGGTGGTTGTGATCGCGCAAAGCGTCGGCGCAGTGATGGTTGCTACATGGGTTCATGATTATGCGCCTGCTATTCGCGGGCTGGTGCTGGCTTCTCCGGCCTTTAAGGTTAAATTGTATGTGCCGCTGGCACGTCCTGCGCTGGCGTTATGGCATCGTCTGCGTGGTCTGTTTTTTATTAATTCCTATGTGAAAGGACGCTATTTGACCCACGATCGGCAACGGGTGGCTAGTTTCAATAATGATCCGCTGATCACACGGGCGATTGCCGTCAATATCTTGCTAGATCTCTATAAAACGTCTGAACGTATTATTAGCGATGCGGCGGCGATTACGCTCCCCACGCAACTTCTGATATCAGGCGATGACTATGTGGTGCACCGCCAACCGCAGATTGATTTTTATCAGCGTTTACGTAGCCCTCTGAAAGAGCTGCATCTGCTGCCAGGCTTTTATCACGACACATTGGGTGAAGAGAACAGGGCGCAGGCATTTGAAAAAATGCAAAGCTTTATCTGCCGCTTATATGCTAACAAATCGCAAAAATTTGATTATCAGTATGAAGACCGCACAGGACCATCAGCGGATCGATGGCGGCTCCTTTCTGGTGGAGCCGTGCCGTTATCGCCGGTTGATTTGGCGTATCGCTTTATGCGTAAAGCGATGAAATTGTTCGGGGCGCACTCTGCGGGCCTGCATCTCGGAATGAGCACCGGCTTTGATTCAGGCAGTTCGCTGGATTATGTCTATCAAAATCAACCGCAAGGTAGTAACGCATTCGGGCGTTTAGTCGACAAAATCTACCTGAACAGTGTTGGCTGGCGCGGTATTCGCCAGCGCAAAACCCATTTACAAATGCTGATTAAACAAGCCGTTGCCGATCTCCACGCTAAAGGTTTAGCCGTCCGCGTGGTTGACATTGCCGCAGGGCATGGACGCTATGTACTGGATGCGCTGGCGAACGAGCCTGCCGTAAGCGATATTTTCTTACGTGATTACAGTGAGTTAAATGTTGCACAGGGGCAAGAGATGATTGCCCAACGGGGAATGTCTGGGCGGGTGCGTTTTGAACAGGGCGATGCGTTTAACCCGGAGGAGCTCAGCGCGTTAACTCCGCGGCCTACGCTGGCGATTGTCTCTGGACTGTATGAGCTTTTTCCCGAAAATGAGCAGGTAAAAAACTCACTCGCAGGTCTTGCCAATGCCATCGATCCGGGTGGCATTCTCATCTACACCGGGCAGCCGTGGCACCCACAACTGGAGCTGATTGCCGGGGTGTTAACCAGTCATAAAGATGGTAAACCGTGGGTAATGCGCGTGCGTTCTCAAGGGGAGATGGATTCGCTCGTGCATGATGCCGGATTTGATAAATGCACACAACGGATTGATGAGTGGGGTATTTTTACGGTTTCGATGGCGGTGCGTCGTGATAACTGAACGTCGTAACGTATTGCTACAAGGCGCTGGCTGGTTATTGTTGCTGGCCCCGTTTTTCTTCTTCACCTATGGATCTCTTAATCAATTCACCGCGGTTCAGGACCTTAACAGCCATGATATCCCCAGTCAGGTATTCGGTTGGGAAACGGCGATCCCTTTCATTCCCTGGACTATTGTTCCTTACTGGAGTCTGGATCTTTTATATGGGTTTTCGTTGTTCGTTTGTAGTTCGACATTCGAACAGCGCCGACTGGTTCACCGGCTTATTCTGGCAACAATAATGGCCTGCTGAGGTTTTTTCCTTTATCCGCTGAAGTTTAGTTTTATCCGTCCTGAAGTGAGTGGGGTGACAGGATGGCTATTTTCGCAACTTGAACTGTTTGATCTGCCTTATAACCAGTCTCCTTCGCTGCATATTATTCTCTGCTGGCTACTTTGGCGTCACTTTCGTCAGCATCTGGCTGTGAGGTGGCGTAAAGTCTGCGGCGGATGGTTTTTACTCATCGCCATTTCGACGCTGACGACCTGGCAGCATCATTTTATTGATGTCATCACAGGGTTGGCGGTAGGTATGTTGATTGACTGGATGGTGCCCGTCGACCGTCGTTGGAATTATCAGAAACCTGATCAACGTCGAATCAAAATAGCACTGCCATATGTCGTAGGCGCGTGCTCGTGCATTGTATTGATGGAGCTAATGATAATGCTTCAGTTATGGTGGTCAGTCTGGTTATGTTGGCCGGTATTATCGCTACTCATTATTGGCCGTGGGTACGGTGGGCTTGGCGCGATAACAACAGGGAAAGATAGTCAGGGGAAACTACCGCCCGCCGTTTACTGGCTGACATTGCCCTGCCGCATCGGGATGTGGCTGTCTATGCGTTGGTTTTGCCTTCGCCTGGAGCCGGTAAGCAAAATTACGGCAGGTGTTTATTTAGGGGCGTTTCCACGACATATTCCGGCACAGAATGCGGTTCTGGACGTCACCTTTGAATTCCCTCGCGGACGAGCGACAAAAGATCGACTCTATTTTTGTGTACCGATGTTGGATCTGGTGGTTCCGGAAGAGGGGGAGCTCCGACAGGCCGTGGCGATGTTGGAAACATTACGCGAAAAGCAAGGCAGCGTTCTGGTCCATTGCGCGTTGGGATTATCGCGCAGTGCGCTGGTGGTGGCGGCATGGCTGTTATGTTACGGACATTGTAAAACCGTTGATGAAGCGATTAGTTACCTTCGAGCCAGACGCCCGCAGATTGTGCTGACAGACGAGCACAAAGCGATGCTGAGATTATGGGAAAACAGGTAAGTGGATTGAGATGTGGACTGAATATCTACAGTCCACATCAAGACCGTGTCCGGTTATGCAGCAACAATACTGTCGATGGCTGCTTTCGCGTCAGACTGCGCTTTCGCTGCCATTTCCGGACCGTATGCGATCCCTTCGGCGAAGACAAATTTCACATCGGTAATGCCGATAAAGCCGAGGAACGTGGACAGATACGGCGTCACCAGGTCCGTTGGTCCATCTTTATGGATCCCACCGCGGCTGGTGATAACGATGGCTTTTTTACCGGTGACCAGGCCTTCCGGACCGTTCTCCGTATAGCGGAAAGTAACGCCTGCGCGTGCAACCAGGTCAAAATAGTTTTTCAACTGAGTCGAGATGTTGAAGTTATACATCGGTGCCGCAATAACGATAACGTCGTGGGCTTTCAACTCGGCAATCAGCTCATCGGAAAGTGCCAGAGCTTCCTGCTGACGCGGAGTCAGCGACGCATCGCTCGGACGCAGCGCACCAACCAGTTCGCCATCCAGCACCGGAATCGGATTTGCAGCCAGGTCGCGAACGGTGATTTCATCAGCGGAGTGCTTTTCGCGCCATTGTTCAACAAAATAATCGGACAACTGATTAGACTGAGAGTACCCTGCCAGGATGCTGGATTTAAGAACTAATACCTTGCTCATGGTGTTTCCTTATAGATGTTTGAATGGGCGATGCCCCGTTGCTTGTTGACACTTTATTCACAATCCTGCCACAGAGATAGCGCAATAAATCGAAGCCTATGTTCGAATTTATTGAACAACGCATAGAAAGCCGCGATGTGGTACTCTATATCTATCATTTAAAAGAAAATTAATCAGGCAGCCTACTGCCCACTAACGTTATGACAGAACAACAAAAATTGACCTTTACGGCCTTGCAGCAGCGGCTGGATTCGCTGATGCTGCGCGACAGACTGCGTTTTTCTCGCCGTCTGCACGGCGTGAAGAAGGTTAAAAATCCTGATGCACAACAGGCCATTTTCCAGGAGATGGCGAAAGAGATTGACCATGCGGCAGGGAAAGTCCTGCTGCGTGAAGCGGCACGACCGGAAATCACTTATCCGGACAATTTGCCGGTTAGTCAGAAAAAGCAGGACATACTCGAAGCGATTCGTGATCACCAGGTGGTGATCGTCGCCGGGGAAACCGGTTCCGGTAAAACGACTCAGCTACCGAAAATCTGTATGGAACTGGGGCGCGGGATTAAAGGGCTGATCGGTCATACCCAACCGCGTCGCCTGGCGGCACGAACGGTGGCGAACCGTATTGCGGAAGAGCTGAAAACGGAGCCGGGCGGTTGCATCGGTTACAAAGTGCGTTTCAGTGATCACGTTAGTGATAACACGATGGTCAAGCTGATGACCGACGGTATCCTGCTGGCGGAGATCCAGCAAGACCGCCTGCTGATGCAGTACGACACTATCATTATTGACGAAGCGCACGAACGTAGCCTGAATATCGATTTTCTGCTCGGCTATTTGAAAGAGTTGCTACCGCGGCGTCCTGACCTAAAAATCATTATCACTTCCGCGACTATCGACCCGGAACGCTTTTCGCGCCACTTTAATAATGCGCCGATTATCGAAGTCTCCGGTCGGACCTATCCGGTGGAAGTGCGCTATCGACCGATTGTTGAAGAAGCCGATGACACCGAGCGCGATCAGCTGCAGGCGATTTTTGACGCCGTAGACGAACTGAGTCAGGAAAGCTCCGGCGACATTCTGATCTTTATGAGCGGTGAGCGGGAAATTCGCGATACCGCAGATGCGCTGAACAAGCTAAATCTGCGGCATACCGAAATCTTGCCGCTTTATGCGCGGCTTTCGAACAGCGAACAGAACCGCGTGTTCCAGTCGCACAGCGGACGGCGCATTGTGCTGGCGACCAACGTCGCGGAAACGTCGCTGACCGTACCGGGGATTAAATACGTTATCGACCCAGGTACGGCGCGTATCAGCCGCTACAGCTATCGCACCAAAGTGCAGCGTTTGCCGATTGAGCCCATTTCGCAGGCGTCTGCCAACCAGCGTAAAGGCCGCTGTGGTCGTGTGTCCGAAGGGATCTGTATTCGTCTCTATTCCGAAGACGATTTCCTTTCGCGCCCGGAATTTACCGATCCGGAGATTCTGCGTACCAACCTGGCCTCGGTTATTTTACAGATGACCGCGCTGGGGTTGGGCGATATCGCCGCGTTCCCATTTGTCGAAGCACCGGATAAACGCAATATCCAGGATGGCGTGCGTCTGCTCGAAGAACTGGGCGCGATCACCACTGATGAACAGGCCAGCGCCTATAAACTGACGCCGCTCGGTCGCCAGCTCTCGCAGTTGCCTGTCGACCCACGTCTGGCGCGTATGGTGCTGGAAGCGCAAAAACATGGCTGCGTGCGTGAGGCGATGATTATCACGTCCGCGCTCTCCATCCAGGATCCGCGCGAACGACCGATGGACAAACAGCAGGCATCGGACGAAAAACATCGCCGCTTCCACGACAAAGAATCCGACTTCCTCGCGTTTGTAAATCTGTGGAATTATCTCGGCGAGCAGCAAAAGGCGCTTTCTTCTAACGCCTTCCGTCGCCTGTGTCGTACCGATTATCTCAACTATCTGCGCGTGCGCGAATGGCAGGATATCTACACCCAGTTGCGCCAGGTGGTGAAAGAACTTGGCATTCCGGTTAACAGCGAACCGGCGGAGTATCGCGAAATTCACATCGCCTTACTGACCGGTTTGCTTTCCCATATCGGCATGAAAGATGCCGATAAACAAGAATATACCGGCGCACGTAACGCGCGTTTTTCCATCTTTCCCGGTTCTGGTTTATTCAAAAAGCCGCCGAAATGGGTAATGGTGGCGGAACTGGTAGAAACCAGCCGCCTGTGGGGGCGCATTGCTGCGCGTATCGACCCTGAATGGGTAGAACCCGTTGCTCAGCATTTGATTAAACGCACCTACAGCGAACCGCACTGGGAACGGGCGCAGGGCGCGGTGATGGCAACGGAAAAAGTCACTGTTTATGGTTTGCCGATTGTTGCTGCGCGTAAGGTCAACTACAGCCAGATCGATCCGGCGTTATGTCGTGAACTCTTTATTCGCCACGCTCTGGTGGAAGGTGACTGGCAGACGCGTCACGCATTCTTCCGTGAAAACCTGAAACTGCGGGCCGAAGTGGAAGAGCTGGAACACAAATCACGTCGCCGCGATATTCTGGTTGATGACGAAACGCTGTTTGAGTTCTACGACCAGCGCATCAGCCACGATGTAATCTCCGCTCGTCACTTCGACAGCTGGTGGAAAAAAGTCAGCCGCGAAACGCCTGATTTGCTCAACTTTGAAAAGAGCATGTTGATCAAAGAAGGGGCGGAAAAAATCAGCAAGCTGGATTACCCGAACTTCTGGCATCAGGGCAATCTCAAGCTGCGTTTGAGCTATCAGTTTGAGCCAGGCGCGGACGCGGACGGTGTGACCGTGCATATTCCGCTGCCGCTGCTTAATCAGGTAGAAGAGAGCGGGTTTGAATGGCAAATCCCCGGCCTGCGTCGTGAACTGATCATCGCACTGATTAAATCGTTGCCGAAACCGGTACGCCGTAATTTTGTGCCTGCACCAAACTACGCCGAAGCGTTTTTAGGCCGCGTCACACCGCTGGAGTTACCGTTGCTCGACAGCCTTGAGCGCGAGTTACGGCGGATGACCGGTGTTACCGTTGACCGCGAAGACTGGCACTGGGATCAGGTGCCCGATCACCTGAAAATCACCTTCCGCGTGGTGGATGACAAAAACAAGAAGCTAAAAGAAGGGCGCTCTCTACAAGATCTGAAAGATGCGCTGAAAGGCAAAGTGCAGGAAACGCTGTCTGCGGTGGCGGATGACGGTATCGAGCAGAGCGGCTTACATATCTGGAGCTTTGGGCAACTGCCGGAAAGCTACGAACAGAAGCGTGGCAACTACAAAGTGAAGGCGTGGCCAGCGCTAGTGGATGAACGCGACAGCGTGGCGATCAAACTGTTTGATAATCCGCTGGAACAAAAGCAGGCAATGTGGAACGGTCTTCGCCGTCTACTGCTACTGAATATTCCATCGCCGATCAAGTATTTGCATGAAAAGTTACCGAACAAAGCCAAGCTGGGGCTGTACTTTAACCCGTATGGCAAAGTGCTGGAGCTGATCGACGACTGTATCTCCTGCGGGGTGGATCAACTGATCGACGCCAATGGTGGCCCGGTCTGGACGGAAGAAGGCTTTGCTGCGCTGCATGAGAAAGTCCGCGCTGAACTGAACGATACGGTGGTGGATATTGCGAAGCAGGTCGAGCAAATCCTTACGGCAGTGTTCAATATCAACAAACGCCTGAAAGGGCGGGTGGATATGACTATGGCGCTGGGGCTTTCTGACATCAAAGCGCAGATGGGCGGGCTGGTGTATCGCGGTTTTGTGACTGGTAACGGCTTCAAACGGTTGGGCGACACGCTGCGTTATTTGCAGGCGATTGAAAAACGGCTGGAAAAACTGGCGGTTGACCCACATCGCGACCGTGCTCAGATGCTGAAAGTCGAAAATGTCCAGCAGGCGTGGCAGCAATGGATCAACAAACTGCCGCCCGCACGTCGTGAGGATGAAGACGTGAAAGAGATCCGTTGGATGATAGAAGAGTTGCGCGTTAGTTACTTCGCTCAACAACTTGGTACGCCTTATCCGATTTCAGATAAGCGTATTTTGCAGGCGATGGAGCAGATTAGCGGTTAACACTGCTATTTGCCTGATAAATCTAAAACCCGGTAAGCATTTAGCGCCGGGTTTTTTATTAATTCTAAAACGGTAAGGGCAAAAATTCAGGAATTCAGAAAAATACAATTCTCAGCTGCAAGATGAATAATGTTTATCTACAGCATTTCCTTAAAAGATATGTCAGGCTTGCGGAGTGGCGGTTAAGGAAATAGGACTTCCTCCTTTCAGAGTGCTCCGCTTCTCACTATTATCTCACGCAGTATTCTTAAGGGAACGATAAGGAGGAACCATGAACATTACCCCGTTTCCGACGCTTTCGCCGGCAACCATAGATGCCATAAATGTTATCGGTCAGTGGCTGGCGCAGGATGATTTCTCCGGTGAGATGCCGTATCAGGCCGATTGCGTGATCCTTGCAGGCAATGCGGTTATGCCGACTATCGACGCGGCATGTAAGATTGCCCGCGATCAGCAAATTCCTTTACTGATCAGTGGTGGTATCGGTCACTCGACAACTTTTTTGTATAGCGCCATCGCACAGCATCCGCACTACAACACTATCCGCACCACTGGCAGAGCAGAAGCGACCATCCTGGCGGATATCGCTCATCAGTTCTGGCACATTCCGCATGAAAAAATCTGGATTGAAGACCAGTCAACAAACTGCGGTGAAAACGCACGCTTTAGCATCGCGCTATTGAATCAGGCCGTAGAACGAGTTCATACGGCTATCGTTGTTCAGGACCCCACCATGCAGCGGCGCACGATGGCGACGTTCCGCCGTATGACTGGGGACAATCCCGATGCACCACGCTGGTTAAGTTATCCCGGATTCGTTCCTCAGTTAGGAAATAACGCAGACAGTGTAATCTTTGTTAATCCGTTGCAAGGATTATGGCCGGTTGAGCGTTATCTCTCACTACTCACTGGCGAGCTGCCACGTTTACGCGATGATAGCGATGGCTACGGTCCACGCGGGCGAGATTTTATCGTTCACGTTGATTTTCCGGCAGAAGTCATCCAGGCATGGCAAACGCTGAAACACGATGCGGTGCTCATCGAGGCGATGGAAAGTCGCTCGTTACGTTAAAAATTGCCCGTTTGTGAACCACTTGTTTGCAAACGGGCATAACTCCTGCCTTTTATTTCTGCCTCTTATTCCTTTTATACTTGTTTTTATGAAGCCCTTCACAGAATTGTCCTTTCATGATGCCGTCTCTATGATGATTGATGTTAATTAACAATGCATTTACCAAAAACAAACATATAAATCACAGGAGTCGCTCATGTCAGTACCCGTTCAACATCCTATGTATATTGATGGACAGTTTGTTACCTGGCGTGGAGACGCATGGATTGATGTGGTAAACCCTGCTACAGAGGCTGTCATTTCCCGCATTCCCGATGGTCAGGCCGAGGATGCCCGTAAGGCAATCGATGCAGCAGAACGTGCACAACCAGAATGGGAAGCGTTGCCTGCTATTGAACGCGCCAGTTGGTTGCGCAAAATCTCCGCCGGGATCCGCGAACGCGCCAGTGAAATCAGTACGCTGATTGTTGAAGAAGGGGGTAAGATCCAGCAGCTGGCTGAAGTCGAAGTGGCTTTTACTGCGGACTATATCGATTACATGGCGGAGTGGGCACGGCGTTATGAAGGCGAGATTATTCAAAGCGATCGTCCAGGAGAAAATATTCTTCTGTTTAAACGTGCGCTTGGCGTGACTACCGGCATTCTGCCGTGGAACTTCCCGTTCTTCCTCATTGCCCGCAAAATGGCTCCCGCTCTTTTGACCGGTAATACCATCGTCATTAAACCCAGTGAATTTACGCCAAACAATGCGATTGCATTCGCCAAAATTGTCGATGAAATAGGCCTTCCGCGCGGCGTGTTTAACCTTGTTCTGGGGCGTGGTGAAACCGTTGGGCAAGAACTGGCGGGTAACCCAAAGGTCGCAATGGTCAGTATGACAGGCAGCGTCTCTGCAGGTGAAAAGATTATGGCGACTGCGGCGAAAAACATCACCAAAGTGTGCCTGGAATTGGGGGGTAAAGCACCGGCTATCGTAATGGACGATGCCGATCTTGAACTGGCAGTCAAAGCCATCGTTGATTCACGCGTCATTAATAGTGGGCAAGTGTGTAACTGTGCAGAACGTGTTTATGTACAGAAAGGCATTTATGATCAGTTTGTCAATCGGCTGGGTGAAGCGATGCAGGCGGTTCAATTTGGTAACCCCGCTGAACGCAACGACATTGCGATGGGGCCGTTGATTAACGCCGCGGCGCTGGAAAGGGTCGAGCAAAAAGTGGCGCGCGCAGTAGAAGAAGGGGCGAGAGTGGCGTTGGGTGGCAAAGCGGTAGAGGGGAAAGGATATTATTATCCGCCGACATTGCTGCTGGATGTTCGCCAGGAAATGTCGATTATGCATGAGGAAACCTTTGGCCCGGTTCTGCCGGTGGTCGCATTTGACACGCTGGAAGAGGCTATCTCAATGGCGAATGATAGTGATTACGGCCTGACCTCATCAATCTATACCCAAAATCTGAACGTCGCGATGAAAGCCATTAAAGGGCTGAAGTTTGGTGAAACTTACATCAACCGTGAAAACTTCGAAGCTATGCAAGGATTCCACGCCGGATGGCGTAAATCTGGTATTGGCGGCGCAGATGGCAAACATGGCTTGCATGAATATCTGCAGACCCAGGTGGTTTATTTACAGTCTTAATGAGTGGAAGAGGCGGAGGTTTTTCCTCCGCCTGTGTGCGTCAGAGTTTAGCGAATTTTTCGAGGGTGCGAATGAGTTGTGTGACGAAGCCATATTCGTTATCGTACCAGGCGACCGTTTTCACCAGTTGTAAATCGCCCACGGCGGTAATTTCCGTTTGCGTGGCATCAAACACCGACCCGAAATGGCTGCCAATGATATCGGAAGAGACTATTTCTTCATCGGTATAACCAAATGACTCGTTATTGGTGGTTGCTTGTTTAAGTGCGTTATTCACCTCTTCGGCAGTCACTTTTTTTGCGAGAATGGACACCAGCTCAGTGACCGAACCTGTTTTCACCGGCACGCGTTGCGCATGACCTTTCAGTTTGCCGCTCAGTTCCGGGATCACCAGACCAATGGCTTTTGCCGCACCTGTAGTGTGGGGAATGATATTTTCTGCCGCTGCGCGTGAAGCTCGTAAATCCTTCCCACGCGGACCATCCACCAGTGACTGGGTGCCGGTATAGGCATGAATGGTCGTCATCGTGCCGACTTCTATCCCGAAACTGTCATGCAAGGCTTTGGCCATCGGCGCAAGGCAGTTAGTGGTGCATGACGCCACGGAAACAATGGTGTCGTTGCCATCCAGAGTGTCGTCATTGACGTTATAAACGATAGTTTTCATTTCACCGGCAGGGGCGGAAATCAACACCTTCTTCGCACCAGCATCAAGGTGCGCCTGCGATTTCTCTGCGGAGGTATAAAAGCCAGTACATTCGACAATGATTTCTGCGCCTTTCGCTTTCCATGGAATATTTTTAGCCTCTTTTTCGGCGTAAACCGCGATACTTTTTCCATCAACGATAAGTGAATCTTCCGTAAAATCAACGCTCCAGGGGAACGGTCCGTAGTTTGAATCATGTTTCAGCAGGTAGGCGAGAATTTTTGGGGAAGTGAGATCATTAATAGCGACAACGTCTATGTTGCTTTTGACTTCAAGTAATCGACGCAACACCAGTCGACCGATACGACCAAAACCATTAATACCAACTTTACTCATGGTCTTCTCCTGTCAGGAACGTTCGGATGAAAATTGATCCTTTCCAGGCTTAGACCAGGATGGCGGGATGGGCAATCTACATTCTTGCAGTGAAACGTAACGTACTGAAAACGGGTGAACAATATTTAATGAAATTTTAAGAAAAGCCCGTTATGTTAACGGCAAATTATGTTAAAGCAGGAAATGTTATGGGAAATAAATACTCAAGGTTACAAATCAGCATTCACTGGCTGGTCTTTTTGCTGGTTATCGTAGCGTATTGCGCAATGGAGTTTCGTGGTTTCTTCCCACGTAGCGATCGGCCCCTCATCAACATGATTCATGTTTCCTGTGGCATCTCAATTCTCGTACTGATGGTGGTTCGTCTTTTGTTAAGACTGAAATACCCAACCCCGCCGATTATACCTAAGCCAAAACCGATGATGACGGGACTGGCGCATTTGGGCCATTTGGTGATTTATCTCCTGTTTATTGCGCTGCCAGTGATTGGTTTGGTGATGATGTATAACCGGGGTAACCCGTGGTTTGCGTTTGGTATGACGATGCCTTATGCATCAGAGGCCAATTTCGAACGGGTTGATAGCTTAAAGTCGTGGCATGAAACGCTGGCGAATCTGGGATATTTTGTCATCGGGTTGCACGCTGCGGCTGCACTGGCACACCACTATTTCTGGAAGGACAACACACTTCTACGCATGATGCCGCGTAAACGTTCCTGAAGGATATTTAAAGAAAACGCCTGTACTAAAACCGACCCGTGGTACAGGCGAAGAATACGGGTCTACATCGGAAGCGCCTATTATATTTATTTGTATGACAAATAAAACCATAATCCTTGCCCATACGTCCATCTGGCTTATTTTTAATCAATTCACCCGATCTTTGATCTCATCAACGGTATCAAAATAAACCAGCGTATAACGTTAAAATCGAACATAAGATTCGATAAATCATGGAGGTTATATGAAAAAACTGGCACTTATCTTGGTTATAGGAACGCTTGTTTCCTTTTATGCCGATGCCGGGCGCAAACCCTGTTCTGGTTCGAAAGGGGGGATCTCACACTGTACGGCAGGCGGCAAATTTGTTTGTAATGATGGTTCTATTAGTGCATCGAAAAAAACATGCATTAACTGAAGTGTAAAAGGGGTGCCATGAGAAAATGAATCTGCTAGTCAGATGCGCGGGGAAAATCCCCGCGCTTGCCCTTACCTGGACGTGCAGGCCATGAGCGCAGCAACCTCCTTATCACCGTCCCGGAACCGCAGTTCGTAGAGCGTTTGTCGGGTCAGGAGTGTGAATGTCAGAATCGTAATGCAGATAATGAGCAGACACACCACCAGAGGGTTGCGCTTCATAGCCTTTCTCCTTGCCGGATGGTGGGTAAGAGGCTAAGATCTGAATTGCTGTGTTCATTCGTTGGCCTCGGTTGATAGAAATATCGGTCGGGGCCTTCGTCTTTCTGATTCCCGGTTAGCCTGAAAACAGAAAGTCTCAGGCACCCGCAGGCATCCTATGAGGTTTCCTTAGGGACGAAAATAATCACTTTACGAAATTGCGTGCTGTTTTCCAGAATTTTTCGTCATTCGGGTTAGCCAGTTTAGCCATTCGTTACTCTCTTCATTCCAATAGCATTAATTTTCTCTGCAATAATTGTTGTAAAAATGTGACGCAAAGAGGTTTTTGGTCATAAGTAATTACCGTCAAGTGCCGATGACTTTCTATCAGGAGTAAACCTGGACGAGAGACAACGGTAATGAATACAACTCCCTCACAGCGATTAGGTTTTTTGCATCACATCAGGCTGGTTCCGTTATTTGCCTGCATTCTTGGCGGTATCTTAGTTCTATTCGCATTAAGTTCTGCTCTGGCTGGCTATTTCCTCTGGCAGGCCGATCGCGATCAGCGTGATGTTACTGCGGAGATTGAGATTCGGACCGGGTTAGCGAACAGTTCAGATTTTTTGCGTTCAGCCCGGATCAATATGATTCAGGCCGGGGCAGCGAGTCGTATTGCGGAAATGGAATCAATGAAGCGAAATATTGCGCAAGCCGAATCGGAGATTAAACAGTCGCAGCAAGGTTATCGTGCTTATCAGAATCGGTCGGTGAAAACACCTGCTGATGAAGCCCTCGACACTGAATTAAATCAACGCTTCCAGGCTTATATCACGGGTATGCAACCTATGTTGAAATATGCCAAAAATGGCATGTTTGAAGCGATTATCAATCATGAAAGTGAGCAGATCCGACCGCTGGATAATGCTTATACCGATATTTTGAGCAAAGCCGTTAAGATACGTAGCACCAGAGCCAACCAACTGGCGGAACTGGCCCATCAGCGCACCCGCCTGGGTGGGATGTTCATGATTGGCGCGTTTGTGCTTGCCCTGGTCATGACGCTGATAACATTTATGGTGCTACGTCGGATCGTCATTCGTCCACTGCAACATGCCGCACAACGGATTGAAAAAATCGCCAGTGGCGATCTGACGATGAATGATGAACCGGCGGGTCGTAATGAAATCGGTCGCTTAAGTCGTCATTTACAGCAAATGCAGCATTCACTGGGGATGACAGTAGGGACTGTTCGACAGGGTGCGGAAGAGATTTATCGTGGCACCAGCGAAATTTCCGCTGGCAATGCGGACCTTTCATCTCGCACCGAAGAACAAGCGGCGGCAATCGAACAAACTGCCGCCAGCATGGAGCAACTCACTGCGACGGTGAAACAGAATGCGGATAACGCGCATCATGCCAGCAAACTGGCGCAAGAGGCTTCTATTAAAGCCAGCGATGGCGGGCAGACGGTTTCCGGTGTAGTAAAAACGATGGGCGCTATCTCCACGAGTTCGAAGAAAATTTCTGAGATCACCGCCGTCATCAACAGTATTGCTTTCCAGACGAATATTCTGGCACTGAATGCTGCCGTTGAAGCCGCGCGAGCGGGTGAGCAAGGGCGTGGATTTGCCGTTGTCGCCAGCGAAGTACGGACACTCGCAAGCCGCAGCGCTCAGGCGGCGAAAGAGATTGAAGGCTTGATCAGTGAATCAGTCAGGTTAATTGACCTGGGATCGGATGAGGTGGCCACGGCCGGGAAAACCATGAGCACTATTGTTGATGCCGTCGCGAGTGTCACACATATCATGCAGGAAATTGCCGCCGCCTCGGATGAGCAAAGTAGGGGTATAACGCAGGTTAGCCAGGCGATATCTGAAATGGATAAGGTGACGCAACAGAATGCTTCTCTGGTAGAAGAGGCCTCAGCAGCGGCAGTGTCCCTTGAAGAACAGGCGGCACGATTAACTGAGGCGGTGGACGTATTCCGTCTGAACAAACATTCTGTGTCGGCAGAACCTCGCGGAGCTGGTGAACCAGTTAGTTTCGCTACAGTGTGAAAATGTTAAAGGAGGGATCGACAGATCCCTTCACCTTTCAGAACGGCATTGATTTTCGAATAGCGTTAATCATCAACTGGCAACCAGAAGAGAACGTCGCATCTACGCGGGTCAGTATTCCAATCGGTTCGCCTGCACCATGACCCGGAACAGGCAGGGCCACCAGCGTGGCATGACGCAGGTCGTCTTTTACAGCGCCAGAAGGGACAAACCACACGTAATCGTATTCAACCGTAAGTTGACGAGATAGCGAAGCAGACAGCGTTTCGATACAACCCGAAGGAATTTTACATCCCTGGCTCTGCACTAATGCATCTGAATGCTGGCGTGGCGCAGTGCCTTCTGGTGATACAACGACCGGCCATTCCAGCACCCGGCTTAGCGTTACGTTCTCCTGAAGTAGCGGATGATCAGGGCGGACAACCAGCTTCAGCGATTCAAGAAACAGCAGTTCGTAATTAAGTCCGGTCATCAGTTCAGGATCTGACATCCGACCAATGCCGATATCGATTTCCCCGGTTTTCAAACCCGCCAGAATCATAGGGTTACTCATTGTCGCAACTTGCAAGGTCGTTTCTTTTTGTTGCTGATGAAACTGGCCTATAACCGAAGGTAATATCCCCAGTGCCGCAGTAGGTAGTGCACCAACCCTGACGACATCATTATTAAGACCTTCTTTACGATGAAGCGACTGTCCGGCAGTGTTGATGGCGTCAAGAACTCTGACTGCATGCGTTAAAAATTGTTCGCCGGGTAAGGTAAGTTGCGCCCCCTGACGACCACGCTCAAACAAGCGAGCGCCCGTCAGCTGCTCCAGTTCATTCAATGTCTTAGAGAGCGCAGGTTGACTCAAATTAAGGGTTTCAGCCGCGCGCCCCAAAGTTCCTTGTTGTGCGACAGCTACGAATGTATGAAGGTGGCGCAAACGGATGCGCTGACTAAACAGACTATTTTTTTCCATAAGCGATGTTAAAAACGAAGCGGTGTCGCTGACAAGTGAAGTTGTTTGATTATGATAACTTGATTGCAAAATATTATTAACAATTAAAGCAATTATGTTACAGCGAAATGGATAATATTGATGTTTTCGCGGCGAGATCACAGTTTGCAAATTCTTCCCGCCAGAGTGAATGCGGTTACCTACACTCCAGATTACTGACCACTGGAGGCAGACATTATGGCGAACAGCATCACGGCGGATGAGATTCGGGAACAGTTTTCGCAGGCAATGTCAGCCATGTACCAGCAAGAAGTTCCGCAGTACGGTACGCTGCTGGAACTGGTAGCTGATGTGAATCTGGCTGTGCTGGAAAACAATCCTCAACTGCACGAAAAAATGGTAAATGCAGACGAGCTGGCGCGACTGAATGTTGAACGTCATGGGGCGATTCGTGTTGGGACTGCACAAGAGCTTGCTACTCTTCGGCGGATGTTTGCCATTATGGGGATGTACCCGGTGAGCTATTACGATCTCTCGCAGGCGGGGGTGCCGGTACATTCGACAGCATTTCGGCCCATTGATGATGCTTCTCTGGCGCGTAATCCCTTCCGCGTTTTTACTTCATTACTCCGCCTTGAGCTTATCGAGAACGAAATTTTGCGCCAGAAAGCGGCGGAGATTCTGCGTCAGCGCGATATCTTCACCCCACGTTGTCGACAACTGTTAGAGGAATATGAGCAGCGGGGCGGTTTTAACGAAACACAGGCACAGGAGTTTGTGCAGGAAGCCCTGGAAACGTTTCGTTGGCACCAGTCAGCAACGGTAGATGAAGAAACCTATCGCGCCTTGCACAACGAACATCGGTTGATTGCTGATGTGGTCTGTTTTCCTGGATGCCATATCAACCACCTGACGCCACGCACGCTGGATATTGACCGGGTGCAGTCGATGATGCCTGAATGCGGAATTGAACCCAAAATTCTGATCGAAGGGCCGCCGCGCCGCGAGGTACCGATTTTACTACGCCAGACTAGCTTTAAAGCACTGGAAGAGACGGTGTTGTTTGCAGGGCAGAAACAGGGCACGCATACCGCGCGCTTTGGTGAAATAGAGCAACGTGGCGTGGCATTAACGCCGAAAGGACGACAACTGTATGATGATCTACTGCGGAACGCTGGAACCGGGCAGGATAATCTCACTCACCAAATGCATTTACAGGAAACCTTCCGCACTTTTCCTGACAGTGAGTTTTTAATGCGTCAGCAAGGGTTGGCATGGTTCCGGTACCGTCTGACGCCTTCAGGTGAGACGCATCGTCAGGCGATTCATCCCGGAGACGATCCACAGCCCTTAATTGAACGTGGTTGGGTAGTGGCGCAACCCATTACCTATGAAGATTTCTTGCCTGTTAGCGCGGCGGGGATCTTCCAGTCAAATCTGGGTAATGAAACGCAGGCACGCAGTCACGGTAATGCCAGTCGCGAAGCATTTGAGCAGGCGTTGGGCTGCCCGGTTTTGGATGAGTTCCAGCTTTATCAGGAAGCGGAAGAACGCAGTAAACGTCGCTGTGGTTTGCTTTAAATTCTGACCATCCGCCTTTGCAAAAATTTGCCTGATTTTACAAACGAATCAGGCTCATCCCATCGACATAAAAAAATTGCCGATTTATGCATATTCTCTCAGTTCAACAATTGGATTATTAATAAATATTGTCTAGAGTGAGCGGTCATAAATAAGCACTTTCTTGCCGCTGAAAACGACCAGCGCGGGACCATTCACAACACCAGAAGGACTCACTTTCAGGTATGGATCGTAGACGATTTATTAAAGGTTCAATGGCTATGGCCGCCGTGTGCGGTACCAGCGGCATTGCTTCTCTTTTTTCTCAGGCGGCATTCGCGGCAGATTCTGATATTGCCGACGGGCAAACCCAACGTTTTGACTTCTCCATTCTACAGTCAATGGCGCACGACTTAGCGCAAACAGCGTGGCGTGGTGCGCCGCGTCCGTTACCTGACACTCTGGCGACAATGACGCCGCAGGCTTATAACAGTATTCAATACGACGCCGAAAAATCGCTCTGGCATAACGTTGAGAACCGTCAACTGGACGCTCAGTTCTTCCATATGGGAATGGGATTCCGTCGCCGCGTTCGTATGTTTTCTGTTGATCCCGCAACACATCTGGCGCGTGAAATTCACTTTCGCCCGGAGTTGTTCAAATACAACGATGCGGGTGTTGATACCAAACAATTAGAAGGGCAAAGCGATCTCGGTTTTGCCGGTTTTCGCGTGTTTAAAGCCCCCGAACTGGCGCGCCGTGATGTCGTATCATTCCTCGGCGCGAGTTATTTCCGCGCGGTTGATGATACATATCAATACGGTTTGTCGGCCCGCGGCCTGGCGATCGACACTTACACCGACAGTAAAGAAGAGTTCCCCGACTTTACTGACTTCTGGTTTGATACGGTAAAACCGGGGGCAACCACCTTTACCGTTTATGCGTTGCTCGATAGCGCCAGCATTACTGGTGCCTATAAGTTCACTATCCATTGTGAGAAAAGTCAGGTGATTATGGATGTGGAAAATCACCTGTATGCGCGCAAAGACATTAAACAGCTGGGCATTGCGCCGATGACCAGCATGTTCAGCTGCGGTACTAATGAACGTCGGATGTGCGACACCATTCATCCGCAAATCCATGACTCAGATCGTCTGTCCATGTGGCGGGGCAATGGCGAGTGGATTTGTCGTCCGCTGAATAATCCGCAAAAATTGCAGTTCAATGCTTACACCGACAACAACCCGAAAGGGTTTGGTTTATTGCAACTGGATCGTGATTTCTCCCATTATCAGGACATTATGGGCTGGTATAACAAACGCCCAAGTCTGTGGGTGGAGCCGCGTAACAAGTGGGGTAAGGGCACCATCGGCCTGATGGAAATCCCAACAACGGGCGAAACGCTGGATAACATTGTCTGCTTCTGGCAGCCAGAAAAAGCTGTGAAAGCGGGTGATGAGTTTGCATTCCAGTATCGTCTGTACTGGAGTGCGCAACCGCCTGTTCATTGCCCATTAGCGCGCGTTATGGCGACGCGTACCGGCATGGGCGGTTTCCCGGAAGGTTGGGCGCCAGGTGAACACTATCCCGAAAAATGGGCGCGTCGTTTTGCCGTCGATTTCGTTGGTGGTGATCTGAAAGCTGCCGCGCCAAAAGGCATTGAGCCGGTGATTACGCTTTCCAGTGGGGAAGCGAAGCAAATCGAAATTCTCTATATTGAACCCATTGATGGTTATCGTATTCAGTTTGACTGGTATCCGACTTCGGACTCCACTGATCCGGTCGATATGCGGATGTATCTGCGTTGTCAGGGCGACGCTATCAGTGAAACATGGCTCTATCAGTATTTCCCGCCAGCGCCGGATAAACGTCAGTATGTTGACGACCGCGTGATGAGTTAGTCGTTTTTTCTTCGGCACCTTCTTCGGGAGGTGCCGTCTGGTTAAACACGATCCCGCTCGCATTTTTCCCTAAGTTAAATGAGTAATCTGATGGTGTGTATTTCAGATACACCTTGTCAGCCACTAACAGGGAGTGCGTATGTTTCCAGAATACCGAGATTTAATATCCCGTCTGAAAAACGAAAATCCTCGCTTTATGTCCTTGTTCGATAAACACAATAAACTTGATCATGAAATTGCCAGAAAGGAAGGTTCCGACGGTCGAGGGTACAATGCGGAAGTGGTCCGCATGAAAAAACAAAAGCTACAGTTAAAAGATGAGATGCTCAAAATCCTGCAGCAGGAGAGCGTCAAAGAGGTGTAAACTTTCCTAAGCCGCCAGCCAGGCGGCTTTTTTAACAACTGCATGGATTGACTGGAGATAAGATGACTGAAACGATAAAAGTAAGCGAATCACTTGAATTACATGCTGTTGCAGAAAATCACGTCACACCTCTTTATCAGTTAATCTGTAAAAATAAAACCTGGTTACAGCAGTCGCTAAACTGGCCGCAGTTTGTTCAAAGTGAAGAGGACACGCGAAAAACGGTGCAGGGTAATGTGATGTTGCATCAACGCGGCTATGCCAAAATGTTCATGATTTTCAAAGAAGATGAACTTATCGGCGTTATCTCGTTTAATCGTATTGAACCACTGAATAAAACCGCTGAAATTGGCTACTGGCTGGACGAATCTTATCAGGGGCAGGGGATCATTTCTCAGGCGCTGCAGGCATTGATTCATCATTACGCTCAGTCTGGTGAACTTAGACGCTTCGTGATCAAATGTCGGGTGGACAATGCGCAAAGCAACCAGGTCGCTTTGCGCAATGGTTTTATCCTTGAAGGTTGTCTGAAACAGGCTGAGTTCCTGAATGATGCCTATGATGATGTGAACTTATACGCGCGTATTATCGATTCACAATAACCCTGCCAGCGGCGTTCGCGTAATGCGCTCCTCGCCGTTAATGACTTTTGGACCACGGACATGAACCGTGTCGCCATCAAAGGCTTCAACGACGGCGTGGTCGGTTAACTCCACATGTTTTTCAATTATCACCGCACCTGTAATACGGCTCTCACCTTGTATTACAACGTGCTCGTCGAGCAGAATCGGTCCGCCACGTACCACGGCATTTCCGCCAATCAAGACATGATGTTTTAACACACAATTACCTTCCACAATGGCATATTCCGCCACCTGCGAACTGTAATGAATCGTCGGAATGGCATCTTCTTCTATGCCAGCTTTCACCTGCGCGTGACCGTAGACTTTAGCGCAATCGCATAGCCAGACGTTGTTCTCTTCATTACCTTCAACGCTGGCAAAATCAAAAACTTCGGCGCGATGTTCAATAAAAGCATACCGGACGACGGCATCGCCATAAATTTGTGCCTGGTGAACAATACGCGAGGCGCTAACCCTTGCGCGATCATAAATTTGTAGCAGGAGTTGATGGTCGGGCGTTAAGCCTTGTGCGGCGACGATCATAGAATGTTGATCAATTAAGGCGTGACCAAATATTCTACATTGACCACAAACTAATGAGTCACGAATGGTGACGCTGTCACTTATATATGCACCTTGGCTGATTTCACTATTATCGATCCAGACATTATCCGTTGCGTAAACCTCTCCCCACAGCACGCTGGTGCCGGTGATACGCGTATTCCCGGATATCACCGTTCCGCCGAACGCAATAGCATTCTGGTCGTAAATCCAGCAATTTCCTTCCTGTGCTAACACCGTTTCGCGATCGATCCAGCCGCCAGCGGTTTCTGCTATCACATCGTTAAAATCGCTCATGGCGATAATCTGCCGTAATAACACACTTTTTTTAGTGCCATCATCCTGATAACTAAAGGCTCGCTGTTCTTCACTTAGACGATATTTGCGCATAGCGTTTTCCCACAGGTGACTTACTATAACCGTAGTAAATTCTGCGGCTCTGGCTATGCTCGAGAAAATTCCATAAAATGCATTTCAAATATACTTTATAAATTAAACAAAATGAGTAAGAAGATGCAGAGCGATAAAGTGCTCAATTTGCCGGCAGGCTACTTTGGTATTGTGTTGGGGACGATAGGGATGGGATTTGCCTGGCGCTATGCCAGCCAGGTTTGGCAGGTCAGCCACTGGTTAGGGGATGGGCTGGTGATTCTGGCGATGATCATCTGGGGATTATTAACTAGCGCATTTATTACCCGACTCATACGCTTTCCGCATAGCGTGCTGGCGGAAGTGCGCCATCCAGTGCTGAGCAGTTTTGTGAGTTTGTTTCCGGCAACGACGATGCTGGTGGCGATTGGTTTTGTTCCGTGGTTTCGCCCACTGGCGGTGTGCCTGTTCAGTTTTGGCGTCGTGGTTCAGTTGGCTTATGCCGCCTGGCAAACTGCGGGATTATGGCGCGGATCTCACCCTGAAGAAGCTACCACGCCTGGACTGTATCTGCCGACAGTTGCCAACAACTTTATCAGCGCAATGGCCTGTGGTGCGTTGGGCTACACCGACGCCGGTCTGGTGTTTTTAGGCGCAGGCGTTTTCTCATGGCTAAGCCTTGAACCTGTGATCTTGCAGCGTCTGCGCAGTTCGGGAGAATTACCCACGGCGCTGCGGACATCACTCGGCATTCAGCTCGCTCCTGCGCTGGTGGCCTGTAGTGCCTGGCTGAGCGTCAACGGCGGCGAGGGTGACACGCTGGCGAAAATGCTTTTCGGTTATGGACTGCTGCAACTGCTGTTTATGCTACGTCTGATGCCATGGTATCTCTCCCAGCCATTTAATGCTTCATTCTGGAGTTTCTCGTTCGGCGTATCTGCACTGGCAACCACCGGTTTGCATCTGGGGAGTGGCAGCGATAATGGATTTTTCCATACGCTGGCGGTGCCGCTGTTTATCTTTACCAATTTTATTATTGCAATACTGCTCATCCGTACTTTTGCGCTTCTGATGCAGGGAAAATTGTTAATCAGAACCGAGCGCGCCGTTTTAATGAAAGCAGAGGACAAAGAATGATCATTCGTGACGAAAACTATTTTACTGATAAATATGAATTAACTCGCACACACTCTGAAGTGCTGGAAGCGGTGAAAGTGGTTAAACCGGGTAAAACGCTGGATCTGGGCTGTGGCAATGGTCGTAACAGTCTTTACCTGGCAGCCAATGGTTATGATGTTGACGCATGGGATAAAAATGCCATGAGTATCGCCAACGTCGAGCGGATTAAATCCATTGAAAATCTGGAGAATTTACACACCCGGGTCGTTGATCTGAATAACCTCACATTTGATGGACAGTATGATTTTATTCTTTCGACTGTGGTGCTGATGTTCCTTGAGGCTAAAACCATCCCAGGGCTGATTGCCAATATGCAACGTTGCACTAAACCTGGCGGTTACAACCTGATTGTGGCGGCGATGGATACCGCTGATTATCCATGTACCGTCGGCTTCCCGTTTGCCTTCAAAGAGGGGGAATTACGTCGATATTACGAAGGCTGGGAGATGGTGAAATACAATGAAGACGTCGGCGAGCTGCACCGCACCGACGCCAACGGTAATCGTATTAAACTGCGTTTCGCCACGATGCTGGCACGTAAAAAATGACCCGCTAGGAACAAGGCGCGTGAAAATTCCCCACGCTGAGATGGTTTACTGTTCTTCTTTTCGGTAAGCATATTTTTTATCGAATGGATGTGAAATTAATCACAGTAGTCGAAATTTTTTAGCAGCTTAACTTACTGAAATTTAACTACTGATGATTGACTTAGCCCCTTTTTCGGCAGCCCCTTTTTCGGCATTGACTATGTCTTTTTCGGCATTGACTATGTCGTCTGAAAAGGGGCTAAAAAATTTATTTTCACCAACACTTTTTTTGCCACAACACGAAGCGGCGCTTTTTGCTATAACTTAGAAAGTAATATAATCATCTCAGGAAACTATTCATGCGTACCACATCAATTGCGAAAGTTGCAGCTTTATGCGGCTTGTTGGCTCTGTCTGGTTGTGCCTCTAAAATCACCCAGCCAGATAAATATTCTGGTTTTTTAAACAATTACTCTGATTTAAAAGAAACAACCTCAGCAACAGGTAAACCTGTTTTACGTTGGGTAGACCCGAGTTTTGATCAAAGCAAATATGACAGCATCGTCTGGAACCCAGTCACTTATTATCCGGTACCGAAACCATCTACCCAGGTAGGGCAGAAAGTTCTGGATAAAATTTTGAGTTATACCAACACCGAAATGAAAGAAGCGATTGCGCAGCGTAAACCACTGGTTACCACCGCTGGGCCGCGTAGTCTGATTTTCCGTGGGGCCATTACCGGTGTAGATACCAGCAAAGAAGGGCTGCAATTCTATGAAGTGGTTCCTGTTGCATTAGTGGTTGCGGGGACGCAAATGGCGACGGGCCACCGTACCATGGATACTCGCCTGTATTTTGAAGGTGAGCTGATTGATGCAGCGACTAATAAACCGGTTATCAAAGTCGTTCGTCAGGGCGAAGGTAAAGACCTGAATAACGAAAGTACGCCAATGGCTTTCGAAAATATTAAACAAGTTATTGATGACATGGCGACCGATGCCACCATGTTTGACGTTAACAAAAAGTAATACCAGTTGCGCCATCGTTAGATGGCGCTTTTTATTATCGGTTTCTGTTAGCGATTAAATTCAACACCACGTAACAAACGCCTCCGGCAATTAATCCCCAGAACGCAGAACCAATCCCGACCAGCGTCAATCCACTTGCCGTTACCAGAAATGCCACCACCGCCGCGTCGCGCTCACGCTCATTATGCAGCGCCTGATACAAACTGCCGCCAATGGTACTCAACAGCGCAAGACCTGCCAGCATCTGGATCCAACTTACGGGCAGGGCAGCCATCATCCCGGTAATGGCACTACCAAACAGACCTGCGATCAAATAAAAAATGCCGGCAACGGCAGCGGCCAGCCAACGTTGATCTTTATCCGGATGCGCTTCCGGGCTTTGGCAAATAGCCGCGGTGATTGCCGCAATACCGACGGAATAAACGCCGAAAGGGGAAAAAAACAGTGCCAGCAATCCAGTAAACACAATTAATGGCGAAACAGGAGCCGAATATCCAGCTGCTTTCATTGCTGCGATACCCGGTGCGTTTTGCGATGCCATCGTCGCCAGAAAAAGGGGGAGTGCAACGCTCAGGCTGTGAGCAAACGAAAAATCAGGGGTAATATAAGTGGGGAGAACGGGTTTAAAGACAACATCATTTGTGACAACGTCACCTTGTGCGATAACGATGACGATCCCAATAATCATTGCGGCAATTACCGCATAGCGCGGCGCAACGGCCTTGGTTGCCAGCCATACCAGCAACATACTGCCACACAACGTAAATTGACCATCCAGGCTCGCAAACGCCTTTAAACCAAAGCGTAATAAAATCCCGGCAAGCATTGCCGCCGCAAGCGAGTGCGGAATAATGCGCATCAGACGAGCAAAGAGTCCCGTTATGCCGCAGAGGACTATTAACGCGTTGGTGACAATAAAAACGCCGATGGCTTCGTTAAGTGTTAGTCCCTGTAATCCGGTGACCAACAAAGCCGCGCCAGGCGTTGACCATGCGGTGAGAACAGGTACGCGATACCATAATGTCAGAGCCAGCGTACTGACGCCCATTGCCAGCCCCAGCGCCGTCATCCAGCCAGAGATTTGTGCAGTGGTGGCTCCGGCGACAATCGCTGCTTGCCAGATTATTGCCGCTGAACTGGCGTAGCCAATTAATACCGCCAGAAACCCCGCCAGTAGCGTGGGCGGAGGAATAGAAAACAGACGCATAGTCACCTCGTGCGTTATAGCATACAGGCACCGTAGCATTTGTCCGTTATAACGCACAAGTGATAAACTTACGTTTTGCCGGAGGAGTCGCATGGAAAATCTCGCTCGCTTTTTATCCACCACACTTAAACAACTACGTCAGCAGCGCGGCTGGAGTCTTTCGCGACTGGCAGAAGCGACGGGCGTTTCTAAAGCGATGTTAGGGCAGATTGAGCGTAATGAGTCCAGCCCGACGGTCGCGACATTATGGAAAATTGCCACCGGGTTGAATGTGCCATTTTCGACATTTATTTCTCCGCCGCAGTCCGCTACGCCTTCAGTTTATGATCCTCAACAGCAGGCGATGGTGATCACTTCGCTGTTTCCTTATGATCCACAACTCTGCTTTGAACACTTCTCGATTCAGATGGCACCTGGTGCAATAAGTGAATCGACGCCCCATGAGAAGGGAGTAATCGAACATGTTGTCGTCATTGATGGGCAACTTGATCTGTGCGTTGATGGTGAATGGCAGAGCCTTAATTGTGGAGAAGGCGCTCGATTTGCTGCAGACGTTACGCATATCTATCGTAATGGTGGGGAGCAAATCGTACATTTTCATTCCCTCATCCATTACCCACGCAGTTAAGCGGGAAAACTATTTCGCAACGTCGCGCTTGTGGCTAAAATAGCCGCCATTTTTCAGCTACTGGATAAGAATGTGACCGTATCTTCTCATCGACTTGAACTGTTAAGCCCGGCACGCGATGCCGCCATTGCCCGCGAAGCTATTTTGCACGGTGCCGATGCTGTTTATATCGGCGGCCCTGGTTTTGGTGCCCGTCATAATGCCAGTAATAGCCTGAAAGATATTGCCGAACTGGTGCCATTTGCCCATCGTTATGGTGCAAAAATTTTCGTCACGCTTAACACCATTTTGCATGATGATGAGCTGGAACCTGCGCAACGGCTGATTACCGACCTCTACCAGACCGGCGTCGACGCGCTGATTGTTCAGGATATGGGGATTCTGGAACTTGATATTCCGCCGATTGAACTGCACGCCAGTACGCAGTGCGACATTCGTACAGTAGAAAAAGCGAAGTTCCTCTCTGATGTTGGCTTCACGCAGATTGTGCTGGCGCGAGAGCTGAATCTTGAGCAGATCCGCGCGATTCACCAGGCCACGGACGCGACCATTGAATTCTTTATTCATGGCGCACTGTGCGTGGCCTATTCGGGTCAGTGCTACATTTCTCATGCGCAAACAGGGCGTAGCGCCAACCGTGGCGATTGCTCGCAGGCGTGCCGTTTGCCATACACATTGAAAGACGATCAGGGGCGGGTGGTTTCCTATGAAAAACATCTGCTGTCGATGAAAGATAACGATCAGACTGCCAACCTCGGCGCGCTGATTGATGCTGGCGTACGCTCCTTCAAGATTGAAGGGCGTTACAAAGATATGAGCTACGTGAAGAATATCACCGCCCATTATCGCCAGATGCTGGATGCCATTATTGAAGAACGTGGCGATCTGACGCGTGCTTCATCAGGTCGTACTGAACATTTCTTTGTTCCATCGACGGAAAAGACTTTCCACCGTGGTAGCACAGATTATTTTGTGAATGCCCGTAAAGGCGATATTGGCGCGTTCGATTCGCCGAAATTTATCGGCCTGCCGGTGGGTGAAGTATTGAAAGTGGCGAAAGATCATCTCGATGTTGCCGTTACCGAGCCACTGGCAAATGGCGATGGCCTGAACGTGATGATTAAACGTGAAGTCGTCGGCTTTCGTGCCAATACGGTCGAGAAAACCGGAGAAAATCAGTACCGCGTCTGGCCCAATGAAATGCCAGCAGAGTTGCACAAAATTCGCCCGCATCACCCACTAAACCGTAATCTTGATCATAACTGGCAGCAGGCACTGACAAAAACTTCCAGCGAACGTCGGGTGGCGGTAGACATTGAACTGGGCGGCTGGCAGGAACAACTGATTCTGACCCTCACCAGTGAAGAGGGTGTCAGCATCACGCATACGCTGGACGGGCAGTTCGACGAAGCCAATAACGCCGAAAAAGCAATGAACAATCTAAAGGATGGTCTGGCAAAACTGGGGCAAACCATCTATTACGCCCGCGATGTGCAAATTAATTTGCCGGGTGCGCTGTTTGTACCAAACAGTCTGTTAAACCAGTTCCGCCGTGAAGCCGCCGACATGCTAGATGCTGCGCGTCTTGCCAGTTACCAGCGCGGCAGCCGTAAACCGGTTGCTGATCCTGCGCCGGTTTATCCGCAAACGCATTTGAGTTTCCTCGCGAACGTTTACAACCAGAAAGCGCGTGAATTTTATCATCGCTATGGTGTGCAACTGATTGATGCGGCGTATGAAGCGCATGAAGAGAAGGGCGAAGTCCCGGTGATGATCACTAAGCATTGTCTGCGCTTTGCCTTCAATCTGTGCCCGAAACAGGCGAAAGGCAATATCAAAAGCTGGAAGGCGACGCCAATGCAACTGGTTAACGGCGATGAAGTATTAACGCTAAAGTTTGATTGCCGCCCATGCGAGATGCACGTCATTGGCAAAATCAAAAATCACATACTGAAAATGCCGTTACCGGGAAGCGTAGTGGCATCCGTAAGTCCGGATGAGCTGCTGAAAACTTTACCGAAGCGAAAAGGGTAAAACGCCAGTTTTCTGGTTACTCACAACTCATCAAATCTGCATGATATTGCCTGCCGGGTAAGGCGTCATGCCGCATCCGGCAACAAATGACTCAACGATGTCCCGCTTCTGGTTTGCGCGATTTTTGCCAGTAAAAATGCTCGCGCAAACCTTCCGCCGACTCTTCCGCCACAGCACGCAATTCATCGCTGTCCGCTTCATGACGCAGCTGATGATCCACATTCTTTACCCACACAAATTCATGTCCTTTGTGCCCTGCCATGAGTTGTCCTGAGAACAGCGCACACGTTAATAAGACAACTGATAACGCCTTCGTAAACATCCTGCCACCTTTTTCTTACCTTTTGTCGCTATGATGCCGATCGTTTCTTGAGGTTATTATTCAGTTTTGCAAATTAGCGCAAAGAAATTCTGGAATCTTCCTTCCTGATTTTGCATTGCATTCTGCCGTTGCGGCGATTTAGTGCTATTTTCGAGCAAATTACACACGGAGGTAAACACTAATGTTTACTTTGTTGATATACTCAGCGGCAGGGAGGCGATGTGAAACAAAGCGAGTTCAGACGTTGGCTCGAATCTCAGGGCGTCGATGTGGCGAATGGCAGCAACCATTTGAAACTCAGGTTTCAAGGGCGACGCAGTGTCATGCCGCGTCACCCCAGTGATGAGATAAAAGAACCATTGCGTAAAGCAATCCTGAAGCAACTCGGTTTAAATTAATCGCCATAAGAAGGTTAATGACATGCGAGAGACAGTCAAAATTATGCGTTATCCCGTCACTCTTACTCCTGCGCCGGAAGGCGGTTATGTGGTTTCTTTTGTAGATATCCCTGAAGCGTTGACGCAGGGAGAAACTGTTGCTGAAGCGATGGAAGCAGCAAAAGATGCCTTACTCACCGCATTTGATTTTTATTTTGAAGATAATGAGCTAATCCCGTTGCCTTCGCCATTAACTAACAACGATCACTTTATTGAAGTGCCTTTAAGTATCGCCTCTAAAGTATTGCTGTTAAATGCTTTTTTACAGTCAGAAATCACTCAGCAAGAGTTAGCCAGACGAATTGGCAAACCTAAACAGGAGATTACTCGCTTATTTAACTTGCACCATGCTACAAAAATCGACGCCGTCCAGCTTGCGGCTAAGGCGCTTGGCAAAGAGTTATCACTGGTGATGGTTTGATAACAGTTAATGAAAAGTTGTCATTTTTAACAACTGATATAGACTGCCGAATCATCTGCACATAATTACGATTCGATAATGAAAAAATACCAGCAGCTTGCAGAACAATTACGCGAGCAGATTGCGTCGGGTATCTGGCAACCTGGCGATCGTTTGCCTTCGTTGCGTGACCAGGTGGCGCTTTCTGGCATGAGCTTTATGACTGTCAGCCATGCCTATCAGTTGCTCGAAAGTCAGGGACATATTATCGCGCGACCGCAGTCGGGTTATTACGTTGCGACACAGGCAATAAAAATGCCGAAAGCGCCAGTCATTCCAGTCACTCGAGATGAAGCAGTCGATATCAACACCTATATTTTTGATATGTTGCAGGCCAGTCGCGATCCGTCGGTAGTTCCGTTTGCCTCGGCCTTTCCCGACCCGCGACTTTTCCCCCTCCAACAACTCAACCGCTCGCTGGCACAGGTAAGCAAAACCGCCACGGCGATGAGCGTGATTGAAAACTTACCGCCAGGAAACGCTGAACTGCGTCAGGCTATAGCTCGTCGCTATGCCTTACAGGGCATCACCATTTCACCCGATGAAATTGTCATTACTGCCGGGGCGTTAGAGGCATTAAACCTCAGTTTACAAGCGGTCACTGAACCGGGCGATTGGGTGATAGTAGAGAATCCTTGTTTCTACGGTGCGTTGCAGGCGCTGGAGCGGTTACGGCTGAAGGCGTTATCGGTGGCGACGGACGTTAAAGAAGGGATTGATCTCAAGGCGCTGGAACTGGCGTTGCAGGAGTATCCGGTGAAAGCGTGCTGGCTGATGACTAATAGCCAGAATCCACTCGGATTTACCTTAACGCCGCAGAAAAAAGCGCGGCTGGTAGCGTTGCTCAATCAGTACAACGTAACGCTGATTGAAGATGACGTTTACAGCGAACTTTATTTTGGACGGGAAAAACCGCTGCCTGCGAAAGCGTGGGATCGCCACGATGGTGTTTTGCATTGCTCTTCGTTTTCGAAATGTCTGGTGCCTGGTTTTCGTATTGGTTGGGTCGCCGCCGGAAAACATGCACGTAAAATTCAACGCTTGCAGTTGATGAGTACGCTTTCCACCAGCTCACCGATGCAGCTTGCGCTGGTGGATTACCTTTCCACGCGCCGATACGACGCCCATCTTCGTCGCCTGCGTCGCCAGCTTGCGGAACGTAAACAACGTGCCTGGCAAGCACTGCTGCGTTATCTGCCTGCGGAAGTGAAAATTCATCATAATGACAGCGGTTATTTTCTCTGGCTGGAGCTCCCCGAGCCGTTAGATGCGGGCGAATTAAGCCTGGCAGCACTGACGCATCATATCAGTATTGCGCCGGGTAAAATGTTTTCTACCGGTGAAAACTGGTCACGTTTTTTCCGTTTTAATACCGCGTGGCAGTGGGGAGAACGTGAAGAACAGGCGGTTAAACAATTAGGCAAACTTATTCAAGAACGGCTGTAATAGCGTTTAATTAAATTCCTCTCAGGTTGGGTAATATGAATTTCGAATAGCAGTCATATTTCCTAACTCCTTGTCTATACTCCAGAAGATAACCTTACATACGGCATAATGCGCGGTAGCTCACAACCTGATTAAATTTTCTCAGGGGCGAAGGTGTGCCTGCTAGCCGCCGTCTATGGTTAAACAAGGAGATATTTTTACGGCACGGCGGCTGAACAATTAATTACGACAGGAGTAAGACTTTATGAGCAAGACATTTGCCCGCAGCAGCCTGTGTGCGCTCACCATGACAATAATGACCGCTCACGCCGCCGAACCACCTACCAATTTAGATAAACCGGAAGGGCGACTGGATATTATCGCCTGGCCGGGATACATCGAACGCGGACAAACTGATAAACAATACGACTGGGTAACGCAATTCGAAAAAGAGACAGGCTGCGCGGTGAATGTTAAAACCGCCGCGACTTCCGATGAAATGGTCAGTCTGATGGCCAAAGGGGGTTACGATCTGGTTACGGCATCCGGCGATGCCTCGCTGCGTTTGATTATGGGTAAACGCGTGCAGCCAATTAATACCGCCTTGATTCCCAACTGGAAAGCGCTCGATCCGCGCGTGGTTAAAGGCGACTGGTTTAACGTTGGCGGCAAAGTTTACGGCACACCTTACCAATGGGGGCCGAACCTGCTGATGTACAACACTAAAACCTTCCCGACGCCGCCGGATAGCTGGCAAGTGGTTTTTGTTGAGCAGAATCTGCCGGACGGCAAGAGCAATAAAGGCCGGGTACAGGCTTATGATGGCCCTATCTACATTGCGGACGCTGCGTTGTTCGTTAAAGCCACGCAGCCGCAGTTGGGCATCAGCGATCCGTATCAACTCACCGAAGAACAGTACCAGGCGGTGCTGAAAGTGCTGCGCGATCAACATAGTTTGATCCATCGCTACTGGCATGACACTACCGTGCAAATGAGCGATTTCAAAAACGAGGGTGTGGTTGCTTCCAGTGCATGGCCTTATCAGGCCAACGCCCTGAAAGCCGAAGGCCAGCCTGTCGCTACCGTTTTCCCGAAGGAGGGCGTTACCGGTTGGGCTGACACCACCATGCTACATAGCGAAGCGAAACATCCGGTTTGCGCCTACAAATGGATGAACTGGTCATTAACCCCAAAAGTGCAGGGCGATGTGGCGGCCTGGTTTGGCTCGTTACCAGTAGTGCCGCAAGGGTGTAAAGCCAGTCCGTTATTAGGCGAGAAAGGTTGTGAAACAAACGGTTTTAACTATTTCGATAAAATCGCCTTCTGGAAAACGCCTATAGCAGAAGGGGGCAAGTTTGTTCCCTACAGTCGCTGGACGCAGGATTACATTGCCATTATGGGCGGTCGCTAACTTCGCTGGGGTGTTTTATGACGTACGCAGTGGAGTTTGACAACGTCTCACGGTTGTACGGTGACGTGCGCGCAGTAGATGGCGTCAGTGTTGCGATAAAAGATGGTGAGTTCTTCTCTATGCTGGGGCCGTCCGGCTCCGGCAAAACCACCTGCCTGCGCCTGATTGCTGGCTTCGAACAGCTTTCCGGCGGGGCTATCTCTATCTTTGGTAAATCCGCCAGCAATCTGCCACCGTGGGAGCGGGACGTGAATACTGTCTTCCAGGACTACGCGCTATTTCCGCATATGTCGATTCTTGACAACGTAGCCTATGGGCTGATGGTCAAAGGCGTGAATAAAAAGCAGCGGCACGCAATGGCGCAAGAGGCGCTTGAGAAAGTGGCGCTTGGTTTTGTTCAGCAACGTAAACCGTCACAACTTTCTGGTGGTCAGCGCCAGCGGGTTGCTATCGCCAGAGCACTGGTGAACGAACCGCGTGTGTTGTTGCTGGATGAACCGCTCGGCGCGCTGGATCTCAAATTGCGAGAGCAAATGCAGCTTGAGCTGAAAAAGCTGCAACAGTCTCTCGGTATCACTTTTATCTTCGTTACCCACGATCAGGGCGAAGCGTTATCGATGTCCGATCGTGTGGCGGTTTTCAATAATGGACGCATTGAGCAGGTCGATTCCCCGCGTGATCTCTATATGCGCCCGCGCACGCCGTTTGTTGCCGGGTTTGTCGGGACATCGAATGTTTTTGATGCACTGATGGCAGACAAACTTTGTGGCATGACGGGAAGCTTCGCCCTGCGACCGGAACATATCCGCTTCAACATCCCCGGCGAAGTGCAGGCTAATGGCACGATCCAGGCGGTGCAGTATCAGGGCGCGGCGACCCGTTTTGAACTGAGACTGAACGGCGGTGAAAAACTGCTGGTGAGTCAGGCCAATATGACAGGCGAAGAACTGCCCGCCACGCTCACGCCCGGACAACAGGTGATGGTTTCCTGGTCGCGTGATGTGATGGTACCGCTGGTTGAGGAGAGGTGAATGGCGATGAACGTATTGCAATCACCTTCACGTCCAGGTCTGGGTAAGGTGTCCGGTTTCTTCTGGCGTAATCCGGGGCTGGGGCTGTTTTTGCTGCTGCTTGGCCCGCTAATGTGGTTTGGCATTGTCTATTTCGGCTCGCTGCTAACGCTGTTATGGCAGGGCTTTTATACCTTTGACGATTTCACCATGTCGGTAACGCCGGAACTGACGCTGGCGAATATCCGTGCGCTGTTTAATCCGGCGAATTACGACATCATTCTCCGCACGCTGATTATGGCTGTGGCAGTCACTATCGCCAGCGCCATTCTGGCTTTTCCAATGGCGTGGTATATGGCGCGCTATACCAGCGGGAAAATGAAAGCGTTTTTTTATATCGCGGTAATGTTGCCGATGTGGGCGAGCTACATTGTGAAAGCCTATGCCTGGACGTTATTGCTGGCAAAAGATGGCGTGGCGCAGTGGTTTTTACAACATCTGGGGCTGGAACCACTGCTGACTGCGTTCCTCACGCTACCGGCGGTGGGAGGTAATACGCTGTCAACTTCCGGGCTGGGGCGCTTTCTGGTGTTTCTCTATATCTGGTTGCCGTTCATGATCCTCCCGGTGCAGGCGGCGCTTGAGCGTTTGCCGCCGTCATTGTTGCAGGCGTCAGCTGATCTCGGCGCACGTCCACGACAAACCTTTCGCTATGTGGTGCTGCCGCTGGCAATCCCGGGTATTGCCGCTGGCTCTATCTTTACCTTCTCACTCACGCTGGGCGATTTTATTGTCCCGCAGCTGGTTGGCCCTCCAGGATATTTTATCGGCAATATGGTTTATTCCCAGCAGGGGGCGATTGGCAATATGCCGATGGCGGCGGCATTCACCCTAGTGCCGATTGTACTCATCGCACTTTACCTGGCGTTCGTGAAACGTCTGGGAGCGTTCGATGCACTCTGAACGCGCACCGTTTTTCCTCAAACTGGCGGCCTGGGGCGGCGTGGTTTTCTTACATTTTCCCATTCTGATTATCGCCGTTTATGCGTTTAACACTGAAGATGCGGCGTTTAGTTTTCCACCGCAAGGCCTGACGCTGCGCTGGTTTAGCGTGGCAGCACAGCGTAGTGATATTCTTGATGCCGTGACACTGTCACTTAAAGTGGCGGCGCTGGCGACATTAATCGCGCTGGTGTTAGGGACGCTGGCCGCTGCCGCGCTGTGGCGACGAGACTTTTTCGGCAAAAACGCCATTTCGCTGTTACTGCTGCTGCCCATTGCGCTGCCGGGCATTGTCACTGGTCTGGCGTTATTAACCGCCTTTAAAACCATCAATCTGGAGCCGGGATTTTTCACCATCGTGGTCGGTCATGCGACTTTTTGTGTAGTGGTGGTCTTTAACAATGTCATCGCCCGTTTTCGCCGCACCTCGTGGAGTCTGGTTGAGGCGTCAATGGATCTTGGGGCTAATGGCTGGCAAACCTTCCGCTACGTAGTGTTGCCGAATCTCAGTTCGGCGTTACTGGCAGGAGGAATGCTGGCGTTTGCCTTGTCGTTCGATGAAATCATCGTTACGACCTTTACGGCAGGTCATGAACGAACGTTACCGTTGTGGTTGCTCAATCAGCTTGGGCGACCGCGTGATGTACCGGTAACTAACGTGGTGGCACTGCTGGTTATGTTGGTAACAACCTTGCCGATCCTGGGGGCCTGGTGGCTAACCCGCGAAGGCGACAATGGTCAATAACCACTGATACAGGAATATGCTATGCAACATAAGTTACTGATTAACGGAGAACTGGTTAGCGGCGAAGGGGAAAAACAGCCTGTCTATAATCCGGCAACGGGGGACGTTTTACTGGAGATTGCCGAGGCATCCGCAGAGCAGGTCGATGCTGCTGTTCGCGCGGCAGATGCAGCATTTGCCGAATGGGGGCAAACCACGCCGAAAGTGCGTGCGGAATGTCTGCTGAAACTGGCTGATGTTATCGAAGAAAATGGTCAGGTTTTTGCCGAACTGGAGTCCCGTAATTGTGGCAAACCGCTGCATAGTGCGTTCAATGATGAAATCCCGGCGATTGTCGATGTTTTTCGCTTTTTCGCTGGTGCGGCGCGCTGTCTGAATGGTCTGGCGGCAGGTGAATATCTTGAAGGTCATACTTCGATGATCCGTCGCGATCCGTTGGGGGTCGTGGCTTCTATCGCACCGTGGAATTATCCGCTGATGATGGCTGCGTGGAAACTGGCTCCGGCGCTGGCGGCAGGGAACTGCGTAGTGCTTAAACCATCAGAAATTACCCCGCTGACAGCGTTGAAGTTGGCAGAGTTGGCGAAAGATATCTTCCCGGCTGGCGTGATTAATGTACTGTTTGGCAGAGGCAAAACGGTGGGCGATCCGCTGACCGGTCATCCCAAAGTGCGGATGGTGTCGCTGACGGGCTCTATCGCCACTGGGGAACACATCATCAGCCATACCGCGCCGTCCATAAAGCGTACTCATATGGAACTTGGTGGCAAAGCGCCAGTGATTGTTTTTGATGATGCGGATATTGAGGCAGTGGTCGAAGGTGTACGTACATTTGGCTATTACAATGCCGGACAGGATTGTACAGCGGCTTGTCGGATCTACGCGCAAAAAGGCATTTACGATACGCTGGTGGAAAAACTGGGTGCTGCGGTGGCAACGTTAAAATCTGGTGCGCCGGATGACGAGTCTACGGAGCTTGGACCTTTAAGCTCGCTGGCGCATCTCGAACGCGTCAGCAAGGCAGTAGAAGAGGCGAAAGCGACAGGGCACATCAAAGTGATCACTGGCGGTGAAAAGCGCAAGGGTAATGGCTATTACTATGCGCCGACGCTGCTGGCTGGCGCATTACAGGACGATGCCATCGTGCAAAAAGAGGTATTTGGTCCAGTAGTGAGTGTTACACTCTTCGACAACGAAGAACAGGTGGTAAACTGGGCGAATGACAGCCAGTACGGACTTGCATCTTCGGTATGGACGAAAGATGTGGGCAGGGCGCATCGCGTCAGCGCACGGCTGCAATATGGTTGTACCTGGGTCAATACCCATTTCATGCTGGTAAGTGAAATGCCGCACGGTGGGCAGAAACTTTCTGGTTACGGCAAGGATATGTCACTTTATGGGCTGGAGGATTACACCGTCGTCCGCCACGTCATGGTTAAACATTAAGGATAATATTGCAGATCGTAAGAGTATGAGATGATCTTGCGTACTGTCAGAGCACTGATTTCTCTGACAGTACGTGCTGCGTGCAAAATCACTACATCAAATAAACCAGCCAAATCTCATAGAGATAAGAGTAAACAAACCAACAGCAGCAAAGACATTTATCAGTACTACAGTTCTACTGGAAACATTCATTTTTGCCACCTTTTATCATTGCCCCTATGTGTATAGTACGGGTTAAGAAAATCCACAATAATACTCATTCTGAAGATGGATAAGGGCAAGTTGCTGTTTGATGTTTTTTTCTCAAACCGGTTAAAAAACTTGATGTACGTCAAAAAATGACGCATATTTGCGCGCGTTTTATTCATCTGGCTGGACGCCCGTACATGTCTCTCTATCAACACATGCTTGTTTTTTATGCGGTTATGGCAGCAATCGCATTTCTTATCACCTGGTTTCTTTCTCACGATAAGAAACGCATCCGTTTCTTAAGCGCCTTTCTGGTGGGGGCAACATGGCCGATGAGTTTCCCGGTGGCGCTGTTGTTTTCACTGTTTTAAATCTTACTCACTGGCTTGACGGCACCACGCAGACTTATATCATTTGGATGAATCGATAAATTTCACAAGTGGCTAAGGAGAAAGTATGTCGCATCTGGATGAAGTCATCGCGCGCGTGGATGCCGCGATTGAAGAGAGCGTCATTGCCCATATGAACGAATTATTAATCGCCCTGAGCGATGATGCGGAGTTAAGTCGGGAAGAACGCTATACCCAGCAGCAGCGTCTTCGCACAGCGATCGCCCATCACGGTCGCAAACATAAAGAAGATATGGAAGCGCGCCACGAACAGTTAACCAAAGGTGGCACCATCCTCTGATTAAAATGTGCGCCTGGCCACCAGCCAGGCACCAACCACAAGTAAAATTGCGCCACAAATTGGGCCGATCAACGCCCGTAGTGGTACGCCATGGCTGCGGAAGATATCCAGCACCAGACCGCCAATCAGCTGGCTGGCGACCAGTACCGCAATAGTTGTCGCCGCTCCCACATTCTGATATCCGCTGATACTGGCGAAGACAAAAAACGATCCCAGCAAGCCAGGTATAAGTGTCCACCAGCGCACGTTGGACACCAGTTCGCCAAACCCCGCCATACCTTGTTTAAACCATAAAATAGAAACAAAGAGCACAATTCCTACCAAAGAGTTCAGCAACATGGCGATGAGAATGGTAGAGGAGGTCTGGGTGATGCGCACCATCAGCGTGTTCTGGACTACCAGACCAATCCCGGCGGCAATCAAAAAAGCAAGGGTGAGCGACTGATTCATCAGATTGCGTCCGGTTCACTGCGTTCGTCGAGTTGCAACTGCATAAATGTCAGGTCCAGCCAGCGCCCAAATTTAGTGCCCACCTGCGGCATTTGCGCGGTGACGACAAATCCCAGCGACTGGTGCAGATGCAAAGACGCCTGATTTTGCGATTCGATCCCGGCGACCATGACATGCTTCCCGCAATCCCGCGCTTCATCAATCAATCGGCTTAACAATTTACGCCCCAGACCTTTGCCCTGATGATCGGGATGGACATAAACCGAATGTTCCACGGTATGGCGAAAACCATCGAAACTACGCCAGTCGCCAAACGAGGCATATCCCGTCACTACGCCATCTTCTTCGCTCACCAGCACTGGATAACCTGCTATGGTCCGCGCTTCAAACCAGGCAATGCGGTTATCTGCATCCACCGTTTGGTCATTCCAGATAGCCGCCGTATACAACACGGCGTGGTTATAAATTTCCGCAATGGCAGCACAGTCGGCTTTGCGGGCAAAACGGATGGACATGTTTGGCCTCGATTAAATAATGATGATGACGTTATCAATACTATCGAAAACAGCCCGAAGCAACGGATTCCTCGATGAAATTATTGCGTGTTGCAGAGGGGATGTGACGGCTGCAAACAAAACCATTCCTGCGAGCCTGCTACTATTGATGGATTCATGCCAAAAGCACAGGAGAGCATTATGGGGCAACAAAAGCAGCGTAATCGACGTTGGGTTCTGGCCTCGCGTCCGCATGGCGCGCCGGTTCCGGAGAATTTCCGTCTTGAAGAAGATGATATCGCCACACCGGGTGAAGGACAGGTGTTACTGCGCACAGTTTATTTGTCACTGGACCCGTATATGCGTGGACGTATGAGCGATGAGCCATCTTATTCACCGCCGGTTGATATTGGTGGCGTAATGGTCGGCGGTACGGTGAGCCGTGTTGTGGAGTCGAATCATCCTGATTACCAGCCTGGCGACTGGGTGCTGGGCTACAGTGGATGGCAGGACTATGACATATCCAGTGGTGATGATCTGGTGAAACTTGGCGATCATCCGCAAAATCCATCGTGGTCGCTGGGTGTGCTGGGGATGCCAGGCTTTACCGCTTATATGGGGCTGCTGGATATCGGTCAGCCCAAAGAGGGCGAAACATTGGTTGTTGCTGCGGCGACAGGTCCTGTGGGGGCGACGGTGGGTCAAATCGGCAAACTTAAAGGTTGCAGGGTGGTGGGGGTGGCCGGTGGCGTGGAAAAATGCCGCCATGCTACTGAGGTGCTGGGCTTCGATGTTTGTCTTGACCATCACGCGGATGATTTTGCCGAACAACTGGCGAAAGCGTGCCCAAAAGGTATTGATATCTATTATGAAAACGTGGGCGGTAAGGTATTTGATGCAGTGCTACCTTTACTTAATACATCTGCGCGCATTCCCGTTTGTGGCTTAGTGAGCAGCTATAACGCTACAGAGCTACCACCCGGTCCGGATCGTTTACCTCTGCTGATGGCTACGGTGCTGAAAAAACGTATTCGCTTGCAAGGATTTATTATCGCTCAGGATTATGGTCACCGCATCCAAGAGTTTCAGAAGGAGATGGGGCAATGGGTGAAAGAGGATAAAATCCACTACCGCGAAGAAATTACTGACGGTTTAGAGAATGCGCCACAGACGTTTATCGGCCTGCTGAAGGGTAAAAACTTCGGCAAAGTGGTGATCCGCGTGGCGGTTGATGATTAAAGTTTCAACGGCGGCGTAAGCCGCCATAAAAATCCAGGCAAAAAGCTTATTTTCAGCTTTAATTAACTAACCACGTCATTGTTCTGCTGCTAATAACAACAAAGGTGAGTGGTTTATGATTATTCACTTTAATACACCAGGTGAACTCCTTCTGCCATGCAGGCAGGGTTGGACAGAAAACACGCGAAGGAATTAAAATGCCTGGAACGGAAAAAATGAAACATGTCAGTTTGACTCTGCAGGTTGAGAACGACCTGAAACATCAGCTTAGTATTGGCGCATTAAAACCTGGCGCACGCCTGATTACTAAAAATCTGGCGGAGCAATTAGGTATGAGTATTACACCTGTGCGTGAAGCATTATTACGTCTGGTTTCGGTGAATGCGCTTTCTGTCGCACCAGCGCAAGCATTTACAGTTCCGGAAGTGGGGAAACGTCAATTAGACGAAATCAATCGGATCCGCTACGAGCTGGAATTAATGGCAGTTACTCTGGCTGTTGAAAACCTCACCCCGCAAGACCTGGCGGAACTCGAGGAATTGCTCGAGAAATTACAGCAGGCGCAAGAAAAGGGCGACATGGAACAAATCATTAATGCGAACAGGCTATTTCGCTTAGCGATTTATCATCGTTCAAATATGCCCATCCTGTGTGAGATGATTGAGCAACTGTGGGTCAGGATGGGACCTGGTTTACATTATCTCTATGAAGCGATTAATCCAGCGGAATTACGGGAGCGTATAGAAAACTATCGTCTATTACTCGCCGCGTTAAAAGCAAAAGACAAAGAGGGATGCAGACATTGTCTTGCTGAAATTATGCAACAAAATATTGCTATTTTATACCAGCAATACAATCGTTAAATTAAATGCCCGGCAAATACCGGGCATCAAGGTAATTACTCAAATCGCCACGCAATATTCATGCCGACACCATAATTTCGCCCGGGCGCAGGTTCGTAATATCGCCCGTTTGACTCATTGACAATGACAGAGCCAACGTATTCTTTATCGAATAAATTATCGACACGACCAAATAAATCCACAGTTAAATTGTGGTAATTGTATTTATACCCGGTGAATAAGCCGACGAGAGTATAAGACGGCGCTTTGGCCGTATTTTCATCATCTGCCATAATATCGCCCATATAACGCGCTTCCGTACCTGCATACCAGCCATCTTCCGGTACATAACCTATCGACGCAAAGCCCATATTACGGGCGATCCCTGGCATCCGGTTACCGTTACAATCCTGTTCATTGCAAACATTGCTGCGATAGGTCGCATCAAGCCAGGTCCAGGACGCTTTTACGCGAAAATCTCCCGCGAAACGTTGATCCCATGCCAGTTCAGCGCCTTGACGACGGGTCTTTCCGGCATTTTTGTAAGTCGTACGCCCACCGCTACTGCTATCGACAACAATTTCATCATCGGTGTCGGTCTGGAACAATGCGAGACTAAGCAGCCCATCACCAATACGCGTTTTACTGCCGATCTCAATTGTATCGTTGGTGGAGGGTTTTAAACCAAAGTTCATACCGCTTTGCCCATCAGCGCGATAAGACAGCTCATTAATCGTCGGCGTTTCAAAACCGCGCCCGGCTGCCAGATAGACATTCCAGGCATCGGTCATTGCATATTTTAACGATCCGGCTGGTAGCCATTTGTGATAACTGGCATCACCGCTGTCGTCGCCGTTACCCGGAGTAACGTAATGATCATTGGAATCAAACCACACAGAGCTGTAGCGCACGCCAGCATCCAGCGAAAGTTTGTCGGTCAGTTGCCACTGGGTTTGTAAATAGGGATCGACGTTCCACATCAAATTGCGTTCGTCGCGGCGCAACTCACCTTTTTGCCCGTATTCCGGCACGCCGCGATTCAGGCGGAAGTTATTGTAACCCTTGCGGTTTTCACTCATGTTTTCGTAGTTCAGGCCGGTTGTGAACGTGACTGGAACGCCCAATTCACCACGGTGTGTCCAGCGGCTGTCTATCCCCTGGTAATGGCGTTGCAGGGTAATCACGCCGCCCGCATGTGACGGGTTAAGTTGCGGGGACATGGGGATTGACTGGTACTGGGTCGTTTCTCGCTCTCCGGCATACATCATTACACTCATATCATCTTGCGCGCTCAGGCTACGTTCATAGCGCAACCCAGCCTGAGTTTGCTTGATGGTTTTTCGCGTGTCGTACTGTTCTGCACGGGGCGCTTGTTGTGGATTCGCCTTCCATTCTGCTTCGGTTAGCCCACCTGGGTCATCTGCTTTGATATCCACACTATTGAAAATCAGGCTTAATTTGCTGGCGTCATCAATGCGAACGCCCAGTTTGGCATTGGCTAAATTTTTCTGTGCGCCACTATGATCACGATAGCCGTGGGTCGTAAAGCGCGTGGTTGAGACGGTGTAATCGACATCGCCTGGCTGTGTGCCGTCTCCCGTTGCGCCCGTTGCTTTCAGCCCATAGCGCCAGCTGCCAAAACTGCCGTAGTAACTACTGGCTTCAATGGTTGGTGGCTGTTGTCCGGTCTGGGTGATGACATTCATTACACCGCCAGACGCGTTGCCATACAGAGCAGAGAAGGGGCCACGCAGCACTTCCACATTTTGCACACTGCTTAAATCGATATTGGATGTCTGCCCTTGTCCGTCGGGCATGGTAGCGGGAATACCGTCAACATACAGGCGAATACCGCGAATTCCGTAAGTGGAGCGGGAGCCAAATCCGCGAATCGACAGCTGTAAATCTTGCGCATAGTTCTGCCGGTTTTGTACCTGCAAACCAGGCACGCCAGTCAGTGATTCAGACAAGTTAATGCGCGGTGTTGCCAGGCGCATCTCCTCGCCATCCACCACGCTCACGGCTGCTGGGGTATCCAGTTCTGAAATCACCTGCGGCGCGGCACTGACAATCATGGTCTGTTCATCAGCGGCAAAAACGGTGGGGGAAAGGACAAGCAGCGCGGGAAAAACGGTCTGTCGGACGGAAAAAATCTTCATGAAAAAAGCCAGGTTAAGAATGGGAAAACACCGTCATGGTAATAAAATTGTAAATTTATGGAAAACGAAACGGCACGATATGTTAAGTAATTGAGAAAATTGTAGTCGTAACGGCAAGAAATGCTCCACATTTGAGAAAATAATGATTACCATTCCCATTTATAACAAGAGCGTAACGATGATTACGCTTAGCGAAGCATTGTGAAGCAGCAAAAATATCGGTTCATCAAAGGGAGTCGTCATGCATTTACGTCATCTGTTTTCATCGCGCCTGCGTGGTTCATTACTGTTAGGTTCATTGCTTGTTGCTTCATCATTCAGTACGCAGGCCGCAGAAGAAATGCTGCGTAAAGCGGTAGGTAAAGGTGCCTACGAAATGGCTTATAGCCAGCAAGAAAACGCGCTGTGGCTCGCCACTTCGCAAAGCCGCAAACTGGATAAAGGCGGCGTGGTTTATCGTCTTGATCCGGTTACTCTGGAAGTGACGCAGGCGATCCATAACGATCTCAAGCCGTTTGGTGCTACCATCAATAACACGACTCAGACGTTGTGGTTTGGTAACACTGTAAACAGCGCGGTCACGGCGATAGATGCCAAAACGGGCGAAGTGAAAGGCCGTCTGGTGCTGGATGATCGTAAGCGCACTGAAGAGGTGCGCCCGCTGCAACCGCGTGAGCTGGTGGCAGACGATGCCACGAACACCGTTTACATCAGTGGTATTGGTAAAGAGAGCGTGATTTGGGTCGTTGATGGCGAGAATATCAAACTGAAAACCGCCATCCAGAACACCGGTAAAATGAGTACCGGTTTAGCGCTGGATAGCAAAGGCAAACGTCTTTACACCACTAACGCTGACGGCGAATTGATTACCATCGACACCGCCGACAATAAAATCCTCAGCCGTAAAAAGCTGCTGGATGACGGCAAAGAGCACTTCTTTATCAACATCAGCCTTGATACCGCAAGGCAGCGTGCATTTATCACCGACTCTAAAGCGGCAGAAGTGTTAGTAGTCGATACCCGTAATGGCAATATTCTGGCGAAGGTTGCGGCACCGGAATCACTGGCTGTGCTGTTTAACCCCGCGCGTAATGAAGCCTACGTGACGCATCGTCAGGCAGGTAAAGTCAGTGTGATTGACGCGAAAAGCTATAAAGTGGTGAAAACGTTCGATACGCCGACTCATCCGAACAGCCTGGCACTGTCTGCCGATGGCAAAACGCTGTATGTCAGTGTGAAACAAAAATCCACTAAACAGCAGGAAGCTACCCAGCCGGACGATGTGATTCGTATTGCGCTGTAATAGATATGGCGAGGGTGAAAATGGAGAGACTTGCCTGACTTTTATCACGCCGTATCCGGCACCTTCGTCAGTAATTTGAATTTGCCCGGCACGTAGCCGGGCAATTTTGCAATTAGCTCGCCGTTTCAGGCTTAAACACAATTTCCTGTTTTTCTTCATCTTCCTCGACGACTGGCGCAGTGCTGTGAATTTCAGCAACGCGTTTGCGCACACCAAACCAGCCTATAACCAGCAGAATACCGATAATCGGCAGCGCCGCGATAGTATAAGTCCCGTTCGGGTAATCGAACGCCATCAGCACAAGGACGCTCAGCAAAAACAGTAATGTCAGCCAGGAAGTGAAGGGCGCGCCAGGCAGTTTAAAACTGACATCCGCTGCTTTGCCTTCTTTAATCGCTTTACGCAGGCGCATCTGGCACACGATGATAAACGCCCATGAAGCGATGATTCCCAGCGACGCGAAGTTCAACACAATCTCAAATACGCGCGACGGCACCAGATAGTTGAGGAATACGCCGACGACATACACAACCAGTGTCGCCAGAATCCCGGCATACGGCACATGCTGACGACTCATTTTCGCCATAAAACTCGGTGCGGAACCGCCCATCGCCATCGAGCGCAGAATACGTCCGGTGCAGTACAGACCTGAGTTCAGGCTGGAGAGGGCAGCGGTCAGCACCACAATGTTCATAATGCTGCCGATGTACGGCACACCCAGTTTAGAGAAAAACGTCACGAACGGACTTTGCCCCGCCTGATACGCGCTCCACGGCAATAACATAACCAGCAACACCACGGAGCCGACGTAAAACAGGCCAATACGCCAAATCACACTGTTAATCGCTTTAGGCACCATGGTCTGCGGATCTTTACATTCTCCGGCAGCTGTACCCACCATTTCAATGGAGGCAAAAGCAAACACTACGCCCTGAATCAACACCAGCGCAGGTAGCAAACCGTGGGGGAAGAAGCCGCCGTTATCGGTAATTAAATGAAAGCCAGTGGTGTTGCCATCCAGCGGCTGACCACTACCGAGGAACACTGTACCCACGACCAAAAAGGTCACAATGGCGAGCACTTTAATAAGCGCAAACCAGAACTCCATCTCGGCAAACCATTTCACACCAATCATATTCATGGTGCCAACGATGGTCAGCGCAGCGAGCGCAAAGACCCACTGCGGTACACCACCAAATGCGCCCCAGTAATGCATATACAGTGCAACGGCGGTAATATCGACAATCCCCGTCATCGCCCAGTTGATGAAGTACATCCAGCCTGCAACATAAGCGGCTTTCTCACCCAAAAACTCACGGGCATAAGAGACAAAACTGCCACTGGAAGGGCGGTGTAGCACCAGCTCACCCAATGCACGCAGAATAAAAAACGAAAACAAGCCGCAGATTAAATAGACCAGTGCCAGTGCTGGCCCCGCCATTTGCAGTCGGGCTCCCGCGCCTAAAAACAAACCCGTACCAATCGCGCCGCCAATGGCGATCATCTGCACCTGGCGATTGCCCATCGCTTTGTGATACCCCTCTTCGTGGGCATTAAGCCAGCGGCGTTTCGCGGCGTGTTGATCTGAAGTGTCGGTGTCGTGTTTACTCATTGCTCTCCCTGATTGCTTTAATGAAAAAGTCATATAAGTTGCCATGAACAATGTTTATTCATCCTGGCGATGACAAGATTCACCATTATTCTTTATGGGTATAACTGTCGGCGCAGAATCCTACCTTTTATCGTGTAACGATGCAAAATAATCCCGCTATAAATATGTGGGGATAAAGGCGGCCGGCAACCAAATAGCAACCTGATGAAATTTTGACGGAAACAACCACTATTGGTTTGATGATGCCCGACGGCAGTCCTACTCTTGCGCCACTCGTTCGTCGCTCTGAACGCCAGTGGTTGCAGTGGACACTGGCGTGGTTGGCTCATTGAATAGTGAGGTGCTAGCACATGACGGGTTTCAGGGGTAATACGCCAAATACCAATACCATTGCTGATTAAATGAGCCAATTGCTGACGTTAAAGAAAAGGCTAAAAAATGTAAGAGGCATGTAGGATGATAAACGCGCTATTGCCCAACAGGAGTTTCTGGAATTAGTCCTGTTCCATGGTCATTACAACTCTTAAAACATTACTTCAATATAATTAATGTGTATATCATTCCCGATATTAATTTATGAAGTGAATTTGATATATTCCGAATTCTTAATTTACATTACTAATGTATGGGGCATAACGTTAAGATTGCTATGTGCAGATTAAGATATCAGGGTGGGGCGGTAGCGTTTACAGATATTAATCAATTGATGAGAATTATGTTAGCTGCGTAATCATTTGCATCGGTTATTGATATTGAAGATAGATTAATAAAAATGCTGAGAATTAATGTTAAGAAATCATAACGGGAAACGTTGATAACTTGCTTTGATTTTATTTTCTATGAAGATGATGTCATCAATACTGTATAAAGTGGGAATATTGAACATCAAAGGGCGTTTGTGTTTTATCTGAAAGATATTATTTCCAGGGGAAAGGATATGTCATTAAGGAGAATGACATCTGGTGAATTAACATTGGCCAGATCGATTTTTGAGAATACAATTGATTATAGCAAGGTATGGATCCACAATGAAAAATATTTGCCTGGTCAAGGGGAAAGAACAGCGATGACCCCAAACGGGGAAATGTATTATCCTGATGCTGTTTATAGTTCAGATTATTCATCGCAAGCAATGCCTGGTGATCGTGAAACAGTAGCAGGTGCTTCTCACTTGTTTATTCATGAAATGATGCATGTTTGGCAATATCAGAAAGGGTATGCAGTTAAGTTGCGTGGTTTATTTTCTTGGGCGGCAAATTATCATTACGATCTTAATTTACAGTCAATTTCTTCTTATTCCATGGAACAACAAGCATCTATAGTTGCTGATTATTGGCTATTAATTAACTATGGACTGGTGGCTGATTTGGCAAATGTTAACTATGTAGGTGATACAACTGAATCAGTGAACACTCTATCGGAAAAATACAAAAAGGTGCTTAATTTATTTCCTGCGGGTGTCATATGAAGAGATTCTTTTTGTTTTTCTTTTTGTCGGGATGCACTGTTGGTGATTATGTTCGCCCATTGTTACCCGGTAGTGTATATTTGCAAGACGGACAGATTTGTTCAAAACCAGACGATGGGAATATTATTTCAAATTATGTTTTATATGAAGGTAAATATGGCAATGCAATAAAGTTGAAAAGAGTGACAGGTCAGTTCGAACCCGTATGTATTGATATAAGTGAGCTATCTTCAGATGTTATGTATATAGGGAAATATATGCTCTCTTCCGGAAGTAAAAAAGAATACTATGGTTTTAGCATAATTAGAACCGGAGAACGTATTTTAAGACTTGATGATAATCATATCAAATAACAAATTAAATAATTTTATTAGTTTTATTAATGTACTTTAGGTGAATGTTTCCACCAGGTTAACATGACGGTGCATTCTTCAAGGCATATATGGTTGATAGTATCTTCAGTAGCACGCATAAGTATTGAGATGTTTTATGCCAGCTACGAATATATTGCATATTTTATTCTCTGTAAGATTTCTTATTAGCACTTATCCATTTCTAGTTAAAAGGATTAATTATGAGTTTTGCAGCTACAGATTATCCATCCGGCGCACTAACTGGATCGGGTACACATAACGTGACTTTGAGCGGCAGCGCAGTTCCTGATGGAATGTTACTGTTTGCAAGCTTAGGGGGTACAGAAACAGTAGGGGAACTATTTACTTATTCTATTAAATTAAAAACTCCTGACATCCTGAACCTGGGCTATGTTTCCCCCGCAGCCAACCTGCAGCTCAAACCGATGGTGGGCAAAGATCTGTGCGTCAATATCGAATTGGATGGCGGCGGAAAACGTTATATCAGCGGGCTGGTGACGGCGGCACGCGTGGCTGGTCATCAAGGACGTTCGGTGGTGTATGAACTGCGGCTCGAACCGTGGTTAAAAATACTGACCCACACTAGTGACTACAAAGCGTTTCAGAATAAAAACGTGGTGGAGATCCTGGATGAGGTACTGGATGAGTACCCCTGGCCAGTGGAAAAACGACTGGTGGAAAATTATCCGACTCGCGCCTGGCAGGTGCAGTACGGTGAAACAGATTTCGATTTTGTTCAGCGCCTGATGCAGGAGTGGGGTATCTACTGGTGGTTTGAGCACAGCGAGAACAGTCACACGTTAGTGCTGGCTGATGCCATTAATGTCCACAAGGCATGCGCAGATTCGCCGCTGGTGTGTTATTACCAGAAAGGGCTGAAACTGGACAAGGAGTTTATCCATACCATCACAGCAAATGAAAGTCTGCGCAGCGGACAGTGGGTGCTGAATGATTTCGACTTTATGAAGCCGCGTTCACTGCTGAAGAGCACCGTGGCTAATCCGCGTGAAACCGGCCTTGCTGAATATGAGCACTACGAATGGCCGGGAGATTACTTCACAAAGAGTGAAGGTGAAATGCTGACACGCATTCGCATGGAAGAACAGCGTAGCCCAGGTAGTCGGGTACAGGGCAGCGGCAATATTCGTACCCTGATGACAGGTTTTACCTTCACCCTGGAAAACTATCCGACAGCCGAAGTGAACCGGGAATATCTGCTGGTACAGACCACGCTATTTATACAGGACAATGCGCAACACAGCGGCCAGGAGCAGCATTTCTCTTACTCAACCAGCTTTGAACTGCATCCCACCAGCGAAGTTTACCGCCCACAACGAACCCTGAGCAAACCCCACACTAAAGGCCCGCAGAGCGCCATCGTCACCGGCCCGGCAGGGCAGGAAATCTGGACAGATAAATATGGCCGGGTGAAAGTTCAGTTTGGCTGGGATCGTTACGGTAAGAATGACGAAAATAGTTCCTGCTGGGTCCGTGTCAGTTATCCGTGGGCGGGTAAAGGATTCGGTGGCATTCAGATCCCGCGCATTGGTCAGGAAGTACTGGTGGATTTCAAAAACGGTGATCCGGATTTACCGATAATCGTTGGGCGTACCTACAATCAGGACACCATGCCACCGTGGGGACTACCGGGCGCAGCGACGCAAAGCGGGTTTTACAGCCACACTATCGGCGGCGGCCCGACCAATGCTAACGCCTTGCGTTTTGAGGATAAAACTGGCGGAGAAGAAATCTGGTTGCATGCCGAGAAAGATCAACGCATTGAAGTAAATAATAATGAAAGCCACTGGGTGGGCAATAATCGCCTTAAAGTCATTGATAAAACAGAAACAGCGATAATTGGTGAGGAACGTTCTCTTACAGTTCAGATGGATGATACCTCCCTTGCCGGACAAAATAAAACGATTCAGGCCGTACAGAATTTACGCCTTGCTGCGGGAGATTCCATAATTCTTAGTTGTGGGAACACTATCCTGCAAATGACCAGTGACGGAATATTTAATATAACCTGTAAGAATTTTAATATTACTGCAACAGAAAATGGAAAGATAAATACACAATCAGGTCAGCTTGATTTAAATATGAATAACAGGGCGGCAGATATACTTCCGCCAGGAACATCGGAAAAAACAGCCCTTCAATTGGCGATAGATGTCGCCTTCATGACTAAAAAATAAACAAAAACCATCATTAAATAATTTATTAATTTAAAAGGACTCATATCATTATGACGGAGTATTATCTCAATGAAACTGTTGTAACTTTTTCCGGGAATATTATTCAGGACAGTACTATTAATATGCTGCGCCTCAGCGATCCCGACGCTGCACTCATTATCAGCCGGGGCCAGATGCAGGAAGGAGACGAATTAGCCTCCCAGATTGAACAGCAAATGAAAAAACTGGAGAAACAGGTAAAGGATCTTCACTACACGCCCGTTCAGGTAACACGGGTGGGGATTAATGACGGTGAAGAAGGACTGGAAATACAGAGCCAGTTTCTCCGGGGTAACGAGCAGGTGTACCAGTGTCAGGTGGCATTTGTATTGCCGGGTGAGCGGGTCATGATGGCCTTCACCTACGCCCGAACCACACCGCTGACCCCGGCAGATATGACGCGCTGGGCTGAAATTAAAAAGAATCTGCGCTTCAGGATGCGGCAGGAAGCCGGGACGAATTAATCACACAGGGAACGGGACATGGAAGAGGCATTCTGGGCGGCAAGGCAGGGTGATGCCCTGCTGCATACGTCGTTTATGGCAGATGTGCTGGGGGCAGTTGTAGAGGTTGCCGCCACAGCCCTGGTGGATGTTCTGGTTGTCGGAACCATGGCGGCGCTGGGCGGAGTTGAAGTGGCAACGCTGGGCTGCTCAACCATTTTAGCGATCGGTATAGCAACAGCGGTATTTATGTCGTATCAGGGCTGGAATGACCGAATCAGTAGGGAAAGTGAGCAACTGGCGAACTGGCTTTTCCCGCCTCAGATTGAAGGTTACATCCTCACCGGCTCTGGCGACACATGGATCAACAGCAAACCTGCCGCGCGGGCCGCGGCGACTGCGGCATCGCGGCAGGATATTGAGGCGCAGGAAGCTCAGGCGAAGACGGAACAGGAAGAAGCGCAGCGTCAGGAGGATGCCAGAACGTTCCTGGATGTGGCCGGGGAATATCTGGAAATGGCGGGGGCCATAGCCCTGGCGGTTAACCCGGTGACAG
>NZ_JBJQLL010000025.1:0-56918 GCF_046486405.1 Escherichia sp. WS338 | reverse complement strand
TGCGGGCAGCCCGCTCACTGCGTTCACGGTCTGTCCAACTGGCTGTCGCCAGTTGTCGAACCCCGGTCGGGGCTTCTCATCCCCCCGGTGTGTGCAATATACGAAAAAAAAAGCCCGTACTTTCGTACGAGCTCTTCTTTAAATATGGCGGTGAGGGGGGGATTGACTCGCTTCGCTCGCCCTGCGGGCAGCCCGCTCACTGCGTTCACGGTCTGTCCAACTGGCTGTCGCCAGTTGTCGAACCCCGGTCGGGGCTTCTCATCCCCCCGGTGTGTGCAATATACGAAAAAAAAGCTCGTACTTTCGTACGAGCTCTTCTTTAAAGATGGCGGTGAGGGGGGGATTCGAACCCCCGATACGTTGCCGTATACACACTTTCCAGGCGTGCTCCTTCAGCCACTCGGACACCTCACCAAATTGTCGTTCCTGTCTTGCTGGAACGGGCGCTAATTTAGGGAAATCATGACCTGAGGTCAACAAACTTTTTTAAAAAATCGCTCGATTATTCAAACTTCAATCAATATGCAGTTTTAATAAGCGAAATTTGCTTTTTTTGCCACCGACCACGGATTTGTTATGCTGGTGGTCTTTGTAGATCATAACGATAAGTGCGAATAAATTTCGCCAACACTCTTCGGGAGTCAGTATGGATATCATCTTTTATCACCCAACGTTCGATACCCAATGGTGGATTGAGGCACTGCACAAAGCTATTCCTCAGACAAGAGTCAGAGCATGGAAAAGCGGAGACAATGAATCAGCCGATTATGCTTTAGTCTGGCATCCTCCTGTTGAAATGCTGGCAGGGCGCGATCTTAAAGCGGTGTTTGCACTTGGGGCAGGTGTTGATTCTATTTTGAGCAAGCTACAGGCTCACCCTGAAATGCTGAAGCCTTCTGTTCCACTTTTTCGCCTGGAAGATACCGGTATGGGCGAGCAAATGCAGGAATATGCTGTCAGTCAGGTGCTGCATTGGTTTCGACGTTTTGACGATTATCGCATCCAGCAAAATAGTTCGCATTGGCAACCGCTTCCTGAATATCATCGGGAAGATTTTACCATCGGCATTTTGGGCGCAGGCGTACTGGGCAGTAAAGTTGCACAGAGTCTGCAAACCTGGCGCTTCCCGCTGCGTTGCTGGAGTCGAACCCGTAAATCGTGGCCTGGCGTGCAAAGTTTTGCCGGACGGGAAGAACTGTCTGCATTTCTGAGCCAATGTCGGGTATTGATTAATTTGTTACCGAATACACCTGAAACCGTCGGCATTATTAATCAACAATTACTCGAAAAATTACCGGATGGCGCGTATCTCCTCAACCTGGCGCGTGGTGTTCATGTCGTGGAAGATGACCTGCTCGCGGCGCTGGATAGCGGCAAAGTTAAAGGCGCAATGCTGGATGTTTTTAATCGTGAACCCTTACCGCCTGAAAGCCCGCTCTGGCAACATCCACGCGTGACGATAACACCACATGTCGCCGCGATTACCCGTCCCGCTGAAGCTGTGGAGTACATTTCTCGCACTATTGCCCAGCTCGAAAAAGGGGAGAGGGTCTGCGGGCAAGTCGACCGCGCACGCGGCTACTAATAAAGCATCAGGTTTCCTGCTATCCTTGGCGGGAATTGAATACAGGAGAGAGTTATGTATCCCGTCGACCTTCATATGCATACCGTTGCCAGCACGCATGCATATAGCACATTGAGTGATTACATTGCCCAGGCCAAACAAAAGGGCATTAAACTTTTTGCGATCACCGATCATGGCCCGGATATGGAAGATGCGCCGCATCACTGGCACTTCATTAACATGCGTATCTGGCCGCGAGTGGTTGATGGGGTAGGGATCCTGCGCGGCATCGAAGCTAACATTAAAAATGTTGATGGTGAAATTGACTGCAGCGGAAAAATGTTTGATTCGCTGGATCTGATTATTGCCGGTTTTCATGAGCCGGTGTTTGCGCCGCATGACAAAGCGACCAATACGCAAGCGATGATCGCCACTATCGCCAGCGGCAATGTGCATATAATAAGCCATCCCGGAAATCCGAAATATGAAATAGATGTTAAAGCCGTTGCTGAAGCAGCCGCGAAACATCAGGTGGCGCTGGAAATCAATAATTCCTCATTTTTACACTCACGTAAGGGCAGTGAAGACAACTGTCGGGCGGTAGCCGCAGCGGTACGTGACGCTGGAGGTTGGGTGGCATTAGGCTCGGATTCTCACACTGCGTTTACCATGGGGGAATTTGAAGAGTGTCTTAAAATCCTCGACGCGGTAGATTTTCCGCCAGAGCGCATTTTGAATGTTTCTCCGCGCCGCTTACTTAACTTCCTTGAATCTCGCGGTATGGCACCGATTGCGGAATTTGCAGACCTTTAATTACTAGTAATGGAAATATATTAATGAATGAGTTTTCTATCCTCTGTCGTGTGCTGGGTTCGCTCTATTACCGCCAACCGCAAGATCCTTTACTGGTGCCGTTGTTTACCCTGATTCGTGAGGGGAAACTGGCTGCGAACTGGCCACTGGAGCAGGATGAGTTACTGACGCGTTTACAGAAAAGCTGTGATATGACGCAAGTCTCTGCCGATTACAATGCGTTGTTTATCGGCGATGAATGTGCTGTGCCGCCATATCGTAGCGCATGGGTTGAGGGCGCGACGGAAGCGGAAGTGCGCGCTTTTCTTTCCGAACGGGGGATGCCATTAGCGGATACGCCAGCCGATCACATCGGCACATTGCTGCTCGCGGCTTCCTGGCTGGAAGATCAGTCAACGGAAGATGAGAGCGAAGCACTGGAAACACTGTTCAGTGAGTATCTGTTACCCTGGTGTGGTGCGTTCCTTGGCAAAGTGGAGGCCCATGCAACCACGCCTTTCTGGCGCACCATGGCACCGCTAACCCGCGATGCCATTAGTGCAATGTGGGACGAGCTGGAAGAAGATTCTGAAGAGTAAATGTGATCTACATCACTCATAACTGCAACAGATAATTTGTTGTTGCATAAAATGTGTGCTCGATCTCATTCATGGCCGCGTTTTCTGCTATCATGCGCGGCATGAACAAACTTCTCTCTATTGCAATCACAACAGGCATTCTCTCCGGTATCTGGGGATGGGTGGCTGTTTCCCTGGGCTTACTAAGCTGGGCGGGCTTCCTGGGCTGTACGGCCTACTTTGCCTGCCCGCAAGGTGGGCTGAAAGGGCTGGCGATCTCCGCTGCAACCCTGCTTAGTGGCGTGGTGTGGGCGATGGTCATTATTTACGGTAGTGCACTGGCACCACATCTGGAAATTCTCGGTTATGTCATAACCGGTATTGTCGCGTTTCTGATGTGTATTCAGGCCAAACAGCTGCTGCTTTCATTTGTTCCGGGAACGTTTATAGGCGCATGCGCGACGTTTGCCGGGCAGGGTGACTGGAAACTGGTGTTACCTTCGCTGGCGCTCGGGTTGATATTTGGTTACGCAATGAAAAACAGCGGCTTGTGGCTGGCGGCGCGTAGTACGAAGACCGCTCACCGTGAGCAGCAAATCAAAAATAAAGCGTGAGGGGCACTCACGCTTTCGCTTAAACAGTAAAATGCCGGATGATAATTCCGGCATTTTTATCTATCAGGATTCCGGTGGAACCGACATATGGCGGTATTTCACCAGAATGTCATTCTGCCGTTCTGCTTTATTTTGCAAATCCCAAAGACCGCGGTCGATACCATCATTAATCAGGAAAATGACGCCTGTTTCGATAGCCGACATCAGGCACAGCATAACGGGTTCGTTCGAGGTGTAACCTACTTCCCCTTCCAGCAAGCGCTGGTAGTCAATAAAGCGGAAGACCCCCGCCTGAACTTCATAGGAAAGTATCGTCTTACTGGTGTTCACCGAGGAGAGGATCTCGCCGGTACTCACATTGACGACGCGCAGGTTCACGGCAATCTGATCAAGCTGGTATTGCGTGTCTGCACCGATCCCAAAATATCTTGCCCCAACCCCGCCCGATTTAACGTTGCTTTCATAACCGATAATTGAACCTTCAACCATGATATTTGCCGCCGTTAAAGATTGCAGCGGGATTCGGTTATTAATGGCAACCGTGCCGTTTTCTTGTGCCGCACGAATAATCTTGCGCTCGTTAAGCAGGTTTTGTAAGCCTTGGCGCTCCAGCGGTATAAACCAGCGAGAATCTTTCAATGCCGTGACCAGCATTGCCGTGGCGCTTTGCGGAACAGCAGTGGAGAAGTTACTTGCCGGGTAGGGTTTAAATTGCCCGGTTTCGTCCTGAATGTTGTATACCGAAACAAAGATCTTACCCGTCGGCGCTGGCAGATGGGTCAAATCTTTGTAGCTCTGAGCACGAGGCATTAATGTCGGTCTGGCGGCTTCTTTAGGCGGGGCGGTTAAGCATCCGCTCAGTAACATGACGGCAACCAAAAGAAATAAGCGCTGCATGATTATTTTCCTTATGAAGCTGGGGCTTAAAAATCGGTTGAGTTATTTTGTAAACCCGAAACCTGGATGGTCGAGGTTTGTCCGGTTTTACGATCTGTCACGTTCAACTGCAATTGACCATCGCGGTTAGCAATATCAACAATATAATCGTTGGTCACCATGCGGCCCGGTTTACCGGTATTAATATTCGACAGTAGCCCACCCAAAATTTGTGACTGGATGGCCTGAGTAAAGTTATCTAACGCCGAGGGCGTTTCAATACCAAAGTCATCGTTATAGCTCGGATCTTTATAAGAGTTTTGGGCCTGAGCGCTATTTAACAAAAAAGCGCCATTATTTGGGTTACCACCAAAGTTTGGATTACGGAACTGGAAAGTCATGGTTCCAGCCCAACTTAATGGCGAAATAAGCATGAGTAGAACTACTGCATGTTTGACACGCATTGCAGCCTCCGAACAATTTATTATTTAAAATTCATCATGCGCCAAATCGCCCGTACTTAATAACGCTTGGTTTATCTGGCGACGATTTAGTGCTTCTTCAGTTTGAATCAGTGCAAAGACGACAGTTTTCTCGAAGTCTCTTTTCAACGGAAATAAAAAAGTCTGGAAAATAACGTCCTGATTCACCGTTATTGTGATCCAGCTTCCCCATCGTGCACTGGGCCTTTCATTAATCGTTAAGTTACCCGTATAGTCACTTTCCCATTTATCACTAAAGGCTCGGTAAAAATCATGGCCAATAGATGAAACAGTATGGTCAGTTAACAATCCCGGGACTTCTACCTCAACGGCGTGAAGATTCCCTGCGGCGAACAGAAATTCTGCCGCCACAATCCAGCGTAAATAACGTTTCATGGCTTTATCGCCTGAGGTTATCGTTTGCCCAGGAAACCGCTTGTGTCCGGTTTTTTACGGCTATCTTCTTGAAAAGATTATAAAGATGCGTTTTAACCGTATTTTCGCTGATGAACAACGAACGAGCGATCTCGTTATTAGACGCGCCGATACGCAGCTTATTCAGGATCTCTTTTTCCCGATGAGTAAGGAGGGCTGATTCCGTGCTGTTATAACGATAGTTACCTGAATGCGTAATCAGGTAACTGGCAAGCTTTTGCGTAAAGTAGCATTCGCCGCGCAGGACGCCTTGCAACCCATTGACAACACGTTCTTGATCCTCCATGGCATAAAAAACGCCGTTGATATGAGGCCAGTTTTCAATGTCGCGGTACGGGTAATCTTCAGGCGTATTTAGCAACAATATTTTGATATTGTTGTTTTTCCTGCTCAAAGTATCCTGCCAATAATGGATAAGCTTTTTATCCGCTTCCATCATATCCAGAAGAATAATAGAGCCTGAAGAGATATCGTCCAGAGAACGTTGAATATTATGTAATTTTCCTGTAATTGCCAGCGATTGCTTAAGGTGCTGCAAGAGAGCTGTCGCCTGCAAAGAAGGTTTAGTGATCAACAATAATGTATGACCATGAATACTATGGACTTCATTAAACATGATGAAACCCCGCTTTTTTTATTGATCGCACACCTGACAGCTGCCTCTAAAATAGAAGCACCAGAAGTACTGACAGATGTTGCACTGCTGTGTGTAGTAATAAATCAGCCCTAAATGGGTAAAATATAAAACTAATGGATTACATCTGATTTCAATCTAGCCATTACAAATCTTAAATCAAGTGTTAAACATGTAACTAAATGTAACTCGTTATATTAAAATGTTAATCTTAAGGTTTTATTAAGTTTAGAAATGATAGAAAAGTTGTACATTTGGTTTTTATTGCACAATTTTAAAAAATCATACAAATGGTGCTAACTTACTAATAATGCATATAAAAAATATTTCGGTGTAGTCCTTTCGTCATGTAAAACGTTCTTGTTTTTTCTCCACACCTCCGTGGACAATTTTTTACTGCAAAAAGACGAGGTTTGTCACGGCTTGTGCGCAAGACATATCGCAGCAATCAGCGACGGGCAAGAAGAATGATTGTCTGGTGATTTTTGATAGCGGAAAACGGAGATTTAAAAGAAAACAAAATATTTTTTGCGTAGATAACAGCGTATTTACGTGAGTTTTAATACTTTGGTATGAACAAAAAAAGAAAAATACAACGCGCGGGTGAGTTATTAAAAATATTTCCGCAGACATACTTTCCATCGTAACGCAGCGTTAACAAAATACAGGTTGCGTTAACAACCAAGTTGAAATGATTTAATTTCTTAAATGTACGACCAGGTCCAGGGTGACAACATGAAAAACAAATTGTTATTTATGATGTTAACAATACTGGGTGCGCCTGGGATTGCAGCCGCAGCAGGTTATGATTTAGCTAATTCAGAATATAACTTCGCGGTAAATGAATTGAGTAAGTCTTCATTTAATCAGGCAGCCATAATTGGTCAAGCTGGGACTAATAATAGTGCTCAGTTACGGCAGGGAGGCTCAAAACTTTTGGCGGTTGTTGCGCAAGAAGGTAGTAGCAACCGGGCAAAGATTGACCAGACAGGAGATTATAACCTTGCATATATTGATCAGGCGGGCAGTGCCAACGATGCCAGTATTTCGCAAGGTGCTTATGGTAATACTGCGATGATTATCCAGAAAGGTTCGGGTAATAAAGCAAATATTACACAGTATGGTACTCAAAAAACGGCAATTGTAGTGCAGAGACAGTCGCAAATGGCTATTCGCGTGACACAACGTTAATTTCCATTCGACTTTTAAATCAATCCGATGGGGGTTTTACATGAAACTTTTAAAAGTAGCAGCAATTGCAGCAATCGTATTCTCCGGTAGCGCTCTGGCAGGTGTTGTTCCTCAGTACGGCGGCGGTGGCGGCAACCACGGTGGTGGCGGTAATAATAGCGGCCCAAATTCAGAGCTGAACATTTACCAGTACGGTGGCGGTAACTCTGCACTTGCTCTGCAAGCTGATGCCCGTAACTCTGACTTGACTATTACCCAACATGGCGGTGGTAATGGTGCAGATGTTGGTCAGGGCTCAGATGACAGCTCAATCGATCTGACCCAACGTGGCTTCGGTAACAGCGCCACTCTTGATCAGTGGAACGGCAAAAATTCTGAAATGACTGTTAAACAGTTCGGTGGTGGCAACGGTGCTGCAGTTGATCAGACTGCATCTAACTCCTCCGTCAACGTGACTCAGGTTGGCTTTGGTAACAACGCGACCGCTCATCAGTACTAATACATCATCTGTATTAAAGAAACAGGGCGCAAGCCCTGTTTTTTTTCGGGAGAAGAATATGAATGCGTTATTACTCCTTGCGGCACTTTCCAGTCAGATAACCTTTAATACGACCCAGCAAGGGGATATGTACACCATTATTCCTGAAGTCACTCTTACTCAATCTTGTCTGTGCAGAGTACAAATTTTGTCCCTGCGCGAAGGCAGTTCAGGGCAAAGTCAGACGAAGCAAGAAAAGACCCTTTCATTGCCTGCTAATCAACCCATTGCTTTGACGAAGTTGAGTTTAAATATTTCCCCGGACGATCGGGTGAAAATAGTTGTTACTGTTTCTGATGGACAGTCACTTCATTTATCACAACAATGGCCGCCCTCTTCAGAAAAGTCTTAATCTATTGAAATATCGAGCATAAGATGAATCTGGAGAGAATGGTCTGCTGCGAATCAGCCAACCTGAAAGTATGGATAACACAACCCTCAAGGATGACTAATCATTGAGGAAATAGAATAAATGTTCAGACCTTTTTTAAACTCTCTTATGCTCGGCAGTTTGTTTTTTCCTTTTATTGCCATTGCAGAAAGCACCGCCCAAGGGGGCGTGATCCATTTTTATGGCCAAATTGTGGAACCGGCATGTGACGTCAGCACCCAGTCATCACCCGTAGAAATGAACTGCCCACAGAATGGTTCTGTTCCGGGCAAAACCTACTCCAGCAAAGCGTTAATGAGCGGCAATGTCAAAAACGCGCAAATAGCCTCAGTAAAAGTGCAGTATCTTGATAAACAGAAAAAGCTGGCTGTAATGAACATCGAATATAACTAAGTTTCTGAACAACTCACGTTGCTGAGCAGAAAAATGCGATTTAACCAAAAAGCCTGCTGTACACTTAAGAAACAAGAAGGTGTAAGGAGGCGTTATGAAAACGCGTATTCATGTTGTGCAGGGTGATATTACCAAACTGGCCGTTGATGTGATTGTGAATGCGGCTAATCCGTCATTAATGGGAGGCGGCGGCGTCGATGGGGCCATTCATCGCGCAGCGGGTCCGGCCCTGTTGGATGCCTGTTTAAAAGTCAGGCAGCAGCAGGGCGATTGCCCTACGGGGCATGCCGTTATTACGCTTGCAGGCGATCTTCCTGCTAAAGCCGTAGTGCACACCGTCGGGCCAGTCTGGCGTGGTGGTGAACAAAACGAAGACCAGCTTTTGCAGGATGCCTATCTCAATAGCCTACGACTGGTGGCGGCAAACAGCTATACGTCAGTGGCTTTTCCTGCAATCAGTACTGGGGTTTATGGTTACCCTCGTGCGGCAGCGGCTGAAATCGCAGTAAAAACCGTTTCAGAATTTATTACCCGTCACGCTTTACCCGAACAGGTATACTTTGTCTGTTATGATGAAGAAAACGCCCACCTCTACGAAAGACTCCTTACTCAACAAGGAGATGAATGATTTGCCCCGGCTGGCGAGCGCGGTGCTGCCACTGTGTTCGCAACATCCCGGTCAGTGTGGCCTTTTTCCTCTGGAGAAAAGTCTGGATGCGTTTGCCGCCCGGTACCGTCTGGCCGAAATGGCAGAGCATACGCTGGATGTTCAGTATTACATCTGGCAGGACGATATGTCGGGTCGGTTACTCTTTTCCGCCCTGTTAGCCGCAGCAAAGCGTGGCGTTCGCGTCCGTTTGTTGCTGGATGACAACAATACGCCCGGACTTGACGACATTTTACGCTTGCTTGACAGTCATCCCCGCATTGAAGTCCGGCTTTTTAATCCTTTCTCGTTTCGCTTGCTGCGTCCGCTTGGTTATATCACCGACTTTTCCCGTCTCAATCGCCGTATGCACAATAAAAGTTTCACTGTCGATGGCGTGGTTACCCTGGTAGGGGGGCGAAATATTGGTGATGCCTATTTTGGTGCAGGGGAAGAGCCACTTTTTTCGGATTTAGATGTCATGGCAATAGGACCAGTTGTAGAGGACGTTGCCGATGATTTCGCCCGCTACTGGTATTGCAAATCGGTTTCACCCCTACAGCAGGTGCTGGATGTCCCGGAAGGTGAAATGGCGGATCGCATCGAGTTACCAGCATCCTGGCACAACGATGCCATGACGCATCGTTATTTACGCAAAATGGAATCCAGCCCGTTTATAAATCATCTGGTTGATGGAACGTTGCCGCTTATCTGGGCGAAAACACGTTTATTAAGTGATGATCCGGCGAAAGGGGAAGGCAAGGCAAAACGGCATTCACTGTTACCGCAGCGCCTGTTCGATATCATGGGCTCACCCAGTGAACGCATCGATATTATCTCTTCCTATTTTGTACCGACACGCGCAGGTGTGGCGCAACTCTTACGGATGGTGAGAAAAGGGGTAAAGATTGCGATCCTAACCAATTCTCTTGCCGCTAACGATGTTGCTGTCGTCCATGCCGGATACGCGCGCTGGCGCAAAAAATTGCTCCGCTATGGCGTGGAATTATATGAACTCAAGCCGACGCGTGAACAAAGTAGTACGTTACACGATCGCGGTATAACCGGTAATTCCGGTGCCAGCTTGCATGCTAAAACCTTTAGCATCGATGGTAAAACGGTGTTTATCGGCTCTTTCAATTTCGATCCACGTTCGACATTGCTCAATACTGAAATGGGCTTCGTGATAGAGAGCGAAACGTTGGCACAGTTAATTGATAAACGCTTTATTCAGAGCCAGTATGATGCGGCCTGGCAGCTCCGTCTGGACAGGTGGGGACGGATCAACTGGGTTGATCGTCATGCAAAGAAAGAGATTATTCTCAAAAAAGAACCCGCCACCAGTTTCTGGAAGCGGGTTATGGTCAGACTGGCGTCGATATTGCCCGTGGAATGGTTATTATAAGCGTGGCTTAACGGGCTGGTGCTTTATCGTTCTCACGCTTAACAACCGGTTTACCAGAGAACAAAAACTTCAATAATGGGATGCGTAAATGAATTTCATACAGAATTATCGCAATCCCTACTACGAATATCAGGCCACAGAGAAAACCAAGCCAGTTGGAGGTGATGTGTGGTGTAATGTATGCGCCGAAAAACAGCGTTAACGGGTGGTGAACCAGATAGATAAACAGCGATGCGTTAACAAAATAAGTCACCCGCGCTGACTGGAAGTTAAGCAAACGGTGGCCAAAGGAGAAGACCACATTCACCATCCACAGACCGAGGACCATGGTGATCACCGACTCGGTTTCGTACATCCAGGCATCGCCACTGCCATAGCGCTGGTTGAGTAAATAAGCGACAAATGCCAATGCTGCTGCAAGGGTACAGCCACGAGACGGCGTGGTAAACAAGGCTTTAAGATGAGGGAAAATGAAAGCCAGTGCGCCGAGGATAAAGAACGGCAAATAAAATAGCGTTTGCATGACAATAAAATTGAACATGCCATTACTCAGAATGGGCGGATACACAATAAAAATCGTTCTTCTTATTACCGCATAACCGATGCCGAGGCACAAAAAAATCACCGATAGTTTTACCATCGAGAATTTTTTATTCGTTTTATCAGAATTTTCTAAATTATTTCTGATGCGCTTAAATATCCATACGCACAGCGTCGTCATGACTACTAACACCAATAAAAACCACAGGTGTGATATTAATTCCCAGGCCAACGTATTATATTTGTCATACAATGATAGCCCAGGCCAACTTTCCGCTTTCCCTTTGACGTATTGCAGCATAATAAATTGCGGTAATGTCAGTAGGGGGATGGCTGTTAACATCGGGATACCTACACGTTCGACACGTACTTTCCACCATTTTTTCAAGGGATAGCGTAAAAAAAGCATGTAGGAAAAGTACCCGGATATAACGAAAAATACCTGCATGCGGAACGAGTGGATGAAGTCATTAAAAAGGGTCAGCCACAATGACGGTTCGGCGCTATTCACATGCCATGTATGGCTCGAATAGATTAAAGAAATATGAAAAGGGATCCCTAACAACATCAGCCAGGCGCGGATGGAGTCGAGGAAATATTCACGTTGCGCGGGTACTGGATTCATATATGGTTAACTAATCTCGGATTTTTCGTCTTATCCCTGTCGGGTTATGCCTTTAGGCTTGTTGCCATAGCGACACCGACCTGACCGCGCCAGGCGCAGGCTTCAAGGTTTTTATGCATAGCATCATCGCTACCACTAACCAGAATGGAAGCGTCTGTAAGACGGTTGATAAATAAATTTGCTGGCAAACCCTACACGAAGTCGATGCTTCTGTCTTTAGGAGAAGCACGGAAAGTGAAAACGGTTGCAATCAGGTGCTTAATCCATGAGCCAGTGTGCTGAACGATACCGGGATTCTGTTGTCGGAATGGCAGGTTATCCATTAAAATAGATCGGATCGATATAAGCACACAAAGGGGGAAGTGCTTACTAATTATGAAACATAAACTACAAATGATGAAAATGCGTTGGTTGAGTGCTGCAGTAATGTTAACCCTGTATACATCTTCAAGCTGGGCTTTCAGTATTGATGATGTCGCAAAGCAAGCTCAATCCTTAGCCGGGAAAGGCTATGAGGCGCCCAAAAGCAACTTGCCCTCCGTTTTCCGCGATATGAAATACGCGGACTATCAGCAGATCCAGTTTAATCATGACAAAGCGTACTGGAACAATCTGAAGACCCCATTCAAACTCGAGTTCTACCATCAGGGTATGTACTTCGATACCCCGGTCAAAATAAATGAAGTGACTGCCACCGCAGTCAAACGAATCAAATACAGCCCGGATTATTTCACTTTCGGCGATGTTCAGCATGACAAAGACACGGTAAAAGACCTTGGTTTTGCCGGTTTCAAAGTGCTTTACCCGATCAACAGCAAAGATAAAAACGATGAAATCGTCAGCATGCTCGGGGCCAGCTATTTCCGCGTGATTGGTGCAGGTCAGGTTTATGGCCTTTCTGCACGCGGCCTGGCAATTGATACCGCCTTGCCATCGGGTGAAGAATTTCCACGCTTCAAAGAGTTCTGGATCGAGCGTCCAAAACCGACTGATAAACGTTTAACCATTTATGCATTGCTTGACTCGCCGCGCGCGACAGGTGCTTACAAATTCGTAGTTATGCCAGGACGTGACACGGTTGTGGATGTGCAGTCGAAAATCTATCTGCGCGATAAAGTCGGCAAACTGGGGGTTGCACCGTTAACCAGTATGTTCCTGTTTGGGCCGAACCAACCGTCGCCTGCAAATAACTATCGTCCGGAGTTGCACGACTCTAACGGTCTGTCTATCCATGCTGGTAATGGCGAATGGATCTGGCGTCCGTTGAATAACCCGAAACATTTAGCGGTCAGCAGCTTCTCGATGGAAAACCCGCAAGGCTTCGGTCTATTGCAGCGTGGTCGTGATTTCTCCCGCTTTGAAGATCTCGATGATCGTTACGATCTTCGTCCAAGCGCATGGGTGACTCCGAAAGGGGAGTGGGGCAAAGGCAGCGTTGAGCTGGTGGAAATTCCAACCAACGATGAAACCAACGATAACATCGTCGCTTACTGGACGCCGGATCAGCTGCCGGAGCCGGGTAAAGAGATGAACTTTAAATACACCATCACCTTCAGCCGTGATGAAGACAAACTGCATGCGCCAGATAACGCATGGGTGCAACAAACGCGTCGTTCAACGGGGGATGTGAAGCAGTCGAACCTGATTCGCCAGCCTGACGGTACTATCGCCTTTGTGGTCGATTTTACCGGCGCTGAGATGAAAAAACTGCCAGAGGATACCCCGGTCACAGCGCAAACCAGCATTGGTGATAATGGTGAGATAGTTGAAAGCACGGTGCGTTATAACCCGGTTACCAAAGGTTGGCGTCTGGTGATGCGTGTGAAAGTGAAAGATGCCAAGAAAACCACTGAAATGCGTGCTGCGCTGGTGAATGCCGATCAGACGTTGAGTGAAACCTGGAGCTACCAGTTACCTGCCAATGAATAAGACAACTGAGTACATTGACGCAATGCCCATCGCCGCAAGCGAGAAAGCGGCATTGCCGAAGACTGATATCCGCGCCGTTCATCAGGCGCTGGATGCCGAACACCGCACCTGGGCGCGGGAGGATGACTCCCCGCAAGGCTCGGTAAAGGCGCGTCTGGAACAAGCCTGGCCAGATTCACTTGCTGATGGACAGTTAATTAAAGACGACGAAGGGCGCGATCAGCTAAAGGCGATGCCAGAAGTAAAACGCTCCTCGATGTTTCCCGACCCGTGGCGTACCAACCCGGTAGGCCGTTTCTGGGATCGCCTGCGTGGACGCGATGTAACGCCGCGCTATCTGGCTCGTTTGACCAAAGAAGAGCAGGAAAGCGAGCAAAAGTGGCGTACCGTCGGTACCATCCGCCGTTACATTCTGTTGATCCTGACGCTCGCGCAAACTGTTGTCGCGACCTGGTATATGAAGACCATTCTTCCTTATCAGGGGTGGGCGCTGATTAATCCTATGGATATGGTTGGTCAGGATGTGTGGGTTTCCTTTATGCAGCTTCTGCCTTATATGCTGCAAACCGGTATCCTGATCCTCTTTGCGGTACTGTTCTGTTGGGTGTCCGCCGGATTCTGGACGGCGTTGATGGGCTTCCTGCAACTGCTTATTGGTCGCGATAAATACAGTATATCTGCGTCAACAGTTGGCGATGAACCATTAAACCCGGAGCATCGCACGGCGTTGATCATGCCTATCTGTAACGAAGACGTGAACCGTGTTTTTGCTGGCTTGCGTGCAACGTGGGAATCAGTAAAAGCCACCGGGAATGCCAAACATTTTGATGTCTACATTCTTAGTGACAGTTATAACCCGGATATCTGCGTCGCAGAGCAAAAAGCCTGGATGGAGCTTATCGCTGAAGTCGGTGGCGAAGGTCAGATTTTCTATCGCCGCCGCCGCCGTCGCGTGAAGCGTAAAAGCGGTAATATCGATGACTTCTGCCGTCGCTGGGGCAGCCAGTACAGCTACATGGTGGTGCTGGATGCTGACTCGGTAATGACCGGTGATTGTTTGTGCGGCCTGGTGCGCCTGATGGAAGCCAACCCGAACGCCGGGATCATTCAGTCGTCACCGAAAGCGTCCGGCATGGATACGCTGTATGCGCGCTGCCAGCAGTTCGCGACCCGCGTGTATGGGCCACTGTTTACAGCCGGTTTGCACTTCTGGCAACTTGGCGAGTCGCACTACTGGGGGCATAACGCGATTATCCGCGTGAAACCGTTTATCGAGCACTGTGCACTGGCTCCGCTGCCGGGCGAAGGTTCTTTTGCCGGTTCAATCCTGTCACATGACTTCGTGGAAGCGGCGTTGATGCGCCGTGCAGGTTGGGGGGTCTGGATTGCTTACGATCTCCCGGGTTCTTATGAAGAATTGCCGCCTAACTTGCTTGATGAGCTAAAACGTGACCGCCGCTGGTGCCACGGTAACCTGATGAACTTCCGTCTGTTCCTGGTGAAGGGTATGCACCCGGTTCACCGTGCGGTGTTCCTGACGGGCGTGATGTCTTATCTCTCCGCTCCGCTGTGGTTTATGTTCCTCGCGCTCTCTACTGCATTGCAGGTAGTACATGCGTTGACCGAACCGCAATACTTCCTGCAACCACGGCAGTTGTTCCCGGTATGGCCGCAGTGGCGTCCTGAGCTGGCGATTGCACTTTTTGCTTCGACCATGGTGCTGTTGTTCCTGCCGAAGCTATTGAGCATTTTGCTTATCTGGTGCAAAGGAACGAAAGAATACGGCGGCTTCTGGCGCGTTACATTATCGTTGCTGCTGGAAGTGCTGTTTTCCGTGTTGCTGGCTCCGGTACGCATGTTGTTCCATACAGTCTTCGTCGTCAGCGCGTTCCTTGGCTGGGAAGTGGTGTGGAATTCACCGCAGCGTGATGATGACTCCACTTCCTGGGGCGAAGCATTCAAACGCCACGGCTCACAGCTGCTGTTGGGTTTAGTGTGGGCTGTTGGGATGGCGTGGTTGGATCTGCGTTTTCTGTTCTGGCTGGCACCGATTGTCTTCTCGTTGATCCTGTCACCGTTTGTTTCGGTGATTTCCAGCCGTGCCACCGTTGGTCTGCGAACCAAACGCTGGAAACTGTTCCTGATCCCGGAAGAGTATTCACCGCCGCAGGTGCTGGTTGATACCGATCGGTTCCTTGAGATGAATCGTCAACGCTCCCTTGATGATGGTTTTATGCACGCGGTGTTTAACCCGTCATTTAACGCTCTGGCAACCGCAATGGCGACCGCGCGTCACCGCGCCAGCAAGGTGCTGGAAATCGCCCGTGACCGCCACGTTGAACAGGCGCTGAACGAGACGCCAGAGAAGCTGAATCGCGATCGTCGCCTGGTGCTGCTAAGCGATCCGGTGACGATGGCCCGTCTGCATTTCCGCGTCTGGAATTCCCCGGAGAGATATTCTTCATGGGTGAGTTATTACGAAGGGATAAAGCTCAATCCACTGGCATTGCGTAAACCGGATGCGGCTTCGCAATAAAAACGTAGTTGCCTGATGCGCTACGCTTATCAGGCCTACATCGTTCCTGCAATTTATTGATTTTGCAAGATTTTGTAGGTCGGGTAAAGCGTTCACGCCGCATCCGGCAAAAACAACGAGCCAATAAAAATACCGGCGTTATGCCGGTATTTTTTACGGAAGAGGTATCAAATGCGTTTAATTGTGATGAGCATAATGGTGACCTTGCTGAGTGGCTGTGGCAGCATCATTAGTCGCACTATACCGGGGCAGGGGCATGGCAACCAATATTATCCCGGTGTGCAATGGGACGTGCGTGACTCCGCCTGGCGTTACGTCACGATCCTTGATCTGCCATTCTCCCTGGTTTTCGATACTTTACTGCTGCCGATCGACATTCATCATGGCCCGTATGAGTGATTAACGTTCATCCCACTCATCAGCTGCTGCGCGTCCTTCCTCGGTATCCAGCGGTGGCTCAAGCTGAAATTCCCCCTCGTCCCATTCATGTAATGTATTCTCTTCCTGCCACTCCTGGCGTATCTCTATCTCATCATAGTCGCCATCAAAAACACTTTGCGCGGCTTCACCGCTAAGCATAGGTAAACATTCACCTTCTTCCCCTTCGTCGGCAAAAAACTCAACTTGCCACATGATGTCGCCGTCCTGCAAAACGTATTTTTGGGCATTGAACTGTTGCACATTCGCATCTTCGGCGTCGATGCCGGGGTTGTCTGCAAGAAATTCTTCGCGTGCAGCGTCAATGGCTTCTTCAAGCGTTGCGTACATGGTCATCACGATTCTCCCTTTGAGTTGATGAGGTTTCAGGGAAAAGGATAGCTGATTCTCCGCTTTTGCAAGTATGAAAGGCGAAAAATCAGTTCGATACCTGGGGTATTCGACGACGACGTAGACTGTTCCATGAATAGACTGCGTTGAATAACACGACGCCAGCGGTGACGAGAAATACCGCTCTGAAACCGTAGTTCGCTGAAATCGCTGCTCCCATCAATGGTCCGGTAACGTTGCCAATATCACGAAACGATTGGTTATAGCTGAAGATACGCCCGGCGATCTGGTTGCTCGAGTTGTAAACCAACAGTGTCTGTACGGCGGGGAGTAGTGCACCATCGGCGGCACCGAGCAAAAAACGTAAAATCCCAAGTTGCAATGGCGTCTGAACGTAAGACATTGGGATCAACAGCAGTACAGAAAAGATCAGCGCTGTAATCAGGATCTTTTCGGGTCCGATTCGATCGCCAAGTTTGCCGAGTCGTGGTGCGCTTAGCAGAGCCGCCACGCCTGGCACCGAGGCGATCATGCCACTGATAAAGGCGACGTTACTGACGTTACCCGCCAGTTCGCGGACATACAGCGTCAGAATGGGGGCAATTGAGCCTGTCGCCACCTGGATGATTAACGTGGTGACAAACAGGCTGAGTACCAGTTTCGGGTTTTTAAGTGATGTCACCACTTCCCGCATGTGCAGCATCTCTTTTTTGCTGACCGGCTGGAATTTTTCTCTGATGCAGAACAGGGTGACGAAAAAGCAGAGTATGAGCACACTGGCGGTAATAAAGAATACCGGACGTAAGCCGTAGCTATCGGCGAGCAGGCCGCCAGCCATTGGGCCGAGCAACGCACCACTAACGCCGCCTGTGGAGAGCGTACCCAGCGCCCAGCCGCTTTTATTACGCGGTACTTGTGTGGCGATAAGAGCATTAGCGTTGGGGACAAATCCGCCAAGTAACCCAAGAAGCGCCCGCAGGATCAAAAACTGCCAGATATTTTGTGCCAGTCCCATCAACACCATCACGATGCCCATGCCGAGGGCAGAGCGTAATAGCATGAGTTTTCGGCCTTTACGGTCGGCGAGTCCACCCCAAAACGGTGAGGCGATGGCCGAAAATAAAAATGTAATGCTGAAGACAATACCGGACCACATATTCAGGGCGGAGTGGCCGGTAACGCCAAGCTGCTCAACGTAGAGGGGTAAGAAGGGCATTACCAGGCTGAAGGCGGCACCGGTAAGAAAACAGCCTAGCCAGGCGACGATCAGGTTTCGTTTCCAGTTTATAGGGGTGTCATTTTCACAGGGTGACATAGCAATCCGCTGTTGGTGCGCCAGGCGCGGTGAACATAAGAAGAAAAGATAAGCACACTAATTATGCGCCCGACTTCCAGGGGGCGCAATCCAGAGAGCTTTTATCGCTAAATCAGGGGGATTTGCTGTGGTAATGCCGGATACCCTTCTGAAGCATCCGGCATGGGAGATTTAATAGCGTGAAGGAACGCCTTCCGGGCGTGTTTTAAAGCGACGGTGTAACCACATATACTGCTCTGGTGCCATCATGATGCATTTTTCGACCACTTTGTTCATCCACGCGGCGGTAGTTTCGGCATCATCCAGCGGCGGAGAACACTCTGGCGGCAGCATAATCAACTGATACCCTTTGCCATCTGGCTTACGGCGTGGAACGAAGGGCACCAGACATGCGCCGGACATCCGTGCCAGCATCCAGGTTCCGGTTGTGGTCGCAGCCTGCTCAACGGCAAACAACGGGACGAAAACGCTTGAGCGCGGGCCGTAATCATGATCCGGTGCGTACCAGACCACTTCGCCTTTTTTCAGGGCTTTAATCATGCCTTTTAAATCTTTGCGGTCGAGCATCGATTTATTTGAGCGCAAACGGCCCCAGGTTTGTAGCCAGTCAATCAGTGGATTATCGTTCGGGCGGTAAACGCCAATCCCCGGTTCCTGCATACCAAACTGCCGCGCACCAAGCTCCAGTGTCAGAAAATGGATGCCAACTAACAGGATGCCGCGTTTTTGCGCCTGCACGTCACGAATGTGTTCCATGCCGATCACTTCCGTCCAGCGGGCGATTCTGCGGTCCGGCCAGAACCACGCCATGCCAGTTTCCATCAGTCCCATGCCAACGGATTCGAAATTCTTCACCACCATTTTACGGCGTTCTTGTTCGCTCATTTCCGGGAAGCACAGTTCCAGGTTGCGATGCACAATTTTTGCGCGTCGTTTCATAAAACGTAACGCAAGTTTTCCTAATCCACAACCGAGGCGGTAGATAACCGGGTAGGGCAATTGCACGACTAACCAAAGTACGCCAATACCCAACCAGGTTAACCAATAACGCGGATGAAGCAGTGCGGTGGAGAACTTGGGTAGATTCGTCATATCAATCCTGTTTTTCAACCTATTCGGGCAATTGTATGTATTGTCGCATTTTTTCGCCCGCAACCAAAATTTGTGGCTGAAGACTGGGCGAAATTGCCGCGCTTGTAAATAACAAATAATTTTTAATGCGCAAATGTAGCGTAAAATGTGTGGATGTTAATTATCGATAATTGCTATATCATGCCGCGGATTTTTACTTTCCCATCTCGCAGGAACCGTACACCATGCCAGTGTTACACAACCGCATTTCCAACGACGCGTTAAAAGCCAAAATGTTGGCTGAGAGCGAACCGCGAACCACCATTTCGTTTTATAAGTACTTCCACATCGCCGATCCTAAGGCGACCCGTGACGCTTTATATCAGCTGTTTACCGCGCTGGATGTTTTTGGGCGAGTGTATCTGGCGCATGAGGGCATTAACGCGCAAATCAGCGTACCTGCGAGCAATGTTGAAACATTTCGCGCGCAGCTTTATGCCTTCGACCCGGCTTTAGAGGGCTTACGCCTGAATATCGCGTTGGATGATGACGGGAAATCCTTCTGGGTACTGCGCATGAAGGTCCGTGATCGTATCGTTGCCGACGGTATTAACGATCCTCACTTTGATGCCAGCAATGTGGGTGAGTATCTGCAAGCGGCGGAAGTGAACGCCATGCTTGACGATCCCGATGCATTGTTTATCGACATGCGTAACCACTATGAGTATGAAGTGGGGCACTTTGAAAACGCGCTGGAAATTCCGGCAGATACCTTCCGTGAGCAGCTGCCAAAAGCAGTCGAGATGATGCAGGCACATAAAGATAAAAAAATCGTTATGTACTGCACCGGCGGCATTCGTTGTGAAAAGGCCAGTGCCTGGATGAAACATAACGGATTCAATAAAGTCTGGCATATCGAGGGCGGAATTATTGAATACGCCCGCAAGGCGCGCGAGCAGGGTTTACCGGTACGTTTTATTGGCAAAAATTTTGTTTTTGACGAGCGGATGGGCGAACGTATCTCTGATGAGATTATCGCGCATTGCCACCAGTGCGGTGCGCCGTGCGACAGCCATACCAACTGTAAAAATGATGGCTGCCACCTGCTTTTTATTCAGTGTCCAGTATGTGCGGAAAAATACAAAGGTTGTTGTAGTGAGATTTGCTGCGAAGAAAGCGCGTTACCGTCTGAAGAACAGCGACGCCGTCGGGCAGGACGTGAAAATGGCAATAAGATCTTTAATAAGTCTCGTGGACGTCTGAATACAACACTGGGCATTCCTGATCCAACAGAATAAATATCATTGCCGGATGCGTGCCATCCGGCAACATTTCACGCTTACTTCTGCTGTACGCCTTCCACTGAAATAATCAGATCCACTTCCTGAGAAGCTGGACCTAAATCTGTTTTGATATTGAAGTCCTTGAGCTTAATTTTGCCTTCGGCCTCGAAGCCTGCACGTTTACCACCCCATGGGTCGTCGCCCTGACCAATTAATTTCGCTTCCAGCGTGACGGGTTTGGTTACGCCATTCAGCGTCAGATCGCCGGTAATATCCAGTTCGTCACCGTCTTTCTTCACGCTGGTGGAGGTGAATGTTGCCTGTGGATATTTTGCAGTATTGAGGAAATCTGCACTGCGAAGATGTTTATCGCGTTCGGCGTGATTAGTATCGACGCTGGTGGTGTTAATTGTCACATTCACTTTATCGGCAGCTGGATTTTTTTCATCAAAGGTAAAAGTACCGTCGAAATCTTTAAAGGTGCCGTATAACCAGCTATAGCCAAGGTGCTGTATGCGGAAGTTAACAAAGGCGTGCTGACCTTCTTTGTCAATTTTGTAATCGGCGGCAACCGCTGAACCGGCAGAGAACATCAGGGAAGCGAAGGTTAAACCAAGCAGGCTTTTTTTCATTTTTTATACTCCATAGTCAGATGACGACTTTCCCAGCATGCGCTTCAGAGTGTCGTCTTTATCGATGAAATGATGCTTCAGGGCCATAAATCCGTGCATAACGGACAGTACTACGACGCTCCACGCGAGCCAAAAATGCAGGGCACCGGCAAAGTCAGCCTGTGCGCCAGCGTCGGCGAGGGTCGCGGGGACGTCAAACCAGCCAAAAACGCTGATCGGTTTACCATCGGCAGTTGAGATCAGATAGCCGCTGATGCCGATGGCGAACAGCAATAAGTACAATGCGAGATGTCCAGCCTTTGCGCCAAGACGAGTCATGGGCGAATAACTCTGCAGCGGACCCGGCGGTGGAGATATGACGCGCCACAGAACGCGAATAACCAGCCCCATCATTAACAAAATACCGATGCTTTTATGCAGTTCGGGTGCCTGGTGATACCAGCCATCGTAATAACTGAGCGTGACCATCCACAGACCTAAAGCAAACATGCCGTAGACAATAATTGCGCTTAGCCAATGGAAGGCCGCAGATATAACACCATAGCGTTCAGGGGTATTTGTGAATGACATAAGTGCATCCAAAACGACTTTGCGAGAGAAAGAAAATGGCGTGTCGGAGAATGAATTGCAACACAAAAATAACAATTTGAATGATATTTATTTTTATTTCAATAATTTTGAATTAATAATGAAAGAATCTTCATAAGTTTAGTGGGTTCAGCATCAGAGATGTCTGGTGAGTGCTGTTGAAGCAGGAATAATCTCATTCAATTTTTCACGCTAAATGAAAGGGGGATTAAATATTTGTCAGTTTATGTCAGTGCGGAAAACTAAAAATAATACACATAGATCAGATCCATAATTGCCAACAATCCCCAGAGAAAAAGATAAAGCATCAGATGCTCGCGAATATTATTGATGAGATAGTGCAACAGCCGACGCATTAAATACTCCTGTAAAAACGGCCTCATTCTGGAGGCCGTAATGATGATTATTGGAAGCGGGAAAGCCTGAATGGCGTCAAATCAAAATCGCTTTTTTTGTCTTGCGCAAAATCGGCAGCTATTTCCCCTAAAACTGACGCAAATTTAAAACCGTGCCCACTCAGGCCGGTAATGAGCAGTGTATTATCGTGGCCGGGTAGGGTATCGATAATAAAATCTTCGTCAGGCGAATTATCATAGGTGCAGGCGGCGCCGTACAGGCAGCAACCGATACCCGGCAATACATTGCGCAAGAACGGGAAGGCTTCCGAACCATCGCTGACCACTTCCGCAAACGGAACACGTTCATCCGCTGAATGGATAACCTGGCCTCCGTTATGTTTGCCAATCTTCAACGCGTCGTTTTCTGCCGGAAAACCATAATATTGATCGCCATTGGGAAGTTCACCGGTAAACGCCGGGAATTTATTCTTCACGCTATAGCGCCCATCGGCCTGATACCAGGCAAATACTTTGCGTACGGGCTGGACAGGCAACTCCGGGAGCAGGTCTTTTACCCATGTTCCCGCGCAGACAATCGCTTTTTTCGCCTGATACTCACCGTCAGCCGTTTCAATAGTTACGCCATCATCGTCATGACGAATTGCGGTGACCGGGCAGTTGAACAGCTGCGCACAGCCCGCTTCCTTCGCCAGTTGGATCCAGGTTTTAATCGCCAGTTCGCTGCGTAAAAAGCCGGAATCAGTCTCAAATAAGCCGATGTAGTTGTCCGGGACGCGTATTTCTGGCCAGCGGGCCATAATCCCTTGCGCATCGAGCTTTTCAACGTTGAGTTGCCATTGTTCGGCGCTGTGGGCGACGTTGGCGAGAAATGTGGAATCAGCCGGGCCAAGGTTAATGACGCCAGAGCGTACAAAAATGGGATCTTCTTCGTTGTGGCGGGAGAGTTCATCCCACAGCGTTTGCGCGCGGAGAACCAGCGGGACATACTTTTCGCCTTCACCATAAGCATGGCGAATTAATCGCGTATCGCCGTGGTGGCTGCCGTGTTGATGCGGTGGCATATGGGCGTCGGTCATTAGCACGTTTAAACCGGCACGGGTTGCATAATACCCGGCGGCAGCGCCTACGGAACCGCTGCCAATAATGATGAGATCGTATTTCATTTTTTTCTCTCTGCTCTCATGGTTTAAGCAGAGTAATTAACTGAATGCAGATATACAACCCAGAAATGGTAAAGGCACCGGTGAGGTGCCTTTTGGGTGGATGGTCATGTCATGTTAATGACGCCGATACTCGTTTACCGGGAAATCACCGGATTCAATTTTGGCGATTCCTGCTTCTAATATCGAAATAAATTGTCTGGCAACATCAGTGGTTAACCAGAGCGTCTGACCAACTTCAGTCCCTTCCTGCTCGGACTTATTTGGGGTCTGGTAGTGCAAACGCAACATCAGCGCATCATAGCTATCAACGGTGCTGATGTCCCACCCTACGAGCGGATGAGTCTGAATGACTTCATTATTTTTTTCCATCATGGCCCCCTAATTCGTGTTACTAGACAACGTTATTCGAGGTTCAATGCGTTTTTATCTGAAGCAACTTCAGTATACCAATAAGTAAGGGTATTCACCGAATTTTTAAAGGGGGGAACAGATAAATTTTTGCTTTTAAGATTTATATGAACAATAAAACAGCATGTCATTCATATTTTTTTAGCATATTGTGCAATTATTTTGAGGAAGTGTAGAAATTTTGTACTCACAATTCGCAAGTAAAATAAAAAAGCCGGGGCGACCCGGCAAAAACAAAAATCACTGCATATTATTCGCTGACAAACCAGTCATCGGCGCTTTCCCACGTTTCCTGGAGAATTTCGCTAATGCGCTGTTTATCTTCTTTTGTCGCGCCAATAACCGATAAATTATTCGCTGCGGCATAACGTACCGATACGTGGCCTTCATTATCAGGAAACGCATACTGAATACGGCGGGAAAGTTCGCCAGCCAGGGCGTCAATAGCCCCAGCTGGCAATGGAGAAGTTTTCGCTATGGTGACTTCAATTCGCATAATAGCCCCCTGTTGAATATACTGGTTATTTATACAGTTAAAATAACCTAATGACAACAGGAAGCTACGATTTTTATTGTTTAACGGACCAGCGTACCGTTTCCCCGGCGAGGAATGGCACCAGCGTGTCATCAGTCAATGCGATGCTTTCAGCAACCTGTTGCTCTTTGCGGACCAGTTCGATGAATGTGTCGTTGACCGGCAAGCCATAGAACTGTGGGCCGTTTACAGAACAGAATGCTTCAAAGTGCTGCAGAGCATTCATCTCTTCAAAGACGGTAGCGTAACTGCCCAGCGCGGTTGGGGCGTTGAAGCAGCCCGCGCAGCCGCAGCTGCTCTCTTTGCGATGACGTGCATGCGGCGCAGAATCCGTACCGAGGAATACGCGATTAAAACCGCTGGCGACCAGTTCACGCAATGCCTGTTGGTGGATATTGCGTTTGAGGATGGGTAGACAATACAGGTGCGGACGCACGCCACCAACCAGCATATGGTTGCGGTTAAACATCAGATGCTGCGGAGTGATGGTGGCAGCCAGCCGTTCATTTCCGTCACGGACATAGTCGGCAGCGTCTTTGGTGGTGATGTGCTCAAAAACGACTTTCAGCGCAGTCAGACGCTGGCGTAGCGGTTCCATCACGCTTTCTATAAAGCGCGCTTCACGATCAAAAATGTCGATATCTGCATGTGTCACTTCACCATGCACCAGTAGCGGCATACCGATTTTTTCCATGCGCTCTAATACCGGCATGATTGCGTCAACTGACGTCACGCCGTGACTGGAGTTAGTGGTTGCGTTTGCCGGGTAAAGTTTTGCAGCGGTGAACACGCCTTCGTTAAATCCGCGCTCCAGCTCATTAGGATCCAGCGAATCTGTTAAATAACAGGTCATCAATGGGGTGAAATCATGCCCGGCAGGTACGGCGTCAAGAATGCGCTGGCGATACGCCACGGCAGCCTCAACGGTGGTCACGGGCGGAGCCAGATTGGGCATTACGATAGCCCGTCCATAAATTTCGCTGGTATACGGCACGACAGTTTTTAACATGTCGCCATCGCGGAGGTGAAGGTGCCAGTCGTCTGGGCGGCGGATCTTTAATACCTGGGATGGTGCAGTCATTAATCTCTATGCTCCGGCTGAAGGGATGTTTTTGCCGGACACAAAGGATAAGCGGAAACGTTTTCCTTTGCACGAAAAATAAAGGGCGCGAATGCGCCCTCGTGATTAATCAGTAAACGGAATGACAATTTCGCCTGGCTTCACTTCAATGCCTTTCGCCAGTTTCTTCGCCATTGCTTCGCCCTGGCTGCCATCTTCGCGCAGGACGTAAGCAGGTTGCTGGTTAAAGTAATTGCGTAATGCCTGGTTTAAATAGGGAAGCAACGTTTGCATCACCGTTTGCATTTTTTCCGGTTGTACCGTCGCATCGACCACTTCCATCTCTTTCAGGAAGATAGCGCCTTTTTCTTTATCAAACACGGGCAGCGCTTTCAGCTTCAGTTTCATGGTCGCTTTCTGGCTACCGAACAGGGAGTTCATGTCCAGATTGGCGTCTCCGGTTAGGGTAACCTTATTCGGCTCTTCGCGACCAATTTGGCTGGTCAGGTTTGTCAGAACAATATGGGCGTCAGCCACGCCGGGTAAACCGATATCTTTTGAGAAATTATTATGTTTCGCAAGCGACTGGTTAATTTCTTGTTCGGTGATGGTGTATTGGGTGAGTTGATTACAGCCAACGAGCAGGCCACTGACGATCAATGCAGCGGCAAATAAAAACTTGTTCATGGTAGTCCTCGACATGAAATCTGCGTCAATATCCTGACACAACGCAGCATGTGTCACCAGCGATAAACGCGCCAGCAGAAAAAACTGAAAACGGCGGCAACCCGCGAATACAGGCTGCCGCGGCGGGTCAGGATTAAATCGCCATTGATGATAACAAATTGATTTGTGTCTGTTTCGCCATATTATCGCGGTAATCAGCAACGCGGCTTGGCCAGTTAATTCCGGCTACCAGCGTCAGATTACGCAGCAGCGGAAATAGCTGAATATCATCTTCCGAAAGTTCGCCATTCACGGCGTTCGGTTTGACGATCAGTTTGTCCAGCGCACGTAAATCATCGCTGATATTCTTAATCAGACCGTCAGAGTGGGCCAGCAGGTCGGCAAAATTACCCGCGCTGGCCTCTTTCTTGTCGACGAAATATTTGCGCGCGGCAGGAGTAGAAAACTCATCAAATGCCGATTTGGCAAAACGCGGCAACAGCAGTTTGTTGGCGTAGCCATTGACCTTGCGCAGCCACTCTTCAATGGCAGGGGAACGTTTGCCGGTCAGTAACGGTTTGCCGTCGAGTTTATCGACATAGTGAACGATGTCCATGCTTTCTGGCATATAGCGGCTGTCATCTTTTTGCAGAATGGGAACCTGTTTTTGACCGACCATCCGGGTGGGTGTTTCTGCGTCGTCGTTGAGCAGAACATGTAATTCGACGGGGATATTTTTCAGGCCGAAAATCATGCGGGCTTTGAGGCAGTAAGGGCAGTGATCGTAAATGTATAGCTTCACGTGACTCCTCCATTTGGCTGTCAGTTCACTTTCAGTATGGAGGAGTCAGGGGGGAGTATCAAATCAGGCGTCGCGTTCAAGCAAACGACGCGCGGCGCGTTTCTGGCTAAACTGCCAACCCAGCGCAAGGAAAGTGAAGGTGCCAATAATGCCCAGCATCATCCACGGAAGCTCTGGCTGGTGCGCCGATTTGCCCAGGTCAAACAGCCAGCCGCCACCGATGTAACCAATAGCGCCGCCAATCGCCAGACCCAGACGGCTAAACCCCATATAGCTGCCGCGAGCTCTTGCGTCCGCCAGCGAAGCACTTAAGGTTTCACGCGCAGGCTCGGCAATGATTGACCCGATATAAAACAGACAAATCAGGGTGAAAAGTTGTTGCAGACCGCTGACCATGCCCACCGGCATCATGCTTAATGACATTATCAATAGCCCAGCCATCAACCGGTGTTCCAGACGAAAATGCTTTTCACTCCAGCGGGCGATAGGGTAGAGCAACGTTAACGACAGACACGCTTCAATGGCATACATCCATTTAACGGCAGAGGGCGCGCCCGCCACGTCGTTGACCATAATTGGCAGCATCAGCATCACTTGTACAGCCAGCATGTAGTAACCCGCCAGCGTCAGTACATAGGTGACAAAACGCTTGTCGCGCATCACGCGGGTCATGCCTTCGCGAACGGGCGTGCGTACGGTGGAGAGTTTCCATGCCGGTAACAACCACGCATTGAACGCTGCACACAGCACAAACAAAACTGCCCCTGTGGCGCAGACCAGGCGAAAGTCGTATTGCAACAGCCAGCTCCCCAACAATGCGCCAATGACCGCACCGGCACTGTCCTGCATCATCAACAGCGAGAAAAAACGACCACGCTGCTGTGGACGGATTAATTTCACCACCAGCGCCGAACGCGGAGGATCAAACAACGTGCCGCCGAGTCCCGAAAGCAGGCATGAAAACCACAATAGCCACGGTTCGTGGGCGATACCCATTGTGGCGAATCCGGCGGCACGCATCAGCATACCGGTAACAATCATCGGTTTGGCACCAAAGCGGTCGGCAATTGCTCCGCCGAAAATACCCAGACCTTGCTGAATAAACTGGCGTAGGCCGAGGGCAATACCGACCATGACGGCGGCCCAGCCCATTTGATCAACGAAGCGGATAGAGATCAGCGGGAAGACAACAAAGAACCCCAGCACGACCAGCATATTATCGATGAGCAGGAAATATTTACCCAGGTTCCTCGCCTGCGATACGCGGGACATTTCCCCTCCCGGGAAATAAAAGATGAGCACTTTCTATTCTGCATTGCCGCTAAGACTTTTCCCATCACTTCGGGGACAATATTTTTTTATCAAAACGTCGCTTTGATAGAGAGTTTTTATCAAATATGTGAATAATGCAGAAAATGACATTCTGGACTTTTCACAGGGTCTGGTTGCGCAGGTATAGTAATACTTACAGCGTATTAAAGACGTTACGGGAAGGAGTAGGTATAGAATGTTTGGCTATCGCAGTAACGTGCCAAAAGTGCGCTTAACCACAGACCGACTGGTCGTGCGTCTGGTGCATGATCGTGATGCCTGGCGTCTTGCGGATTATTACGCAGAGAATCGCCATTTCCTCAAGCCCTGGGAGCCAGTGCGCGACGAAAGCCACTGTTATCCATCAGGCTGGCAGGCCAGGCTGGGGATGATTAACGAATTTCATAAACAAGGTTCAGCTTTCTACTTTGGCTTATTCGACCCGGACGAAAAAGAGATTATTGGCGTTGCCAATTTTTCCAATGTTGTTCGTGGCTCTTTTCATGCCTGCTATCTCGGTTATTCGATTGGGCAAAAATGGCAGGGCAAAGGACTCATGTTTGAAGCCCTGACCGCAGCCATTCGTTATATGCAGCGCACCCAACATATTCATCGCATTATGGCTAATTATATGCCGCACAATAAACGCAGCGGTGATTTACTGGCGCGACTGGGTTTTGAAAAAGAAGGCTATGCGAAAGACTATCTGTTGATTGATGGACAATGGCGCGATCACGTACTGACGGCATTAACTACCCCAGACTGGACGCCCGGCCGCTAAGGAGAATCTCATGAAATATCAACTTACTGCCCTTGAAGCTCGCGTGATTGGTTGCTTGCTGGAAAAGCAGGTGACCACGCCGGAGCAATACCCGCTCTCAGTCAATGGTGTAGTCACGGCCTGTAATCAGAAAACGAACCGTGAACCGGTCATGAATCTGAGTGAATCCGAAGTGCAGGAACAGCTGGATAATCTGGTCAAACGTCATTATCTACGCACAGTGAGCGGTTTTGGTAATCGGGTCACCAAATATGAGCAACGTTTTTGTAATTCAGAATTTGGCGATCTGAAACTGAGCGCCGCAGAAGTGGCGTTAATCACCACGTTGTTATTGCGTGGTGCCCAGACGCCGGGTGAACTGCGCAGCCGCGCCGCGCGAATGTATGAATTCAGCGATATGGCGGAAGTGGAGTCGACGCTGGAACAACTGGCAAATCGCGAAGATGGTCCTTTTGTGGTGCGTCTGGCCCGCGAACCGGGTAAACGTGAAAGCCGCTACATGCATCTTTTCAGTGGTGAGGTTGAAGATCAGCCGGCGGTGATGGATATGTCGAACGCGGTTGACGGTGATTTACAGGCTCGCGTCGAAGCCCTGGAAATCGAAGTGGCAGAACTGAAACAGCGTCTTGATTCGTTGCTTGCCCATCTGGGAGATTAAAGTGAAAAAATTACGTATCGGCGTAGTGGGATTAGGCGGCATTGCGCAAAAAGCGTGGTTACCGGTGCTGGCGGCAGCGTCTGACTGGATGTTACAAGGAGCCTGGTCGCCTACGCGCGCGAAAGCCCTGCCAATTTGTGAAAGCTGGCGCATTCCTTATGCCGATTCGTTATCCAGCCTTGCCGCCAGTTGCGATGCGGTTTTTGTGCATTCCAGCACCGCCAGCCACTTTGACGTGGTCAGTACGTTACTCAATGCGGGGGTACATGTCTGTGTCGATAAACCGCTGGCAGAAAATCTGCGCGATGCTGAACGGTTGGTGGAACTGGCGGCGCGGAAAAAACTGACGTTGATGGTCGGTTTTAACCGTCGTTTCGCACCACTCTACGGAGAGTTAAAAACGCAACTCGCCACCGCAGCCTCGCTAAGAATGGATAAACATCGTAGCAATAGCGTCGGGCCACACGATCTTTATTTCACGTTGCTGGATGATTATCTGCATGTGGTGGATACCGCGCTGTGGTTGTCGGGCGGCAAAGCCTCTCTGGATGGCGGTACGCTACTGACTAACGACGCTGGCGAAATGCTGTTTGCCGAGCACCATTTTTCGGCCGGTCCTTTGCAGATCACCACCTGTATGCATCGCCGTGCCGGAAGCCAGCGTGAAACCGTGCAGGCCGTGACTGACGGTGCGCTCATCGACATTACGGATATGCGCGAATGGCGTGAGGAGCGCGGGCAGGGCGTAGTGCATAAACCGATTCCTGGTTGGCAGAGTACGCTTGAGCAACGTGGATTTGTCGGCTGTGCGCGGCACTTCATTGAATGCGTGCAAAATCAGACAGTTCCGCAAACCGCCGGCGAACAGGCAGTGCGGGCGCAACGTATCGTTGACAAGATCTGGCGCGATGCGATGAGTGAATAAACCCTGTAACATCTGGCGGTAGCAATTCACCATAATCCAGGTAGACTATTCGCCTCTTTCAGCGCCTGCTTTGCAGGCGTTTTGCCCGTGGGTCTGGATTAGAACACCGATGAATTTATTAAAATCGCTGGCCGCCGTCAGCTCGATGACCATGTTTTCGCGTGTGCTTGGCTTCGCACGTGACGCAATTGTCGCCAGAATCTTTGGCGCAGGGATGGCAACCGACGCCTTTTTCGTCGCTTTTAAACTTCCTAACTTGTTGCGCCGTATCTTTGCCGAAGGGGCATTTTCCCAGGCATTTGTACCGATTCTGGCAGAATATAAAAGCAAGCAGGGTGAAGACGCCACGCGGGTCTTTGTCTCTTATGTTTCTGGCCTGCTGACACTCGCGCTGGCGGTTGTGACGGTCGCTGGCATGCTCGCTGCACCGTGGGTGATCATGGTGACCGCGCCAGGCTTCGCTGACACTGCCGACAAATTTGCCCTGACCAGCCAGCTACTAAAGATAACCTTTCCCTATATCTTGCTGATCTCCCTGGCGTCGCTGGTGGGAGCGATTCTGAATACGTGGAACCGCTTCTCGATTCCGGCGTTTGCTCCAACACTGCTTAATATCAGCATGATTGGTTTCGCGCTGTTTGCCGCACCGTACTTTAACCCACCGGTGCTGGCGCTGGCGTGGGCTGTTACGGTCGGCGGCATCCTGCAGCTGGTGTATCAGCTACCGCACCTGAAGAAGATCGGCATGCTGGTCCTGCCGCGCATTAACTTCCACGATGCCGGAGCAATGCGCGTGGTGAAACAGATGGGACCGGCGATCCTTGGCGTCTCTGTGAGCCAGATCTCCTTAATCATCAACACCATTTTTGCCTCGTTTCTTGCTTCCGGTTCGGTGTCTTGGATGTATTACGCCGACCGCTTAATGGAGTTTCCGTCCGGTGTACTGGGCGTGGCGCTTGGCACCATTTTGCTGCCGTCGCTGTCGAAAAGTTTTGCCAGTGGCAATCATGATGAATACAACCGTTTGATGGACTGGGGGCTGCGTCTTTGTTTCCTGTTGGCGCTGCCGAGTGCGGTTGCGTTGGGCATTCTTTCAGGTCCGTTAACCGTTTCGCTGTTCCAGTACGGTAAATTTACCGCCTTTGATGCGCTGATGACCCAGCGGGCGTTAATTGCCTACTCGGTGGGTTTGATTGGCCTGATTGTAGTGAAAGTGTTGGCTCCTGGCTTTTATTCCCGCCAGGACATTAAAACGCCAGTGAAAATTGCCATCGTTACGCTGATTTTAACGCAATTGATGAACCTGGCGTTTATCGGTCCGTTGAAACATGCCGGGCTGTCACTTTCTATTGGTCTGGCGGCGTGTCTGAATGCTTCGCTGCTTTACTGGCAGTTGCGTAAGCAGAAAATCTTTACCCCGCAACCCGGCTGGATGGCGTTTCTGTTGCGTCTGGTGGTGGCGGTACTGGTGATGTCTGGCGTGCTTTTAGGTATGTTACATATCATGCCGGAGTGGTCATTGGGTACCATGCCCTGGCGTTTACTGCGTTTAATGGCGGTCGTGCTGGCGGGGATTGCCGCGTACTTTGCAGCACTGGCGGTACTGGGCTTCAAAGTTAAAGAGTTTGCCCGCCGGACGGTGTAAAAAGGCATTCCGGCCTGCAGTGCAGGCCGGAGATAATCTTCAGATCGAAATCTTTTTACTGCCGCGATGGGTTGTTGAGGTCTGACCGTTCGCTCCATATAGCGTCGGTTCCTGATGCGGTTTCAACATTTCCAGCGCCTGTTGATTGCGCTCAATCTGTCCTTCCAGTAACCAGCCGTTATGTTGATTCATTTGGCGTAGTTGCTGCGTTTTCACAGTAATTTCCTGCCAGCGTTGACTAATATCAACGCTATTTGCTGCATTGGGTTCTTTCCTGCGTAACTGTTCGAGGTAATCCAGCGTCGCCAGCAGAGAGCTTTTTTGTTCTGTAATCCATTGCAACTGGCTGCCGTTGATCTGCCCCATAGAGAGATGTTGCTGCTCTTGATCCATTACCGTTTTGAGATCGTTAAGCACAGCGGACATCTGGTCGAGGATCTCTGCAAGACGCGTCATACGATCAGTTACTCTGCAAGTCTTGCTGCGCTTCGTTGATCAGCGCATCGGCAATTTTGCCGGTGTCCATTTTTAGTTCACCGTTACGAATCGCTAGTTTTAACGCTTCGACACGTTCAAGATTGATATCACTGCTGCCGGGTTGCATCAGTTTTGCTTGCGCGTCGCTTAACGTCACACTGGTGCTGGTGGAGGCGGTTGTTTTTGCCGCCCGGGTGTTCGTTACCGGCGCGTCAGTGGTTTCGCGCGGTTGAACGGTGCTTACGGGCTTCAGAGGCGAAGTGCGATCAATACTCATGGTTTATTCCTCATTGAGGGCGCTTTTATCATGTGTTGCTTATTTATCGGCAAGGGACGGGTAATCTTTAACAGCTTACAGGTTTATAAGAATATTCCCATCTGCATCAACAACGCCGCTGACCACTTGTCCCGATACCATGCGCACCCGCGCATTCTGTGCGACGGCAGCATTGTTCAGCGCCTGACCTTCTGCGTTGGCGCTAAACCCATCACCGCTGGCGATCACGTTGACGCGTTGTCCCGCTTTTACCCGCCATGCCTGGCGAAACTGGGTTAACTGGATAGGTTGATCGGGTGATAGATCGCGCAGGCTAACGGCATCAACAAGTTGATTGATATCCAGCACCGTACGCGGTGGCAAGGTGTCCAGCCGTCCGCGTTTCAGTTTGACATTGCCAGCTTCCAGCTTTCCTCCCCGCACAATGGGCATTGCGGCAACCACATAATTTCCTGTGGCCTGCACATTAACCTGTAAATATCGTTTGTCGTTACCGCAGCGTGCCAACACATTCACATTGCCCCACAGGCGGGAATTATTGCTCATCGAAAGCAATGGCTGCTCGCACGGCGGTAGTAGATTGGGCGCTGTACGAATAGAAACACGAACCTCATCACTTACCCCCGCGAGCTGGGCGCTAAAAAAGGTGTGCAATTGCGATGTGAGATTGCTCGCCGCACTTAACGGACTGAACAGTATCGCGATGATCGCCACGCTACGTTTTATTGCCAGCATTTTCGCCCCCCAGCCATTTCTACAACGTGAATTGTACCTGTCCGCAATGACCATCAACGGCATAAATAGCGACCCATTTTGCGTTTATTCCGCCGATAACGCGCGCGTAAAGGCATTTAAGCTGATGGCCGAATTTTGATACCTGCGGAGGAGATATGCTCGATAAGCTCGACGCCGCCTTACGTTTTCAACAAGAGGCGCTCAATCTGCGCGCCCAGCGTCAGGAAGTGCTGGCAGCAAACATCGCCAATGCCGATACCCCTGGTTATCAGGCGCGCGATATCGATTTTGCCAGTGAACTTAAAAAAGTCATGCAACGTGGACGGGATGCAACAAGCGTGGTTGCACTGACGATGACCTCAACGCAACACATTCCGGCGCAGGCGCTGACGCCTCCTACCGCAGAACTGCAATACCGTATTCCGGACCAGCCCTCGCTGGATGGTAATACTGTCGATATGGATCGCGAACGCACCCAGTTTGCCGATAACAGCCTGCAATACCAGATGAGCCTTAGCGCGTTGAGCGGGCAAATCAAAGGCATGATGAACGTTTTACAGAGCGGAAATTAACGGATGGCACTGCTGAATATTTTTGATATCGCCGGGTCGGCGTTAACTGCTCAGTCCCAGCGCCTGAACGTGGCGGCCAGTAATCTGGCGAATGCTGATAGCGTGACCGGTCCCGATGGACAGCCATATCGGGCAAAACAGGTGGTATTTCAGGTTAACGCTGCGCCAGGTGCTGCGACAGGCGGCGTAAAGGTTGCCGATGTTATAGAAAGTCAGGCCCCGGACAAACTGGTTTATGAACCGGGTAATCCGCTGGCGGATGCAAAGGGCTACGTGAAAATGCCAAACGTTGATGTCGTCGGAGAGATGGTTAACACCATGTCGGCGTCACGCAGCTATCAGGCCAATGTTGAAGTGCTCAACACGGTGAAAAGCATGATGCTGAAAACCCTTACGCTCGGTCAATAAAGGAGAAAACTATGTCCATTGCGGTAACCACCACCGATCCGACAAATACCGGCGTCAGCACCACCAGCAGTAGTTCGCTCACGGGCAGCAACGCCGCAGATTTACAAAGCAGTTTTCTGACTTTGTTGGTGGCGCAGCTGAAAAACCAGGACCCGACCAATCCAATGGAAAACAACGAGCTGACGTCGCAATTGGCTCAAATCAGCACGGTCAGCGGGATTGAAAAACTCAATACCACGCTCGGATCTATTTCCGGACAGATTGATAACAGCCAGTCGTTACAGGCCAGTAACCTGATCGGTCACGGCGTGATGATCCCCGGCACCACTGTTCTTGCGGGAACCGGCAGTGAAGAAGGGGCTGTGACCACGACCACGCCGTTTGGTGTTGAGCTGCAACAGGCGGCAGACAAAGTGACGGCCACCATCACCGATAAAAACGGTGCGGTTGTCCGTACCATTGATATTGGTGAACTGACCGCCGGAGTCCACAGTTTCACCTGGGACGGTACGTTGACTGACGGCACCACTGCGCCGAACGGTTCTTACAACGTAGCGATTAGCGCCAGTAACGGTGGTACACAACTGGTTGCCCAGCCGCTGCAGTTTGCTCTGGTGCAGGGTGTGATCCGCGGCAACAACGGTAATACGCTGGATCTCGGCACTTACGGCACCACCACCCTCGACGAAGTACGGCAGATAATTTAAGCCTTCACATTTCAGGAGTCAGTCATGGCCTTTTCTCAAGCGGTTAGCGGATTAAACGCTGCCGCCACCAACCTCGATGTTATTGGCAACAATATCGCCAACTCTGCCACCTACGGCTTTAAATCAGGCACGGCCTCTTTTGCCGATATGTTTGCCGGTTCGAAAGTGGGACTGGGGGTAAAAGTTGCTGGTATCACTCAGGACTTTACCGATGGCACGACCACCAACACCGGGCGAGGTCTGGACGTTGCTATCAGCCAGAACGGTTTTTTCCGTCTGGTAGACAGCAACGGTTCGGTGTTCTACAGCCGTAACGGACAATTTAAGCTGGATGAAAACCGTAACCTGGTGAATATGCAAGGTTTACAGCTGACGGGTTACCCGGCAACCGGTACGCCGCCGACTATTCAGCAAGGGGCGAATCCGACCAATATTTCGATTCCGAATACCCTGATGGCAGCGAAAACTACCACCACGGCGTCGATGCAGATCAACCTGAATTCCAGTGATCCGCTTCCCTCTGTTAACGCATTTGATGCCAGCAATGCGGATAGCTATAACAAAAAAGGTTCGGTGACTGTTTTCGATAGTCAGGGTAATGCTCATGACATGAGCGTCTACTTTGTGAAGACCGGGGATAATAACTGGCAGGTCTACACCCAGGATAGCAGTGATCCAACAGGTACAGCTGAGCCTGCAATGACGCTGGTGTTTAATGCCAATGGCGTTCTGACCTCAGATCCAACAGCGAATATTTCCACTGGCGCAATTAACGGTGCAGAACCCGCCACGTTTAGCCTGAGCTTCCTCAACTCCATGCAGCAAAATACCGGCGCTAACAACATTGTGGCAACCACCCAGAACGGCTACAAACCGGGCGATCTGGTGAGTTATCAAATCAATGATGACGGTACGGTTGTCGGCAACTATTCCAACGAACAAACCCAACTGCTGGGGCAGATTGTACTGGCGAACTTTGCCAACAACGAAGGTCTGGCATCCGAAGGCGACAACGTCTGGTCTGCGACGCAATCTTCTGGCGTGGCGCTGTTGGGGACAGCCGGGACGGGCAACTTTGGCACCCTGACCAACGGTGCGCTGGAAGCGTCCAACGTCGATCTCAGTAAAGAACTGGTCAATATGATCGTTGCTCAGCGTAACTATCAGTCTAACGCCCAGACCATCAAAACCCAGGACCAGATCCTCAACACGCTGGTTAACTTACGCTAATCGCTGACGGGATAGCTCAATGGATCACGCAATTTATACCGCGATGGGAGCAGCCAGCCAGACGTTGAATCAACAGGCGGTAACTGCCAGTAATCTGGCCAATGCCTCAACGCCCGGTTTTCGCGCGCAGTTAAACGCCTTGCGCGCAGTGCCGGTGGAAGGGCTTTCACTGCCTACGCGCACGCTGGTAACGGCGTCAACGCCGGGTGCAGACATGACGCCCGGCAAGATGGATTACACCTCGCGCCCGCTGGACGTTGCGTTGCAGCAGGATGGCTGGCTGGCCGTGCAGACCGCTGACGGTAGCGAAGGGTATACGCGTAATGGCAGCATTCAGGTTGATCCCACCGGGCAACTGACAATTCAGGGACATCCGGTGATAGGCGAGGCTGGGCCAATTGCTGTGCCGGAAGGGGCGGAAATCACTATTGCTGCCGATGGCACAATCTCGGCGCTGAATCCGGGCGATCCGGCAAATACGGTTGCGCCAGTGGGGCGTCTGAAACTGGTGAAAGCCACGGGCAGCGAAGTCCAGCGCGGTGACGACGGCATTTTTCGTTTAAGCGCAGAAACCCAGACCACGCGTGGGCCGGTACTGCAGGCAGATCCAACCTTGCGTGTGATGTCGGGTGTTCTGGAAGGCAGTAACGTCAATGCCGTTGCGGCAATGAGCGACATGATTGCCAGCGCGCGGCGTTTTGAAATGCAGATGAAGGTGATCAGCAGCGTCGATGATAACGCAGGCCGAGCCAACCAACTGCTGTCGATGAGTTAATTGAAAGGATACATGACAAGTATAAGTTGCCCGATGCGCAAGTTTATCGGGTCTATGGGGCAATCGCAATTTATTGATTTCGCGAGCTCTTGTAGGCCGGATAAGGCGTTTACGCCGCATCCGGCAAGAAGACAGATGCACTTTGTCACTAATCCACTACAGGACATTTTATGATAAGTTCATTATGGATCGCCAAAACGGGCCTGGATGCCCAGCAAACCAATATGGACGTCATTGCCAACAACCTGGCAAACGTCAGTACCAACGGTTTTAAGCGTCAGCGCGCGGTGTTTGAAGATCTGCTGTATCAAACCATTCGCCAGCCGGGGGCACAGTCTTCCGAACAAACCACCTTACCCTCCGGGTTACAAATCGGCACGGGGGTGCGTCCGGTTGCTACTGAGCGCTTACACAGTCAGGGCAATCTGTCGCAGACCAACAACAGCAAAGATGTCGCGATTAAAGGGCAGGGCTTTTTCCAGGTGATGTTGCCAGATGGCTCATCAGCCTATACCCGTGACGGCTCTTTCCAGGTGGATCAGAACGGGCAGCTGGTGACGGCAGGTGGTTTTCAGGTGCAGCCAGCGATCACCATTCCGGCGAATGCGCTAAGTATCACCATCGGTCGTGATGGCGTGGTCAGCGTAACACAACAAGGCCAGGCAGCTCCGGTTCAGGTTGGGCAGCTCAATCTCACCACCTTTATGAATGATACCGGACTGGAGAGTATTGGCGAAAACCTCTACACCGAAACGCAATCCTCCGGTGCACCGAACGAAAGCACGCCGGGCCTGAACGGCGCGGGACTGCTGTATCAAGGGTATGTTGAAACGTCTAACGTCAACGTGGCGGAAGAACTGGTCAATATGATTCAGGTGCAACGCGCTTACGAAATCAACAGTAAAGCGGTATCCACCACCGATCAGATGCTGCAAAAACTGACGCAACTCTAAGGCATAACCGGTGGCAGATTCACCGGTTTACTGATTTTTGAAGATGATAGCCATGCAAAAAAACGCTGCGCATACTTATGCCATTTCCAGCTTGTTGGTGCTTTCACTAACCGGCTGCGCCTGGATACCCTCCACGCCGCTGGTACAGGGGGCGACCAGTGCACAACCGGTTCCCGGTCCGACGCCCGTCGCCAACGGTTCTATTTTCCAGTCTGCTCAGCCGATTAACTATGGCTATCAACCGCTGTTTGAAGATCGTCGACCACGCAATATTGGCGATACGCTGACCATCGTGTTGCAGGAGAACGTCAGCGCCAGCAAAAGCTCCTCTGCGAATGCCAGCCGTGACGGTAAAACTAATTTTGGCTTTGATACTGTGCCGCGCTATTTGCAGGGGCTGTTTGGTAACGCTCGTGCCGATGTCGAAGCCTCCGGTGGTAACACGTTCAACGGAAAAGGCGGGGCCAATGCCAGTAATACCTTTAGCGGCACGTTGACGGTGACGGTTGACCAGGTACTGGTCAACGGCAATCTGCATGTGGTGGGTGAAAAACAGATCGCCATTAATCAGGGTACCGAATTTATTCGCTTCTCTGGCGTGGTTAATCCACGCACTATCAGCGGCAGCAATACCGTACCGTCTACTCAGGTGGCGGATGCGCGTATTGAATACGTAGGCAATGGCTACATTAACGAAGCGCAAAATATGGGTTGGTTGCAGCGTTTCTTCCTCAACCTGTCGCCAATGTAAGTGAGGCTGTGGTGATTAAATTTCTCTCTGCATTAATTCTTTTACTGGTTACCACGGCGGCTCAGGCTGAGCGTATTCGCGATCTCACCAGTGTTCAGGGGGTAAGGCAAAACTCACTGATTGGCTATGGCCTGGTGGTGGGGCTTGATGGTACAGGTGACCAGACAACTCAGACGCCGTTTACCACACAAACGCTTAATAACATGCTTTCACAGCTGGGAATTACCGTTCCGACGGGCACTAATATGCAGCTAAAAAACGTCGCTGCGGTTATGGTGACAGCGTCACTTCCACCGTTTGGACGTCAGGGGCAAACCATTGACGTGGTGGTTTCTTCCATGGGAAATGCCAAAAGTCTGCGTGGTGGTACGTTATTGATGACACCGCTTAAGGGCGTAGACAGTCAGGTGTATGCGCTGGCGCAGGGCAATATTCTGGTTGGCGGCGCAGGGGCCTCCGCTGGCGGTAGCAGTGTTCAGGTGAACCAACTGAACGGTGGACGGATCACCAATGGTGCGGTTATTGAACGTGAATTGCCCAGCCAGTTTGGCGTCGGGAATACACTTAATTTGCAACTTAACGACGAAGATTTCAGTATGGCGCAGCAAATCGCTGACACCATCAACCGCGTGCGTGGATATGGCAGCGCCACCGCGTTAGATGCGCGGACAATTCAGGTGCGCGTACCGAGTGGCAACAGTTCCCAGGTCCGTTTCCTTGCCGATATCCAGAATATGCAGGTTAATGTCACCCCGCAGGACGCTAAAGTAGTGATTAACTCGCGCACTGGTTCGGTGGTGATGAATCGCGAAGTGACCCTCGACAGCTGCGCGGTAGCGCAGGGGAATCTCTCAGTAACAGTTAATCGCCAGGCCAATGTCAGCCAGCCAGATACACCGTTTGGTGGTGGGCAGACTGTGGTTACTCCACAAACGCAGATCGATTTACGCCAGAGCGGCGGTTCGCTGCAAAGCGTACGTTCCAGCGCCAGCCTCAATAACGTGGTGCGTGCGCTCAATGCGCTGGGCGCTACGCCGATGGATCTGATGTCCATACTGCAATCAATGCAAAGTGCGGGATGTCTACGGGCAAAACTGGAAATCATCTGATGATCAGCGACAGCAAACTACTGGCAAGTGCGGCCTGGGATGCACAATCGCTCAACGAACTTAAGGCGAAAGCGGGCGAAGATCCGGCGGCAAATATCCGTCCGGTGGCCCGCCAGGTGGAAGGGATGTTCGTGCAGATGATGTTGAAAAGCATGCGCGACGCTTTACCAAAAGATGGCCTGTTCAGCAGCGAGCACACTCGCCTGTATACCAGTATGTATGACCAGCAGATTGCCCAACAGATGACGGCGGGCAAAGGTCTGGGGCTGGCAGAGATGATGGTTAAACAGATGACGCCAGAACAACCATTGCCAGAGGAGTCCACGCCAGCAGCACCGATGAAATTCCCGCTCGAAACCGTGGTGCGTTATCAAAATCAGACGCTTTCGCAGCTGGTGCAAAAGGCCGTACCACGTAACTACGATGATTCGCTGCCGGGTGACAGTAAAGCATTCCTCGCGCAACTCTCGCTGCCAGCCCAACTGGCAAGCCAGCAAAGTGGTGTGCCACATCATTTGATCCTCGCTCAGGCGGCGCTGGAATCTGGCTGGGGACAACGGCAAATCCGCCGTGAAAACGGCGAGCCGAGCTATAACCTGTTTGGTGTCAAAGCCTCTGGCAACTGGAAAGGGCCAGTCACTGAAATCACCACGACTGAATATGAAAATGGCGAAGCGAAGAAAGTAAAAGCGAAGTTTCGGGTCTACAGCTCGTATCTGGAAGCATTGTCGGATTACGTTGGGCTGTTAACGCGTAACCCGCGCTACGCCGCCGTGACGACCGCCGCGAGTGCGGAGCAGGGGGCGCAGGCCCTACAGGACGCGGGCTATGCCACCGATCCTCACTATGCCCGCAAACTCACCAGCATGATTCAGCAGATGAAATCGATAAGCGACAAGGTGAGCAAAACCTACAGCATGAACATTGATAATCTGTTCTGAATAACTCAAGTCCGGCGGGGCGCTGCCGATAATACTCTGTAATTGAAGGCTTATAAGGAACCTCCATGTCCAGCTTGATCAATAACGCCATGAGCGGACTGAACGCGGCCCAGGCGGCGTTAAATACGGCAAGTAATAATATCTCCAGCTATAACGTTGCCGGATATACCCGCCAAACCACTATTATGGCGCAGGCCAATAGCACGTTGGGCGCTGGCGGCTGGGTTGGCAATGGCGTCTACGTTTCTGGTGTGCAGCGTGAGTATGATGCGTTTATTACCAACCAGTTACGTGCTGCGCAGACGCAAAGTAGCGGCCTGACCGCCCGCTATGAGCAGATGTCGAAAATCGACAATATGCTCTCCACCAGTACCTCTTCGCTGGCAACACAGATGCAGGATTTCTTCACCAGCCTGCAAACGCTGGTGAGTAACGCGGAAGATCCGGCAGCGCGCCAGGCGCTGATTGGGAAATCAGAAGGGTTGGTGAATCAGTTTAAAACCACCGATCAATATCTGCGCGACCAGGACAAACAGGTCAATATCGCGATAGGTGCCAGCGTTGATCAGATCAACAATTACGCTAAACAAATCGCCAGCCTGAACGATCAAATCTCCCGCCTGACAGGCGTGGGGGCAGGGGCGTCACCTAACAATCTGCTGGATCAACGCGATCAACTGGTGAGCGAATTAAACCAGATTGTTGGTGTAGAAGTCAGCGTTCAGGATGGTGGCACTTATAACATCACGATGGCCAATGGTTACTCACTGGTTCAGGGAAGTACGGCTCGGCAACTGGCGGCAGTTCCTTCCAGCGCTGACCCTTCTCGTACGACTGTCGCTTATGTTGATGGGACGGCAGGCAATATTGAGATCCCGGAGAAATTACTGAATACCGGGTCGCTGGGCGGCATTCTGACATTCCGTTCTCAGGATCTGGACCAGACGCGTAATACGCTTGGACAACTGGCGCTGGCATTTGCCGAGGCTTTCAACACCCAACACAAAGCCGGATTTGATGCTAACGGCGATGCCGGTGAAGATTTCTTTGCTATCGGTAAGCCCGCGGTTCTGCAAAACACGAAAAACAAAGGTGACGTTGCGATCGGTGCAACGGTAACTGATGCCTCCGCGGTACTGGCGACAGATTACAAAATCTCGTTCGATAATAATCAGTGGCAGGTCACCCGCCTTGCCAGTAATACCACTTTTACGGTGACGCCGGATGCCAGCGGTAAAGTGGCATTTGATGATCTGGAGTTGACGTTTACAGGAACGCCTGCCGTTAACGACAGCTTCACGCTGAAACCGGTAAGTGACGCCATCGTCAACATGGATGTATTAATCACCGACGAAGCGAAAATCGCCATGGCGAGCGCAGAAGATACAGGTGATAGCGACAACCGCAACGGTCAGGCCCTGCTCGATCTGCAAAGCAACAGTAAAACGGTGGGCGGTGCGAAATCCTTTAACGACGCTTATGCCTCGTTAGTGAGTGATATCGGTAATAAAACCGCGACGTTGAAAACCAGTAGCACCACGCAAGGTAATGTGGTGACGCAGCTTTCCAATCAGCAGCAGTCGATTTCCGGTGTCAATCTCGATGAGGAGTACGGAAATCTGCAACGTTTTCAGCAGTATTACCTGGCGAATGCGCAGGTTCTGCAGACGGCAAACGCGATTTTTGATGCGCTGATTAACATTCGCTAAGGGGAGATAAGATGCGTTTCAGTACCCAGATGATGTACCAGCAAAACATGCGTGGTATCACCAATTCTCAGGCAGAATGGATGAAGTACGGCGAACAGATGTCGACGGGTAAGCGAGTCGTTAACCCTTCAGATGATCCCATTGCTGCATCACAAGCTGTTGTTCTCTCCCAGGCACAGGCGCAAAACAGCCAGTACACGCTGGCGCGTACTTTCGCCACTCAAAAAGTGTCACTGGAAGAGAGTGTACTTAGCCAGGTCACCACCGCTATCCAGAATGCTCAGGAAAAAATTGTCTACGCCAGCAATGGCACCTTGAGTGACGATGACCGGGCCTCGCTGGCTACGGATATTCAGGGGCTTCGTGACCAGTTGCTGAATCTGGCGAACACCACTGACGGTAACGGGCGCTACATTTTTGCCGGTTATAAAACAGAATCCGCACCGTTTAGCGAGGCGGATGGAAAATACGAAGGCGGAGCAGAAAGTATTAAACAACAGGTCGATGCTTCGCGTTCGATGGTGATAGGGCACACGGGTGACAAAATTTTCGACAGTATTACCAGCAACGCGGTAGCGGAACCAGACGGTAGCGCTTCTGAAACCAATCTTTTTGCCATGCTGGATAGCGCCATCGCAGCCCTGAAAACGCCGGTCGCGGATAGCGAAGCGGATAAAGAAACCGCCGCTGCGGCACTGGATAAAACCAACCGCGGACTGAAAAACTCGCTGAACAATGTGCTGACTGTTCGCGCGGAATTAGGCACGCAGCTGAACGAACTGGAGTCGCTGGATTCATTAGGTAGCGATCGCGCTTTAGGGCAAACGCAGCAGATGAGCGATCTGGTTGATGTGGACTGGAATGCAACTATTTCATCTTACATCATGCAGCAAACGGCATTGCAGGCGTCGTATAAAGCATTTACCGATATGCAGGGATTGTCGCTCTTCCAGCTCAACAAATAATTTCGCTTTAAAACATATCATGAAACTGGGTATGTTTTGTCTGCCTGCTCTGGGATCGCCGGGGCGGGCATTTTTTTGCATGAGACATAACGAACTATTTAAGACATTCCTGCAAATCAGCCAATGTTGCCATCAGTATCATAGAATCGACAGGCGATGGTTCAAACCCCACTCGCAGATAAAACTCACGGGCCTGGTCTGATAACGCATGGACCAACATTCCGCGAATACCAATGACTTCAGCCGCCTGTAGTACTCGTAGACCGGCATCTCTGACCATCGCACGATCGATGCCCTGACCCTGTAATGATTTATCTATTGCCAGACGACCAAGTACTACAACAGGGATCGGTTCTGGCATATTTCGGCGAAATCGTCCTGTCGCGACATACGTTTCAACGGCGCTGGAAGCAAGCGAATAATATGCCAAAACGTTGCTATACGTATCACAGCTAACAAATGTACGTGATGCGCCGGCAAGCTGATTTTTTAGGGCTCTCTGCTTTAGCCAGTTATCCATCGTTTCTACTCCCGAGCAAAAAGAGGTGAATTGATGCCTTGCCATGAGTGGCTCGGGGGCCTGAATCATTTTTTTTGCTCCCACGGCGCGGGTGTTTGCATGGTTTTGCGTAATGCAGCATTGGGCGCGGGGGGCTGATCCAGACGATTCAAAAATAGCTGATAATCATCAGAATCGATCCTGAAAATTCTCTGCTCAATGAGCGCCTCTTCAGCTGCGGCTCTGGCGGCCTCAAGGACAAATTCGGTGCGATTTTTTCCTCGGGCTTTAGCGGCCCGGTCAATAAGATCGCGTTCTGCGGGTTTTATGCGCAAGTTTAAAGATTCGCGCCTGGCTGGAATGTTATTGGCTGCTGGCATAAATATATCCTTCGGCTTTGCGTGGATGATAATTATACAGTACATGTAACGCTAATGTCATTACAGCAAAGATGCTACCCCTGAAATAAAAAAGCCCTGGCAGTTACCAGGGCTTGATTACTTGAGCTAATTATTACTCAACAGGTTGCGGACGCGCAGGAGCGGCAGAGGCATGATGCGTTGCCGTATGACCACCTGCGGCACCTTTGCCTTCGAAGGCAAAAGTAGGGCGCTGCCAGTCACTGTGACGCGGTGCCTCCGGAACATATTCCGGTGCCGGAGCGCGCGTCATTGGCGCGGTAGCGTGGTTATGCTCAACGGTGATCTCTGGTTCAACCGCGGCTACCGTTTCAACTTCTGCTGCGACTTCAGCGACGACTGGCGCGGCAGGTTGAGCAACAACTTCAGGTTCAGCAACCACAACCTCAGCAGTTTCGGCAACTTCTTCAATATCAGCCGTCTCTTCCTGCGGTTCAACCACCGGTTCTGCGTGTTCTGCAACTTCCTGGGCTACGGCAACATCAGACTCGGTAATCACCTGCGGCTGTTCAGTTACCGCGGCGGCAATTACTTCAGGATGCGTCGTTTCAGCCACTTCCGGTTGCGGTTCGGCAACCTGAACGGGGGCTTCTACAACTTCAGCCACTTCTTCAACAACTGGCGCGCTAACAACCGGTTCGACAGCGGCGGCGACAGGGACCTCAGTCACCATCGGCTGCACTTGTACTTCTTCCTGTTCGCGCTGCTCTTCGACCTGTACATCTTGCGGACGTACAATTGGATAGCGGATCCAGACTTTGCCAGAGGCCAGTTCCGGAGACGCGCACGCTACGGTCAACGGCATTGGCGATTGGGTTGGATAACGCTCGTCACGATAGCGACGACGACGCTGACCACTCACGCGCAGGTGACGAGGCGAGCGGCGAGAACGACGCGGCATGCCACCGTTGTCACGGTTATCAGCATTGTTCTCTTCTTGCTGTTCTGGTGCAGTTTGCGCTACGACTGGCAGCGGGACTTTCACCAGTTCTGTGCGTGGAGCTGGCGCTTCCTGAACAATTGGTTCGGCAGCGACAGTTTCTTCAACCACCGGTGCGACTACCGCTTCTTCGGCTACGCTTTGCTCGTAACGCACTTTCTGATTGAGCTGACGCTGTTTACGACGCGGCTGAACCGGACGTACACGTTCCTCCTGTTCGGTTTCCTGAACAGATTGCTCTTCAACATTCAGCGCCTTCGCTTCTTGTTGCGCCTGACGTTTATCATCGTTACGGCGGCGGCTACGTTCACGACGCGGCGCTTGCTGCTCGTCGGTGGTACGTGCTTTTTCCGTTACCTCAGCCTGCTGACGGCTCTCACGCGTCTCGGCAGTCTGCTGCTGTGCCTGGCGACGATTACGACGGTTTTCTTCGCGATTATCGTTGCCTTCAGTACGTTCACTACGGGTGTCGCGGCGCTCATTACGGTCACGGCGGTTGTTCTGACGAGGCTTGCGACGATCCTGTTGACGTTCCGGTTTCGCTTCTGCTTTCGGTGCTGGTTGCTCGGCCGGTTTGGTTTCTTCACCACCGCTGAACAGCGCTTTCAGTGCGCCGAAGAAGCGGCTCAACAACCCTGGTTGTGCAGGAGATGCTGGTGTTGCCGTTGCAGCTTTAGGTGCTGGGGCTACAACAGGCGCGGCAGGTTCAGCTGGGGTTGGAGCTGGCGGCACATCCGGCATGGCAAAGGTTGCCAGCGCAGGTTGTTCAGGACGCTTACGTTCAGCGAACTCTTCTTCAGACGGCAGCGCCATCGCTTCTTCATGCAGCTTCGGCAGCATGTAGCTTAAGGTTGGAGTTTCTTCCCCTTTACGCACGCGCAGCACATGGTAGTGCGGGGTTTCCATCTGATCGTTTGGCACAATCACACAGCGCACGCCGTCCTGACGAGTTTCAATCGCATTCACTGCAGAACGTTTTTCATTCAGCAGGTAAGACGCGATTGGCACAGGAACAATGGCGTGAACTTCCTGAGTGTTCTCTTTCAGCGCTTCTTCTTCGATCAGACGCAGAATAGAGAGCGACAACGATTCGTTGTCACGCACGGTACCGGTACCGGAGCAGCGCGGGCAGACGTGATGGCTGGATTCACCCAGTGATGGGCTCAGACGCTGACGGGACATTTCCAGCAGGCCAAAGCGAGAAATATGGCTGATTTGAATACGCGCCCGGTCCTGACGCACCGCTTCACGCAGACGGTTTTCTACCGCACGCTGGTGGCGTACTGGCGTCATGTCGATGAAGTCGATAACAATCAGGCCGCCGAGGTCACGCAGGCGCAGCTGACGAGCAATCTCATCGGCAGCTTCGAGGTTGGTGTTAAACGCGGTTTCTTCGATATCGCCGCCGCGGGTCGCGCGTGCGGAGTTGATGTCGATGGCGGTTAACGCTTCGGTGCTGTCGATAACAATGGAACCACCGGATGGCAGACGAACTTCACGCTGGAAGGCGGACTCAATCTGCGACTCAATCTGGTAGTGGCTGAACAGCGGGATCTCGCCGGTGTACAGCTTGATTTTGCTGCTGAAATCCGGGCGACCTAATGCAGCGATATGCTGGCGTGCCAGTTCGAGCACTTTCGGGTTATCGATAAGGATTTCGCCGATATCCTGACGTAAGTAATCGCGGAATGCGCGAACGATGACGTTGCTCTCCTGATGAATCAGGAACGGAGCCGGGCGGCTTTCAGCGGCTTTTTTGATGGCTTCCCAGTGTTTCAGACGGAAGCTTAAATCCCATTGCAGCGCCTCAGCAGATTTGCCGACGCCAGCGGTGCGCACGATAAGCCCCATGCCTTCCGGCAGTTCAAGGCTTGCCAGTGCTTCTTTTAATTCGGTACGGTCGTCGCCTTCGATACGACGAGAAATGCCACCCGCGCGCGGGTTGTTCGGCATCAGAACCAGATAGCTACCCGCCAGACTGATAAAGGTGGTTAATGCCGCGCCTTTGTTGCCGCGCTCTTCTTTATCGATCTGAACAATGACTTCCTGACCTTCACGCAACACATCTTTAATGTTGGGACGACCATGAGCACTGTAGTTAGCAGGGAAATATTCGCGGGCAATTTCTTTTAGTGGGAGGAAACCGTGACGTTCAGCGCCGTAATCAACAAAAGCAGCTTCCAGACTCGGTTCAATGCGGGTGATTTTACCTTTGTAGATGTTTGCCTTTTTCTGCTCGTGCCCTGGACTTTCGATATCCAGGTCATACAGACGCTGCCCATCTACAAGGGCAACGCGCAACTCTTCCTGCTGAGTTGCGTTGATTAACATTCTTTTCATCGTAACTTACTCATTATTCTTACATTGACGACTAAGCTGCGGGCAAAGTAACGCCTTTCCGGGTGTGAACCGATGGCCTCGTGACTAGTCGCGTCGCCAACCTCACGGTTATCGTCAGCTCAAAGAGGCGCAGAGTGTCGGTTGCCCGTTTTTCATGCGGAAAAACAGCGCAATTATCAAAGAAACAGACTGGGTATTACTCTCCAGAAATATTTCCATCTACCGGTAAGGACTGCAACCCGCAGCCCGCTAACTGCCTGAAAGATCAATACGTCTTACGCCATTGCTGCGTGGATGATCGGTCGGGCAAAATGGGTTATTCCGTAAAATTTCTTGTTTTAACAAGGATGGACACGGAAACGGCCTCATTATTCCACTGCAAGCCTTGTTATAGCAAGATGACTTTTACCATTTATCACCCGCTTACTCACAGTTTTTTCACTTCTTGCTGGTGATTGGTTTAATAACCATCAATAAAGTGATCACGTAGTGAAGTAATAAGGTGCAAAACTAAATATAAGCATAGAAAAATGAGTGGCGCGAATCCTGTTGGCTAATTAGAATCGCCCACCATGAAAACAGAGACTCCATCCGTAAAAATTGTTGCTATCACCGCTGACGAAGCGGGGCAACGTATCGATAACTTTTTGCGTACTCAATTGAAAGGCGTACCAAAAAGTATGATTTACCGTATTTTGCGTAAAGGCGAAGTGCGGGTGAACAAAAAACGTATTAAGCCTGAATATAAACTCGAAGCGGGTGATGAGGTGCGTATTCCACCGGTTCGCATTGCTGAGCGGGAAGAAGAGGCGGTTTCGCCACATCTGCAAAAGGTGGCGGCGCTGGCGGACGTCATCTTATATGAAGATGACCATATCCTGGTGCTGAATAAACCTTCCGGTACGGCGGTACATGGCGGCAGTGGTTTAAGCTTCGGCGTTATCGAAGGTTTGCGGGCGTTGCGCCCGGAAGCGCGGTTCCTTGAACTGGTTCATCGTCTCGACCGGGACACTTCAGGTGTGTTGCTGGTAGCGAAAAAACGCTCGGCGTTGCGTTCTCTGCATGAGCAACTACGTGAAAAAGGGATGCAAAAAGATTACCTGGCGCTGGTGCGCGGTCAGTGGCAGTCGCATGTGAAGAGCGTTCAAGCACCGTTACTGAAAAATATTCTGCAAAGCGGCGAACGTATCGTGCGTGTGAGTCAGGAAGGCAAACCGTCGGAAACACGCTTTAAAGTGGAAGAACGCTATGCATTTGCCACCCTGGTGCGTTGTAGCCCGGTAACAGGGCGTACTCATCAGATCCGTGTGCATACACAATATGCGGGTCATCCGATTGCCTTTGACGATCGCTACGGTGACCGTGAATTTGACAGACAGCTCACTGAAGCAGGCACGGGATTAAATCGCCTGTTCCTGCACGCTGCAGCGTTGAAGTTTACTCATCCGGGGACCGGTGAGGTGATGCGTATCGAAGCGCCGATGGATGAAGGTTTGAAGCGTTGTTTGCAAAAACTGCGTAACGCGCGCTAATACGAGCATATAAGCATGATAATGGGCGGTTGGCCTGATAAGGCGTTTACGCCGCATCAGGCCGCCAGCACCGATTGCCGGATGCGAAGTAACCGCATCCGGCGCAAAAAACTATCCCATCAGCGGGTTTTTCCCTTCCCGACGTAACATCTGACACAGCGCGATTAGCGGTAAACCAACCAGCGTGTTAGGATCACGCCCCTCTAAACGCTCAAACAGAGTAATGCCAAATCCTTCACTCTTAAAGCTACCCGCGCAGTGCAGGGGATGCTCTTTACGCACGTAATTATCAATCTCCGCCTCGCTCAGGTGACGGAAATGGACGTCAAAAGGCTCCACTTCTGTTTGTAGATGCCCATTCGCCGAATTAAACAACGCCAGTCCAGTATAGAAGGTGACGATATTGCCGCTGGCTTTGCGTAATTGCAGACGGGCATTTTCTTCCGTTAACGGTTTACCGGTGATTTCGCCATCAAGAACACATACCTGGTCTGAACCAATAATTAAATGATCCGGATAACGTGACGCCAGAGATTGCGCCTTTTCTTGTGCCAGTCGAAGCACCAACTGTCGCGGTGATTCGTCGCTGCGTGGAGTTTCGTCGACCTCGGGTGCTGCACATTCAAAAGAGATTTGCAGTTTTTCCAGAAGAGCGCGACGCCAGGGCGAGGTGGAGGCTAAAATAAGTTTAGGCATATTTTTTTCCATCAGATATAGCGTATTGATGATAGCCATTTTAAACTATGCGCTTCGTTTTGCAGGTTGATGTTCGTTATCAGCACTGAACGAAAATAAAGCAGTAACCCGCAATGTGTGCGAATTATTGGCAAAAGGCAACCACAGGCTGCCTTTTTCTTTGACTCTATGACGTTACAAAGTTAATATGCGCGCCCTATGCAAAAGGTAAAATTACCCCTGACTCTCGATCCGGTTCGTACGGCTCAAAAACGCCTTGATTACCAGGGTATCTATACCCCTGATCAGGTTGAGCGCGTCGCCGAATCCGTAGTCAGTGTGGACAGTGATGTGGAATGCTCCATGTCGTTCGCTATCGATAACCAACGTCTCGCAGTGTTAAACGGCGATGCGAAGGTGACGGTAACGCTCGAGTGTCAGCGTTGCGGGAAGCCGTTTACTCATCAGGTCTACACAACGTATTGTTTTAGTCCTGTGCGTTCAGACGAACAGGCTGAAGCACTGCCGGAAGCGTATGAACCGATTGAGGTTAACGAATTCGGTGAAATCGATCTGCTTGCAATGGTTGAAGATGAAATCATCCTCGCCTTGCCGGTAGTTCCGGTGCATGATTCTGAACACTGTGAAGTGTCCGAAGCGGACATGGTCTTTGGTGAACTGCCTGAAGAAGCGCAAAAGCCAAACCCATTTGCCGTATTAGCCAGCTTAAAGCGTAAGTAATTGGTGCTCCCCGTTGGATCGGGGATAAACCGTAATTGAGGAGTAAGGTCCATGGCCGTACAACAGAATAAACCAACCCGTTCCAAACGTGGCATGCGTCGTTCCCATGACGCGCTGACCGCAGTCACCAGCCTGTCTGTAGACAAAACTTCTGGTGAAAAACACCTGCGTCACCACATCACTGCCGACGGTTACTACCGCGGCCGCAAGGTCATCGCTAAGTAATCACGCGTCTGCGTGATGAAGCTTAGTGAGGATTTTCCCCAGGCAACTGGGGAAAGACCAAACCGGGCGGCGACGATACCTTGACACGTCTAACCCTGGCGTTAGATGTCATGGGAGGGGATTTTGGCCCTTCCGTGACAGTGCCTGCAGCATTGCAGGCACTGAATTCTAATTCGCAACTCACTCTTCTTTTAGTCGGCAATCCCGACGCCATCACGCCATTACTTGCTAAAGCTGACTTTGAACAACGTTCGCGTCTGCAGATTATTCCTGCGCAGTCAGTTATCGCCAGTGATGCCCGGCCTTCGCAAGCTATCCGCGCCAGTCGTGGGAGTTCAATGCGCGTGGCCCTGGAGCTGGTGAAAGAAGGTCGAGCGCAAGCCTGTGTCAGTGCCGGTAATACCGGGGCGCTGATGGGGCTGGCAAAATTATTACTCAAGCCCCTGGAGGGGATTGAGCGTCCGGCGCTGGTGACGGTATTACCGCATCAGCAAAAGGGCAAAACGGTGGTCCTCGATTTAGGGGCCAACGTCGATTGTGACAGCACCATGTTGGTGCAATTTGCCATTATGGGCTCAGTCCTGGCTGAAGAGGTGGTGGAAATTCCCAATCCTCGCGTGGCGTTGCTCAATATTGGTGAAGAAGAAGTAAAGGGTCTCGACAGTATTCGGGATGCCTCAGCGGTGCTTAAAACAATCCCTTCTATCAATTATATCGGCTATCTTGAAGCCAATGAGTTGTTAACTGGCAAGACAGATGTGCTGGTTTGTGACGGCTTTACAGGAAATGTCACATTAAAGACGATGGAAGGTGTTGTCAGGATGTTCCTTTCTCTGCTGAAATCTCAGGGTGAAGGGAAAAAACGGTCGTGGTGGCTACTGTTATTAAAGCGTTGGCTACAAAAGAGCCTGACGAGGCGATTCAGTCACCTCAACCCCGACCAGTATAACGGCGCCTGTCTGTTAGGATTGCGCGGCACGGTGATAAAAAGTCATGGTGCAGCCAATCAGCGAGCTTTTGCGGTCGCGATTGAACAGGCAGTGCAGGCGGTGCAGCGACAAGTTCCTCAGCGAATTGCCGCTCGCCTGGAATCTGTATACCCAGCTGGTTTTGAGCTGCTGGACGGTGGCAAAAGCGGAACTCTGCGGTAGCAGGACGCTGCCAGCGAACTCGCAGTTTGCAAGTGACGGTATATAACCGAAAAGTGACTGAGCGTACATGTATACGAAGATTATTGGTACTGGCAGCTATCTGCCCGAACAAGTGCGGACAAACGCCGATTTGGAAAAAATGGTGGACACCTCTGACGAGTGGATTGTCACTCGTACCGGTATCCGCGAACGCCACATTGCCGCGCCAAACGAAACCGTTTCAACCATGGGCTTTGAAGCGGCGACACGCGCAATTGAGATGGCGGGCATTGAGAAAGACCAGATTGGCCTGATCGTTGTGGCAACGACTTCAGCTACGCACGCTTTCCCGAGCGCAGCTTGTCAGATTCAAAGCATGCTGGGCATTAAAGGTTGCCCGGCATTTGACGTTGCAGCAGCCTGCGCAGGTTTCACCTATGCATTAAGCGTAGCCGATCAATACGTGAAATCTGGGGCGGTGAAGTATGCTCTGGTCGTCGGTTCCGATGTACTGGCGCGCACCTGCGATCCAACCGATCGTGGGACTATTATTATTTTTGGCGATGGCGCGGGCGCTGCGGTGCTGGCTGCCTCTGAAGAGCCGGGAATCATCTCCACCCATCTGCATGCCGACGGTAGCTATGGTGAGTTGCTGACGCTGCCTAATGCTGACCGTGTGAATCCAGAGAATTCAATTCATCTGACGATGGCGGGCAACGAAGTCTTCAAGGTTGCGGTAACAGAACTGGCGCACATCGTAGATGAGACGCTGGCGGCGAATAATCTTGACCGTTCTCAACTGGACTGGCTGGTTCCGCATCAGGCTAACCTGCGTATTATCAGTGCAACAGCGAAAAAACTCGGCATGTCGATGGACAATGTCGTGGTGACGCTGGATCGCCACGGTAATACCTCTGCGGCCTCTGTCCCGTGCGCTCTGGATGAAGCTGTACGCGACGGGCGCATTAAGCCGGGGCAGTTGGTTCTGCTTGAAGCCTTTGGCGGTGGATTCACCTGGGGCTCCGCGCTGGTTCGTTTCTAGGATAAGGATTAAAACATGACGCAATTTGCATTTGTGTTCCCTGGACAGGGTTCTCAAACCGTTGGAATGCTGGCTGATATGGCGGCGAGCTATCCAATTGTCGAAGAAACGTTTGCTGAAGCTTCTGCGGCGCTGGGCTACGACCTGTGGGCGCTGACACAGCAGGGGCCAGCTGAAGAACTGAATAAAACCTGGCAAACCCAGCCTGCGCTGTTGACTGCATCTGTTGCGCTGTACCGCGTATGGCAGCAGCAGGGCGGTAAAGCACCGGCAATGATGGCCGGTCACAGCCTGGGGGAATACTCCGCGCTGGTTTGCGCTGGTGTGATTGATTTCGCTGATGCGGTGCGTCTGGTTGAGATGCGCGGCAAGTTCATGCAAGAAGCCGTACCGGAAGGAACGGGTGCTATGGCGGCAATCATCGGTCTGGATGATGCGTCTATTGCGAAAGCGTGTGAAGAAGCTGCAGAAGGTCAGGTCGTTTCTCCGGTAAACTTTAACTCTCCGGGACAGGTGGTTATTGCCGGTCATAAAGAAGCAGTTGAGCGTGCTGGCGCTGCCTGTAAAGCTGCGGGCGCAAAACGCGCTCTGCCGTTACCAGTGAGCGTACCGTCTCACTGTGCGCTGATGAAACCAGCAGCCGACAAACTGGCAGTAGAATTAGCGAAAATCACCTTTAACGCACCAACAGTTCCTGTTGTGAATAACGTTGATGTGAAATGCGAAACCAATGGTGATGCCATCCGTGACGCACTGGTACGTCAGTTGTATAACCCGGTTCAGTGGACGAAGTCTGTTGAATACATGGCAGCGCAAGGCGTAGAACATCTCTATGAAGTCGGCCCGGGCAAAGTGCTTACTGGCCTGACGAAACGCATTGTCGACACCCTGACCGCCTCGGCGCTGAACGAACCTTCAGCGATGGCAGCGGCGCTCGAGCTTTAAAAGAGGAAAATCATGAATTTTGAAGGAAAAATCGCACTGGTAACCGGTGCAAGCCGCGGAATTGGCCGCGCAATTGCTGAAACGCTCGCAGCCCGTGGCGCGAAAGTTATCGGCACTGCGACCAGTGAAAATGGCGCTCAGGCGATCACTGATTATTTAGGTGCCAACGGCAAAGGTCTGATGTTGAATGTGACCGACCCGGCATCTATCGAATCTGTTCTGGAAAAAATTCGCGCAGAATTTGGTGAAGTGGATATCCTGGTCAATAATGCCGGTATCACTCGTGATAACCTGTTAATGCGAATGAAAGATGAAGAGTGGAACGATATTATCGAAACCAACCTTTCATCTGTTTTCCGTCTGTCAAAAGCGGTAATGCGCGCTATGATGAAAAAGCGTCATGGTCGTATTATCACTATCGGTTCTGTGGTTGGTACCATGGGAAATGGCGGTCAGGCCAACTACGCTGCGGCGAAAGCGGGCTTGATCGGCTTCAGTAAATCACTGGCGCGCGAAGTTGCGTCACGCGGTATTACTGTAAACGTTGTTGCTCCGGGCTTTATTGAAACGGACATGACACGTGCGCTGAGCGATGACCAGCGTGCGGGTATCCTGGCGCAGGTTCCTGCGGGTCGCCTCGGCGGCGCACAGGAAATCGCCAACGCGGTTGCATTCCTGGCATCCGACGAAGCAGCTTACATCACGGGTGAAACTTTGCATGTGAACGGCGGGATGTACATGGTCTGACCGCGATTTGCACAAAATGCTCATGTTGCGCGCAGTCTGCGTGGTTATGAGTAATAATTAGTGCAAAATGATTTGCGTTATTGGGGGGTAAGGCCTCAAAATAACGTAAAATCGTGGTAAGACCTGCCGGGATTTAGTTGCAAATTTTTCAACATTTTATACACTACGAAAACCATCGCGAAAGCGAGTTTTGATAGGAAATTTAAGAGTATGAGCACTATCGAAGAACGCGTTAAGAAAATTATCGGCGAACAGCTGGGCGTTAAGCAGGAAGAAGTTACCAACAATGCTTCTTTCGTTGAAGACCTGGGCGCGGATTCTCTTGACACCGTTGAGCTGGTAATGGCTCTGGAAGAAGAGTTTGATACTGAGATTCCGGACGAAGAAGCTGAGAAAATCACCACCGTTCAGGCTGCCATTGATTACATCAACGGCCACCAGGCGTAAGTGAACATCTCCAGGCGGTCGTTCGACCGCCTGAGTTTTATCTTTTTGTCCCACTAGAATCATTTTTTCCCTCCCTGGAGGACAAACGTGTCTAAGCGTCGTGTAGTTGTGACCGGACTGGGCATGTTGTCTCCTGTCGGCAATACCGTAGAGTCTACCTGGAAAGCTCTGCTTGCCGGTCAGAGTGGCATCAGCCTAATCGACCATTTCGATACTAGCGCCTATGCAACGAAATTTGCTGGCTTAGTAAAGGATTTTAACTGTGAGGACATTATCTCGCGCAAAGAACAGCGCAAGATGGATGCCTTCATTCAATATGGAATTGTCGCTGGCGTTCAGGCCATGCAGGATTCTGGCCTTGAAATAACGGAAGAGAACGCAACCCGCATTGGTGCCGCAATTGGCTCCGGGATTGGCGGCCTCGGACTGATCGAAGAAAACCACACATCTCTGATGAACGGTGGTCCACGTAAGATCAGCCCATTCTTCGTTCCGTCAACGATTGTGAACATGGTGGCAGGTCATCTGACTATCATGTATGGCCTGCGTGGCCCAAGCATCTCTATCGCGACCGCCTGTACTTCCGGCGTGCACAACATTGGCCATGCTGCGCGTATTATCGCGTATGGCGATGCTGACGTGATGGTTGCAGGTGGCGCAGAGAAAGCCAGTACGCCGCTGGGCGTTGGTGGTTTTGGCGCGGCACGTGCATTATCTACCCGCAATGATAACCCGCAAGCGGCGAGCCGCCCGTGGGATAAAGAGCGTGATGGTTTCGTACTGGGCGATGGTGCCGGTATGCTGGTACTTGAAGAGTACGAACACGCGAAAAAACGCGGTGCGAAAATTTACGCTGAACTCGTCGGCTTTGGTATGAGCAGCGATGCTTATCATATGACGTCACCGCCAGAAAATGGCGCAGGCGCAGCTCTGGCAATGGCAAATGCTCTGCGTGATGCAGGCATTGAAGCGAGTCAGATTGGCTACGTTAACGCTCACGGTACTTCTACGCCGGCTGGCGATAAAGCTGAAGCGCAGGCGGTGAAAACCATCTTCGGTGAAGCTGCAAGCCGTGTGTTGGTAAGCTCCACGAAATCTATGACCGGTCACCTGTTAGGTGCGGCGGGTGCAGTAGAATCTATCTACTCCATCCTGGCGCTGCGCGATCAGGCTGTTCCGCCAACCATCAACCTGGATAACCCGGATGAAGGTTGCGATCTGGATTTCGTACCGCACGAAGCACGTCAGGTCAGCGGAATGGAATACACGCTGTGTAACTCCTTCGGCTTCGGTGGCACTAATGGTTCTTTGATCTTTAAAAAGATCTAAGTTGTCATTTCCCACCCTTATAAAAGGTCCGCTTGCGGGCCTTTTTTCTTGTGCACAGAAAACCCCCAGCTAGGCTGGGGGTTCCGGAAAGCTTTCAGCTTTGAGCCAGTTATTAAAACCCCTTTTGATTTGTTAAAACACCTTGCGGTCTGGCAACTG